>CAMDSO010000036.1 GCA_945906935.1 Bordetella parapertussis
GCAGCACCTCCGTTCTACAAGTCCACGAGGAGCACAGATGCTTGCATGCCGATTCCCGGTTTGGACACTCCCGCTGGCACTCACGGTCCCGGTGTCCGGCCTGACGTACGGTCAGGACTTTCCAGCCAGGCCGGTGCGCATCATCAATCCGGTGACTGCCGGTAGCGTCACCGATGTGATGGCGCGCACCGTGGCGCAGCACTTCAACACCAGCTTCGGGCAAACCTTCGTCGTCGATAACCGCCCTGGTGCCAATGGCATCATCGGTCTTGATCTGGTTGCCAAATCGGCGGGCGACGGTTACACGTTGGTTGCCGCCTCCAGCGGTATGCTGGTGATGAATGCTGCGATTTTTGAAAAGCTGCCATTTAATGTGATGCGCGACTTTGCGCCGATCAGCATCATTTTATCTGCGCCGTTTGCGATCTTCGTGCATCCATCCTTGCCTGTAAAAAATACCCGCGAACTGGTGGCGCTGGCGAAAGCGAAACCTACTCAGTTGCCCTACGGGTCGTTCGGCCCGGCGAGCTTTGCGCATATGGCCATGGAGCTATTTATGGCACAGACTGGCACCCGGTTGACGCATGTTCCCTACAAGGGCGGCGCGCCGATGGCCGCCGCGTTGGTGGCTGGCGAGGTGACGGTAGCCTTCGATTCAGTACAAAACGAATTGCCGTATTTGCGCGCAAACCGTGTTCGCGCCATTGCCATTGCCGGCCCCAAACGGGTTGGTTTGCTGCCGGATGTGCCAACACTGGCTGAGTCGGGCGTGATGGGGGCTGAATTACCCGCCTGGTATGCGCTACTGGCGCCAGCTGGAACGCCGCGCGCGATCATCAATCGCCTCTACGACGATATGGTGACGGCTTTTAAATCGACCGAGCTGCGCGAGCGCTTTGCTGCACTCGGCTCGGAGGTTGTGCTGAATACCCCGGATCAGTTTGCGACGCAGCTTCGTAATGATATAGAAGCGATGACGAAAGTCGCCCGCGACGCCGGCGTCAAAGCGAATTAACGGCTGCGTTGAAGTTTTGATAGCGACGGCAGCGTGCTCGCGGAGCACGCGATGGTCAGTGGCTTCCGACCCGGTTCTCCACGACCAAGCCATCGTATTTTGTGAAGTTCGCCTCGTTGTTGGTGACCCAGATGACCTCCAATGCGATGGCATGTGAGGCGATTAGTTTATCCAGGGCGTTCCGGTTACGTTCTCAAACGCAGGTGTACACCGACATTCATGGGCCTGACTTTATTGCGGGATGCATGCGTTTGGGCATAATGCGCTCATGGCATCCACAACTCGAAGGCGTCACCATGGCAACGTTAATGATACGAAATCTGCCTGATGCGGTGTACCGTGCGTTGCGGGTGCGAGCTGCTCAACACGGGGCCACTATAGAAGCCGAAGTTTGTGAAATTCTTGTGGCGGCACTCAATCCCGACGCCCGGGTTCGCATTGGGGATGCGCTGGCGGCATTGGGTCGCAAGATCGGCCTTACCGACGAAGATTTTGAGGTGATGCAAGAGGTGAGAGACAAGGCACCCGCCAAGGCGCCGGGGTTCGTGTGATCGTTCTTGGTACGAAGGTTGATTCTCACACTCTGTTCGGCGGCTTCGGTGGCGAGCGTGCGGCGTTGTTATAGCACCTGCCGCGGCGCTTTCCTAACAACTGGCACGGCGGTAGCGAAGGAGGCGGGGGTGTTGAAGGGGGCTTATTTGAGGAGTGTGCGGTAAGTTAGTCGTAGCCCTGCAATGGCTTGAATTACAATTCACGGCAAGTTTTGTTTCAAGCAAAACCAACCAGGCATTGGTTTTTCGTATCGTTCATATCCGCCGATAACGTCAATGCGTCGGAACGTGAAAAAACCTGACAGGCGAAATTCCCATAATGAAAAAATCAATTGCCTGGTACGACTATCACGCAAAAGATATTACCGTTCAATACGAGCGGGTTTCGCCGGACCTCATTCATGCCTGGTTTGTCGATCTGCTGCCTTCGGGCGCTGCTTTCGCGCTCGACGTCGGGGCTGGTACTGGCCGCGATGCATCCTGGCTGGCCAGGAAAGGGTATGAGGTTGTCGCGGTCGAGCCTTCGGCTGCAATGCGCAATATCGGACAAAGTCTGCATACGGAACCTGGCGTCCAATGGATTGATGATGCGCTGCCGGATTTTAGAAAAGCAGTTCGCCTCGGGCTGAACTTCGATCTCATTCTCCTGAGTGCGGTATGGATGCACGTGGCAGAGGTTGATCGTTCGCGTGCTTTCCGCAAGCTCATCACCTTGCTGAAGCCGGGTGGATTCATGGCGCTCAGTCTGCGCATAGGCTCCATGGGCGATGGTCGTGAAATGCGTCCGGTCACCGAGCAAGAAATAGAAAGACTGGCAAGGGAAAACGGCGCATTTGTTGAGCGCAGAACAGCAACACCGGATTCCGCGGGACGCACAGAAGTGAGCTGGATCAATTTGGTGGTGCGTCTTCCCGATGATGGCACCGGCGCTCTCCCGCTTTTGCGGCACATCATTATCAATGACAACAAGTCGTCAACCTACAAACTCGGTTTGCTGCGTGCACTGTGCAGGATCGCCGACGGTGCCGCCGGTTATGCGGTCACCGAGAACGAGAGCTTCGTCAGCGTTCCTCTTGGACTGGTGGGGCTCTACTGGTTACGCTTGTTCAAGCCATTGCTCGCTGCCGGTTTACCGCAGGCACCAACAAACAAGGGGCTCGAGGGCCTGGGTTTTGTGAAAGAGGGTTTTCGTCGTCTTCTGATCGCCGGAACCGATGTTTCGTATCTGGATATGCGTATCGGCATGACTTTCTCGGGCGATCGTGCCAAAGCATTGCATGCAGCCATTCGTGACGCGTGCACCACCATACAAACCATGCCTGCGACGTATATGACCTATCCGAACGGCGGCGCCATCCTGGAAGTGCAGCGGGCCTCGCGTTTGCCAGTGCCAGACAGCATCACCTTGGACGATACCTACCTTGCGAGTTTTGGCGTGGTTCGTATTCCGCAGAACCTTTGGTCGGCGCTGCAAAAGTTCGAGGTGTGGATCGAGCCGGCGGTCCTCGCGGAGTGGACGCGTCTCATCAAGAGTTATTGTGCGGCTCAGGGGCGCCCTGTTGAAGATGGCGTGATTGCTTCTGCAATGTTGTGGTTGGAGCCGGGTCGGGACGTCAAGATTGCACGTGAGCAAGCGGTTCGCTTGATCACAACTGCCGACTTGCGGTGCGTGTGGAGCGGCGCGCGTTTAAACGAGGCCAACCTCGATATCGATCATTGTCTTCCCTGGGTGGCGTGGCCTTGTGGCGACCTGTGGAATTTGATGCCGGCATCCCGCACCGTAAATCAACACAGGAAGCGGGAAAAAATTCCCGCGGCGTCGGCGTTGAGCGCAGCGAGAGAACGTATCGAAGAGTGGTGGAGCGATGCCTACTGCAAGGCTCCCAACCTGACTTTGATTGAACAATTCAAACTGCAGGCGCGGGCGAGTCTGCCGATCGTTTCAAACGATCGCTGTGATCTCGATGAGATATTTATGGGTTTGATGATCCAGCGTATGCGCCTCAAGAATGACCAGCAAGTCGCAGAGTGGGCTGGATAAGAACAGGCCAGTTATTTGGTTTTATTCTATGTGCCTGTGCCGTCTGCTTCTTCCGCTGACCGCGGCGTCATAATCTCCAGCCCCCACCTCGCCGGCAGCACTTCATTCAGCGCTGTGATGATCACGCCCACCGAGGCGGCTAGCCGCCGTTCGCTGATCGGGGTGCGGGCGGTGATGTTCTTCCAGTCCAGATAACACTGCATTACCTGCGGTCGTGCGGCTAAGATGTGCAGTGGTTCCTGTTCGGCTTTCACGGCTTTTTTGGGCGGGCGGATGTTGCGCGGGCCGGCGTGTTGTCCGAGGCGGATGCGTGCCGCACTATCTTCGCCGGTGATGATTTGTGTTTCCATCGTGGTCACACGCGGGCCGTCGGCGTTGTGGCGCGACCAGATCTGGCTCTGGCCGCCGGCGGCGGGTCGGTGGCGTCGGATGGCGTCGCGAAGGGCGGGTCGGCCTGTGCTTGCATGCGCTGCGAGTGCGGGCGTAGACGCTCGCGACGTTGGTGGTGGGAGGGTGAACATAGCGGGGTTGGAGCTCATGGGGTGAGCCAGGGTGGCGGTGAGCGAAAAGTGTTTGGGTTGGTCATTCTGCTACGGGATGGGAGGCGATTTCGGTCGGCACGTGGCGCTACGCCCCCATCCTGTCCTTCTCCCGCGGGCGGGGGCAGGGACCTGCTAGCCGGCGATTTCGATTGAAACGGGCGGGGGTGAGGGGCAACGGCGTTGCGTTTTTAGTCAATAAATATTTCAATTGAATTCGCGGTATTCTCGCCGCTTCGCTTGACCTTTTATAACAGCCGCCGGAGCGTTCTTAATTGAAACCTGCCAACACCATTGTCATTCTGTCCGACGAACACAATAAACGCGTCACTGGCTGCTACGGGCACCCGATGATCAAGACGCCCAATCTCGACAAGCTCGCCGCACGTGGCACGCGCTTTACCTCCGCCTATACCAACTGCCCGATCTGCGTGCCGGCACGTGCTTCGTTTGCCACCGGCCAGTATGTGCACAAGGTGCGCTGCTGGGACAATGCCATCGCCTATGAGGGCCAGCCGGCAAGCTGGGGCCACCGCTTGATGGAGCAAGGTCATCATGTGACGTCCATCGGCAAACTTCATTATCTCGATGCCGATCCCCGTCGCAACGGTTTTGACGAGGAGATACTGCCTTTGCATATCGTCGATGGTCTTGGTGATCTGCTTGGTTTGATTCGCGACGAGCTGCCAGTGCGGCCCGGTTCGAAACGACTCGGGCCCGAAGCAGGCCCGGGTGAATCGGAATACACCAAATACGACCGCGACATCGCCGCCCATACCGTGCAATGGCTGGCCAATGAAGCACCCAAGCATCGCGAAAAACCGTGGATGCTCTACGTCGGTTTTGTCTCGCCGCACTTCCCGCTGATCGCGCCGCCCGAGTTCTACAACCTGTATCCGGAAAGCGCAGTACCGTGGCCGCTTATGTACGACAAAGCAGAGCGGCCACGCCATCCGTTCACCGATGCGATGCGCGGCTGCCTCTGCTTTGACGATGAATTCGATCATCCCATGGTGCGTCGCGCGATTGCCGCTTACTTTGGGCTGACCACCTTCATGGATGCGAACGTTGGCAAAATACTTGCGGCACTCGAGAGTAACGGTCTCCTCGACAACACACGGGTGATTTATTCGTCCGACCATGGTGACAATCTGGGCACGCGCGGTATGTGGGGCAAGTCGACCATGTACGAAGAGTCGGCCGGCATCCCGCTGATCATGGCGGGGCCGGACATCCCGGCCGGCCAGGTGTCTGATGTGCCGGTGACGCTGGCCGACGCCTTTCAGACTATTGTGCAATCGACCGGTGCCCGCGCTGACGCGCGCGACGCGGATCTGCCCGGGCATTCGTTGCTCGATATCGCCTGCGGCAAGACGCCCGAGCGCACCATCCTCTCCGAGTATCATGCCGCCGGCGCGATCTGTGGTTCTTACATGATCCGCCATCGCAATTTCAAATTTATTTACTACGTCGGTCTGCCGCCGATGTTGTTTGATCTCGCCGCCGATCCGCAGGAGTGCAACGATCTTGGTCGCGATCCGGCATTTGAAGCGGTGCGGCGCGAGTGTGAAGCGGCGCTGCGCAAGGTGGTTGATCCGGAGGCCGCTGATCGTCAGGCCAAGGCTGATCAGGCGGCAAAAATCGCTGCGGTGGGGGGCAAGGCTGCGATTCTCAAACGCGGCACCTTCCGCTACTCGCCGCCGCCCGGCGTCAAACCTTCTTATTACTGAGCCTCTGCGGATGCCTGCCATTGGTGGACTGCAGTTACTCGGCGCGGGCGCCGTGTTGGCGTTCGCCGCGGTGACAGCCTGCGCGCAACATTTTCCGAGCCGCCCCATCCGCTTGTTGGTTCCGGGGGCCTCGGGGAGTTCCCAGGATGTGCTCTCGCGCATACTTGCCGGGCGCATGTCGGAACTCATCGGGCAACCAGTGGTGGTGGATGCACGCGCCGGGGCGAGCGGTCTGATCGGCATTGAGTTGGGTAGAGTCGCCGCCCCCGATGGTTACACGCTGGTGGCCGCAACGGCGACGCTGTTTGCAACGCTGCCGGCGCTCGGTGCCAGGCTGGGCTATGACCCGGATCGGGATTTTTCACCGTTAAGCCGTATGGCCAGCGTGTCGAACGTGTTGCTCGTCAACGCCGGCCTTGGCGTGAATTCGGTGCCAGAGCTGGTGAAGCTCGCCAAGGCGCGTGCAGGGCAGCTTAATTACGGTTCGGCCGGCAACGCGACCCCCGCGCATCTGGGCGGGGCGATGCTCAATACGCTGGCTGGTATCGCGACCAACCACGTTCCATATAAAGGCGCGGCGCAGGCGTTGACCGATGTGATGGCCGGTCAGTTGCAGTATCTGATCACCTCGCCACTGGTGGCGATGCCGCATGCGAGTGGCGGGCGCATCCGTGTGATCGCCAGCACCGGCGCGCAACGCGACCCGTTGTTGCCGCAGTTGCCGACGGTGGCGGAATTTCTGCCGGGCTTCGAGATCACGCAATGGTGGGGCATCGTGCTACCGGCGAAAACACCGCAAAACATTAGCGCCCGCCTGCACACCGTGATGGTTAATGCGCTCAACACGCCCGAGGTGCGCGAGCTGGTCGCCAAACAAGGTGCGACAGTGCGTCCGGAATCTCCGGCTGAATTCACTGCGTTCATGCAGCTCGAGCGCAAGCGCATTGCCGCGCTTGGTCGTCAGGCCGGTGTTTCCGCAGATGTTGTGCAGTGAGTGACGCCGCGGCGTTGGATTGTTGGTCGGGACGGGCTGCCTGAGTGCTGCAACAACTGCGTAGGGAAGCACGATGAATTTTGGATTGAAGCTTGCACGTTACCTGTCCGGCGCTTTGGTGCTGACACTGGCCACGGTGGTTGCGGCGCAGAATTACCCTTTCAAAAATATCAACTTGGTGGTCGGTTATCCGCCCGGTGGCGGCGCTGATCTATTTGCGCGTGCCATTGCGCAGGATATGGCGCGTCAGTTCGACAAGCAAATCATCGTCGATAACCGCAGTGGCGCGGCGGGTAATATCGGCACCGAATATGTTGTCAAGGCGCCGCCTGACGGTTACACGTTGCTGTATACGCCTTCGCCGATTGCCGTGAGCAAGGTGATGTCGAAGAACCTGAGCTTTGACGCGCAGCGGGATCTGCGCCCGATTTCGATGAGTATCTCGACCCCGCTGGTGCTGGCGGTGCATCCGTCATTGCCGGTGAAAAACGTCAAGGATCTGATTGCGCTTGCCAAGGCGCGGCCCGGCACGCTGACCTATAGCTCATCCGGCGTCGGCAACAGCGGGCATTTCACAATGGTTTTGCTCAACGCCAGCGCCAGTATCGATACGCGCCACGTGCCCTACCGGGGGGCTGCCCCGTCACTGACATCGGTGATCTCGGGTGAGACGCAAATGGCCTTTCTGGTGCCGCCGTTAGTGCTGCCGCATGCGGGCAGCGGCAAGCTGCATTTGCTCGCCGTATCAAGTCGCAAGCGCGCACCAGTGTTTCCTGATCTTCCGACCATGCAGGAACAGGGCGTGCGTGGCTACGAGGCGCTGCAGTGGCACGGCTTTTTTGCCCCGGCGGCAACCGCCGACGCAGTGATTAATACGCTCCACGGTGCGGTGGTCAAAGCGTTGGCCAGACCTGAGTTGAAATCACGTCTGATTGCCGAGGGCGCCGAGATTGTGGGTAGTTCGCCGACGGCGTTTGCGGCCTTCTTTCAGCAGGAGGTTGTGAAGTGGACCGAGGTGGCGAAATGGGCGGGTGTGCAGCCGGAGTAAATAAGTATCGGCAGCGCTGCGATTGACGTTTACTGCGGTTTGAATCCGATGTCACGTGTGAGCTTGCCCCATCGTGCGAAATCACTGCGGATGGTTTCGGCGAAAAACTCCGGCGACTCGGTGTGAATCTCCAGCCCGTATGACTTCATCTGATTTTGAATTTCAGGCAATGCCAGGGCGCGGTTGATCTCGCTGTTGAGTAGTTGGATGATTTCCTTGGGCGTATTGGCCGGTGCCACGATCCCGTACCAGCCGCCTGCGGTGTAGCCGGGGATGGTTTCGGCGATGGTCGGCACGTTGGGATAATCCGCCATGCGTGTGGCCCGTGCAATCGCAAGCATACGCAGGCGGCCGGACGCGGCCAGCGGTTGCATCGAGATAAACGAAGCGAGCACCGCATCGATGCGCCCGCCCATCACATCGGTATAGATTTGCGACATGCCCCGATACGGCACGTGCAGATAGCTGTAGCCAGCCTGCACACGCAGCAATTCGAGTGTGAAATGTTGAAATCCGCCCTCGCCCGTGGAACCGAAGGAAAGTTTTCCCGGGTTGGCTTTGGCGAATTTGACCAGATCTGCGACCGTCCGAAACGGAACGCTGGGGTGCACCGCCAGCGCCGAGAAGTTCGAGGCAAGAAGGGCGATCGGTGCAAAGTCCTTGGGTGAATCGTAGGCGACTTTGCGATAGGCCAGTGGGGCGATGACCATGTTGCCGCCCTGTCCGCAGGCGAGGGTATAGCCATCCGGGGATGCCTGCGTCAGTAGTTGCAGGCCGAGTTGTCCGGCGACACCGGCGCGGTTGTCGATCGTAAAAGGCTGGCCGAGGCGTTCGCTGATTTTTTGTGCGACTAATCGGGTTAGCACGTCGCAGCTGTCGCCAGGCGTCGCCGGAATGATGATGCGGGGCGGCTTGTTTGGATAGGTTTGCGCAGACGCCGTGCCGCCAATGATGGACAGCAAGAGCAGTCGCAACACCGTGAAGGGGGAATTCTTCAAAACGCTGTACGCTCCAATACGCGAGGCGAAACGGTGCAGGGTTGCCACGCGGGTCGAGGCACGGTTCAATCGAATTTCAGATTCGCAGATTTGACCACCTGCAGGTTACTGACAACCTCCTGTTTCAACAGCGCCTCAAATTCGGTTGGTGAAAGCGGAAGCGGCTCAACCCCGAGCGGCGCGAGTTTTTCCACAACGCCAGGCAGCGACATCGAACGCATGATCTCTCGATGCAGGCGCTCGATCACCGCCCTGGGTGTTTTTGCCGGAACGAACACACCGTTCCAGAATAAATAGTCCGAATCCGGGTAACCCAGTTCCAGCGTAGTCGGGACGTCCGGCAGTGCGGGGGTGCGCTTGGGCGTGCTGACTGCAAGCGCCAGAAGGCGCCCCTCGCGTATGTACGGCAGTACGCTGGCGAGACCGAATGACATAAAGTCCACGCGCCCCGGCACCACCTCGCGTATCGCGTCGGGGCCGCCCTTGTAGGGAATGTGCACGGCATCGAAGCCGGCGCTGAGGCGCAGGCGCTCCACCGACCAGTGGCTCGAGGAGCCAACACCTGATGACGCGAAGCTCAGCTTCTCCCTTTTTGCCAGTGTTACCAGTTCCTTCAGGGTTTTAACGCCTTTGGATGGTGCGATGACGGTAATGCTCGGCACGCTGCCCAGCGTGGCGACGGCGGAAAAATCCTTCAACGTGTCGTAGGAAGCCTTGGGGTAGACCGCGGGTGTCAGCGTATGCGCGGAGGAGTGGGCGAGCAGCGTATGGCCGTCGGCCTCGGCTTGAGCCACCGCCGCCGCACCGATGGTGCCGCCGGCGCCGCCGCGATTATCAATCGCAATCGGTTGGCCCAGTTGCGCGGACACGGGCTCCAGCACCAGGCGTGCAATGATATCGATAGCACTCCCCGCGGAAAACGGCACGACCGCCCTGATTGGTTTTTGTGGCCAGTTTTGTGCGCCTGCCGGTTTGATCGTTGCCGCAGCGATGCCGCAAACAATAAAAAACCCCGAGCGCGCACGTGCGACGTCAATAATAAAATTTTTCATGTTGAACAGTTATGTGAGGTGACGATTGTTTTTTTATTTATGTCAATCGAGTAAAAAGTCTGACAGTGCTGGCGGGGCCTGTCAAATAGATTCGCCCTGGCAACCCTGGTATTAAACGATAGGCAGAGGCCGGCAGGCTGATGCGAATTTTTTTGCCTACCTATATGACAAAGGCAAGGTGATATATTGAGCTCAATCAGGCAGCAAAAAGACGGAATCTGCAGGTGTTTTAGTCGCGGCCGTTTCAAATAATAAAGCCGGCACAGCCGGCGCCGGCCGATTTTCAACAGGGAGGAGTCAAAGTGATCAACATCAAAAATGTGATTGGTTCAATCGCGATTGCGCTTTTGGCTGGCTGCGCGGCCGTCGATACGGGGCCGCTGGTGCTATCGAGTAAAACCGGCGTCGGCCCAACGGCTGCGGAGCTGGTCGGTGATCAGTCCACCACTGATAACGTGCTGACCTATGGCATGGGCTACGATCAGAATCGTTACAGTCCGCTGCGTCAGATCAACAAGAGCAACGTCAAGCAATTGAAACCGGTGTGGTCGGCCGGCCTTGAGAACGAGTTCGGCGAGCAGGCGCAGCCGATGATTTATGACGGCGTGATGTATATCAGTAACGCCAAATGGACCTACGCGATCGATGCCTTGAGCGGCAAGCAGATCTGGCGCACGCCCACCAACTTCACCCCGGAAACGCCGCGCGTGGTTTGCTGCGGCATTTCCAACAAGGGTGTGGCGCTCTACATGGGCAAGGTGTTCCGCACTACGTTGGACGCTCACGTCGTCGCAATGGATCAAAAAACCGGCAAGGTGATCTGGCGTCAGAAGGCCGCCGAATGGACCGAGGGATACTCGCAAACCGTCGCGCCACAAATTGCCAACGGTGTGCTGATCACCGGCATCAGCGGGGCCGAATACGGTATCCGCGGCTTCATTGACGGCTGGGATCCGGAGTCCGGCAAAAAACTCTGGCGGCGTTACACCACCCCGGGCCCCGGCGAAAAAGGCCATGAGACCTGGGAGCCGCGTGACGCCTACAAGACGGGCGGGGCCAGCACCTGGATCACCGGGTCGTATGATCCGGAACTCGATCTCGTGTATTGGGGCACCGGCAACGCTGGGCCGTGGAATCCGGCTTATCGCAAGGGCGATAACCTCTACGCCGCCTCGTTGATTGCGATCCGTCCGAAAACCGGCGAGATCGCGTGGCACTATCAGTTCGTGCCGAACGATTCCTTCGACTGGGATTCGCTGTGGGAATTTATTCTTACCGACATGACCATCGACGGACAGAAGAAAAAAGTCCTGATGCAGATGCATCGCTCCGGGTTCTTGTATGTCATCGACCGCACCAACGGCAAGCTGCTCTCCGCCAAACCGTTCGGCAAGGTGAACTGGGCGACGCACGTGGATATGGCCACGGGGCGTCCGGTTGAATCGGCGGAGGTTAAAAAGCTGCGCGCCGGCGAGACCATTGAAATGTGGCCCAGCGTGCGCGGTGCGAAGAACTGGCCGCATGCCGCTTACAACCCGGAAACCGGTTTGTTGTATGCCAACACCAACCATCAGGGTTCGATCTATCGTTTTGTGCCGGTCGACTACAAGCCGGGGCAACGCTATACCGGCATGGAGAACATCCTGATCACGGTGAAGGAAGGCGAGCCCTACGGCCACGTCGAAGCGATTGAACCGCTCACCGGCAAGGCGCGCTGGCGCGTGCCGCTGACTGACAACCAGAACTGGTCGGCGATGCTGGCGACCGGCGGCGGCTTGTTGTTCAACGGCCGGCACACTGGCGAGTTTTACGCGATGGATGCCGAGACGGGCAAAACGCTGTGGGAGTTCCAGACCAGCTCGGGGGTGAATTCACAACCGGTGACCTGGACGCACAACGGCAAACAATACGTCACGGTGTTGTCCGGCCTCGGCGGGCTCTATGGGCAGGCGCATCGCACGCGCGTGCCCAATGTGCCGCTGGGCGGCTCGGTGTGGACCTTTGCGCTGGGCGATTAACCTGCGTCAACCCGATACCCCTGGCAACGCCGGGGTAAACAAACAGCCTCCGTATCGGGGCTGTTTGTTTGGTGTCGCGAAAGTTTGTGGCGGGCGGGGCTTCGGCGGAGCTGTGCGGCCGTGATGATTACAGTGCCAGGTCATCTTTTGGCCAAGATTCTCTGGCGGGTTTTGTGGCTTGCATTGGTTGCAAGAGCGGGCTAGATTTGTGCAGTAAACAGAACAGGTATAAGCCATGCGCGTTGTAAATTTTTCTGATGCCCGTAACCACTCTCAAATCAATCATCGAACAGGTGTGCGATGATGCCAACTACACGGTGATCAAACGGCGTGACGCCTCTGACGCGGTTGTGATGTCGCTCGACACTTTCAACAGCCTCATGGAAACCGTGCACCTGCTGAAGTCTCCGGCCAATGCGGCGCATCTGGCGCGCTCAATTGATCAATACCGCAAGGGAAAGACCAGGACGCGGAAGCTGGTCGATGCCTAGTCGTATTACCTGGACGCTTGCCGCCTGGGAGTACTAGTAGTACTGGCAGGGGCGGGATCGCAAAACCTTAAAGCGCATCAATGCGGTGATACGTGACTGCCGGCGCGGCGCCTTTGATGGGATCGGCAAGCCCGAGCCTCTGCGAGAGAATCTGTCGGGATTCTGGTCGCGCCGGATCGACCATGCCAATCGTCTTGTCTATTGTGTTGATGGTGACGATCTGGTGATCATCGCGTGCCGATATCATTACGAGAAATAGGGCGCCGGCTCTGAATGTTCAACCTGTTTCGGGCCGTGCGAGTCAAATTGCCGTTGCGCTCAAAGGGGGATGTCCTCATCCCCGTAGAGAGGGGAGCGACGCATAAAGTCGACCAGCGACTGTTCGGAGCCAGTAAGTTGCTCAAACATGACCGTTGAGATCACCACTGCGACAGGCTCCCCGTGAAGTGGGATTAGAGGGGCGGTTGAGGTGTAGTTGCTTTGGAGAAAAATAGCCAGCGAGTGGCCTCGCCGACCGCTTGCGAAGTGCTTGCTGATGCGGCCCTCACGCAGCACGACCTAACCGGTGTGCCTTTGTGCCGGCGCTTGCCGTTGCGATGGCTGCCGGCACATATACAACATGTAAAATATCCGCCTGTATCGTGCAGCGGAGGGTATGTCCTGCGAACGCTGCGTGACCCATCAATCAATCATCAAAAGGAGCGCTTATGTCAGGAGCAGGTGACGGATATGGTGGCGCTAATAAAAAGGTGTCGCTCTGGTGATCGCGGTACTGGCGCTGGTGCTGGCGTTTTCGGAAACGCTGGGCAACGGCGCGCAGACGTTGGCGTTGAACAAGAATGTTGAAGCATCCAACTTGTGGTCTTTTTTTCAGGCCAAGACGATACGCATGACGGTCACCCGCACGGCGGCCGAGGAGGGCGAACTGGTGATGACGCATATCGCACCGGCCAAGGCACGCGGCGCGTTTGAGCAGCGTATCGCAGCCTGACGCAAAGCGGCCGATCGTTATGATTCGGAGCCCGATACTTGCGAGGGGCGCAAGGAGCTTGCCGCGCGCGCCAAGCAGGCCGCGGTGAGTCGTGATCGCGCGCTCGCTGCTTATCATCACTACGAACTCGCGTCGGGCGCGGTGCAGAGCGCTATTGTGCTGGCGTCGGCGTCGATTATTACCGGCATGACGGTGCTGGTCTGGACGGCTGTTGGGCTGGGCGTGGTCGGGATAGTGTTTTGCAGCATTGGTTTTTTTTGCGCCGCTGGTCGTGCATTTGTTTTAAGCCGGCTGGCCGCACGCGCCGCCCGCACTTGCGGGTTGGCGCGGCGTTCTGCGGTATCATATGCGCCAACGCGTAAGACGATATGAGTGCATGAAAACCACATTTCTGGATTTCGAACAGCCGGTCGCCGAGCTCGAGTCGAAGATCGACGAGCTGCGATTTGTGCAGGACGATTCGGCTTACGATATTTCGGAGGAAATATCGCGGCTGCAAAAAAAGAGCCAGACGCTGACCAAGGATATTTATGCCAAGCTCAACGCCTGGCAGATTTCACAGGTCGCGCGGCATCCGCAGCGCCCTTACTCACTCGATTACATTCAAACGCTGTTTACGGGTTTTGAAGAATTGCACGGTGATCGTGCGTTTGCCGATGACGCGGCGATTATCGGTGGCATGGCGCGTTTTAACGACCAGCCGGTGATGGTGATCGGGCACCAGAAGGGGCGCGACACCAAGGACAAGATCTATCGTAATTTCGGCATGCCCAAGCCCGAGGGCTATCGCAAGGCGATGCGCCTGATGAAGTTGGCGGAAAAATTCGGTATGCCGGTGTTTACGTTTATCGACACGCCGGGCGCCTATCCGGGCGTCGGCGCCGAGGAACGCGGACAATCCGAGGCGATCGGGCGCAGTCTCTATTTAATGGCGGATTTGCGCGTGCCGATCATTTGCACCGTCATCGGCGAGGGCGGTTCCGGAGGCGCACTGGCCATTGCGGTGGGCGACGCCCTATTGATGCTGCAATACTCGACGTATTCGGTGATTTCGCCCGAGGGTTGCGCGTCGATTTTGTGGAAAAGTGCGGGGTATGCCGCGGAGGCCGCCGAAACGTTGGGCATCACCGCGAACCGTCTCAAGACCCTGGGCGTCATTGATCGCATCGTCCCCGAGCCAGTGGGCGGCGCGCATCGAGATTATGACGGCATGATGCAAAACATGAAGAAAGCGCTGCTGGAAACATGGCGGCCCCTGCACAACAAGCCGGTGAATGAATTGCTCGAGGCGCGTTTCGAAAGGCTGATGAGCTATGGCAAATTCAAGGAAGTTGCCAGTAAGTAATCGACTGCCCGAACGGGTTGCAGCGGCGGTCGGCAGGCATCTGCGGCGCGGCGCGCGACTGACCGTTGGTTTGAGTGGCGGCATCGACTCGGTGGTGTTGCTCGATGTGATGCGTGAGGCCGCGGTGAGCTGCGGTATCGAACTCTCGGCCGTGCATGTCAATCATCAGATCAATCCATTGGCCGATACGTGGGCCGGCTTTTGCCGTGATCTTTGCGATGGCTGGAACATTCCCTTACAAATCGAAAAGGTCGTCGTGCCGGCGGGCGATAGTCTGGAGGCGTCGGCGCGGGCGGTGCGTTATGCAGTCTATGCGGCGCTCACCAGCGATGCCGTGGTGCTCGGCCACAATCAGGACGATCAGGCGGAAACACTCTTGCTGCAACTGCTGCGCGGCAGCGGCGTCAAGGGGGTGAGTGCAATGCCCGAATACCGGGCCGGCGAAGAGGGCAGGTCTGCACTGGCGATACTGCGTCCGTTACTTGACGTGACGCGTACCGAGATCAGTGCTTCCGCCGCCGCACGCCAGTTGCAGTGGATTGATGACGACAGCAACGCCGACACCCGCTTCGATCGCAATTTCATCCGGCACCGCGTGTTGCCGCTGATCGCCGAGCGCTACCCGGCCTGTCGTAACACTCTGGCGCGGGCCAGCAGTCATTTTGCCGAGGCGGCCGAACTGCTCGACGCGGCTGCAGTCGCGGATGCGGACGATGCGGTCTATGAGGGGCATGGGGGGCATGGCGGCCATGCTAGGGATACGCTCGCGCTGGCGCGTCTGCGCGCATTGCCGGTTGCGCGGGTGAAAAATGTGCTGCGTCATTTTTTGTGGCGGCATGATGTGTTGATGCCCAATACCCGCCGGCTCGATGAGTGTGTGCGGCAGTTGCTGCGCCGCGAACCGGAGGCGCGGATCGGCGTCAGGCTCGAGGCGCATGAGCTGCGATCATACGAGGGACGTTTGCATCTGGTGCCGATGGTCAGCCGCTGCTGCGGGCGGTTTGAGGTGGTGCGTTGGCAGGGCGAGGCGCGCCTGCCTCTGCCACCATTGGGGGGCGTACTCGTTATGGAGCCCTGCTGCGGCCGTGGCATCAGCGTGGAGAAGCTCGCTGGCCGGGTTGTAACGCTGAGGACCAGGCAGGCTGGGTTGCGCTTGAGGCTGGACGCCGCACGACCGAGCCGTACGCTGAAGAACTTGTGGCAGGAGTCCGCTACGCCGCCATGGCGTCGTCTGACAACTCCTTTGGTGTTTGCTGACGATGAACTGGTTTGCGTGCCCGGGATCGGTGTTGCGGTGGCGTTTCGTGCCGCCGGCAGTGAGGCGGGCATCGACCCGGATTGGCGTCCTGACCGGGGCTGAATGCGCATGCCAGGATGCCGCGAAAACTCTTTATTGCAATGCCTTATCGTGGTACACTAAAAAATTAACCTTAATATTCATGTACAAAGGAACTGTCATGGCAGTTGAACGCACTCTTTCGATCATCAAACCCGACGCTGTTGCCAAAAATGTCATTGGTGAAATTCTGGCCCGCTTTGAAAAAGCCGGGCTGCGCATCGTCGCTTCACGCATGATTCACCTGTCGCGCCAGGATGCCGAAGGTTTTTACGCCGTGCACCGCGCGCGTCCTTTCTTTAAGGACCTGGTCGAATTCATGATTTCCGGACCGGTGATGGTGCAGGCGCTGGAAGGCGAAGATGCGATTCTGAAAAATCGTGAACTGATGGGCGCCACCGATCCGAAGAAAGCCGATAAAGGCACGATACGTGCTGATTTCGCCGAGAGTATCGATGCCAATGCGGTTCACGGCTCCGACGCGGTCGAGACGGCGCAACATGAAATCGCCTATTTCTTCCCGTCGCTGAATATTTATTCGCGTTGATGCAATAGCTATCATGACCGTCAATCTGCTCGAATTTGAACAGCAAAGGTTCGTGCAGTTTTGTGCGGAGCTGGGGGAAAAGCCATTCCGTGCGCGGCAGTTGATGCGCTGGATCCATCAGTCTGGAGTCGGTGATTTCGACGCCATGACTGACATGGCAAAGTCTTTGCGCAGCGTGCTCAAGCGCGATTGCGAAGTGCTGCCGCCGAAAGTGATCAGCGATCACACCGCCGGCGACGGTACGCGCAAGTGGTTGCTGGATGTCAACGCCGGCAACGCGATCGAAGCCGTTTTTATACCTGAACGCACGCGGTCCACACTCTGCATCTCGTCGCAGGCCGGCTGTGCGCTTGAATGCTCGTTTTGTTCGACCGGGCGGCAGGGCTTTAATCGCAATCTGACGCTGGGCGAGATCATTGGCCAGTTGTGGTTGGCCAATCATAGTCTGGCCGCCGACGGCGAAGATGCCCGCCGCGTCACCAATGTGGTGATGATGGGTCTGGGCGAGCCGCTGGCGAATTTCGATAACGTGGTGGCGGCGATGCAGTTGATGCTTGACGACAATGCCTACGGTTTGTCGCGTCGCCGGGTCACGCTGAGTACTTCCGGTCTGGTGCCGCAGATGGACCGTCTCGGTGATGCCTGCCCGGTGGCGCTGGCGGTTTCGTTGCATGCGCCCAATGACGAATTGCGCGACAAGCTGGTGCCGATAAACCGCAAGTATCCGCTCAAAGAATTGATGGCGGCCTGCCTGCGTTATATTGAAAAGGCGCCGCGGGATTTTGTGACGTTTGAATACGTGATGCTCGACGGCGTTAACGATTCGGTGGCGAACGCGCGCGAGTTGATCCGGCTTGTGTCGCCTGTGCCGTGCAAAATCAATCTGATTCCGTTTAATCCATTTCCGAATTCCGGCTATACGCGTTCGAGCGTGCCGGCGATCGAGCGCTTCAAGGAAATCCTGATTACCGCGGGGCTGATTGTGACGGTGCGCCGTACGCGCGGTGATGATATCGATGCCGCCTGCGGGCAACTGGCCGGGCGTGTACAGGATAAAACCCGCCGTCGCGAGCGGCGGATTGCTGAAACTGGTTAGTGGCGATGGGGGGCGTGATGAAAAAGCTGCTGATTGCAGGGCTGGTCATACTCCTGCAGGGTTGTATTTCGCGAGCGCCCGACCAGGCGGGCTATGCACCGCGGCCGGTCGATACCGATGTGCAGGCACGTGCGCGTATTCACGCAGAGCTGGCGGCCGGTTACCTTGAATTAGGCAGTCTCGGCGTTGCATTGCAAGAGGCCAATGAAGCGCTCAAGGCAGACCCCAAACATGTTTCGGCGTACAACGTGCTGGGGCTGGTCTATATGGAACTCAACGATGATCGTGCCGCCGAGAGCAGTTTTCGCCGGGCGTTGCAGATCAACGGTATGGACTCCGACACCAACAATAACTATGGCTGGTTTTTATGCCAGCGCAAGCGTGAGAAAGAGTCGATTCAATACTTTCTCGATGCCCTGCGTAATCCGCTCTATACAACGCAGGAAAAGTCGTGGGTGAATGCCGGTATCTGTTCGCGTCAGGCGGGCGATCTGGTTAATGCCGAGGATTATTTTCAACGCGCCCTGAAATTGCGTCCTAATCAGCCGCAGGCCTTACAGCAGCTTGCCGATATTACTTTCAAGCGTAACGATTTCGCCGGTGCGAAATCCTTTCTGGCGCGCTTGCAGCGTGACGCAACCTCACAGTCGGTCGAAGTGTTGTGGCTGGCGTTGCGGGTAGAACGCCGGCTCGGGGATCGCAATGCGGAGCGCAGTCTCGCCTTTCAGTTGCAAAAGAATTTTCCGGGTTCGCGCGAGGCGCGCTCTCTGGCAGAGGGTATATACGAATGAGTGAAGAAGCCCCCATGGTTGAAGTCGTGCCGGTTGCACCGGTCATAATATCGGCGGGCAGTCGTTTGACCGCCGCGCGAACGGCGGCCGGGCTGTCGATCGCCGAGGTTGCGCGTCATTTGAAGTTGTCGCCCTTGCAGGTCGAGGCTTTGGAAACAGGCGACCACAAAAAATTGCCGGGCCCGGTATTTGTGCGTGGGTTCATGCGCAATTACGCGCGTCTGGTGAATCTGGATCCGGTGCCGTTGATTGCCGATGTGGTTGCGGCGCAGAATCAGGAAGCGGCGGCGTTAGTTGCGGCGGCAGAGCCCGAGAAGGCTATACCGTTTCCAGGGCAGGCCAGTTGGAATTGGAAGCCGTATGCCATCGGCCTGGTGCTGGTCGTTGCCGGTCTCGCGGTGTATGAATTTTTCGACGGCGTGCTGGACGCAGCGGTTCTGGCCCCGGCCGTACCGGCGGTTGATGCACCGCAATCCAAGGCGGTTGTGCCGCCCGAATCTGCGACCGAAACCAAGATAGAAAAAAACGAGAACGCGGCGGTCGCAGCGCCGGCAATGATGGGCGGCGCCAACGGTATTACATCGATGCCGTCTGCGCCGACCAAGGTGGCCACGGTAGAACGCGGCGCCAACGGTATGACATCGATGCCGTCTGCGCCGACCAAGGTGGCCACAGTAGAACGCAGCGCCAACGACAAGGTCTTGCGCTTTAGCTTTGCGCGCGAGGCCTGGGTTGAGATTCGTGACGCCAAGAGCCGCGTCATCTTTTCGCAATTGAATGCGGCTGGTAGTAACCCCGTCGTTAGCGGCGAGCCACCGTTTAATATGGTGATCGGCAACGCCAGTGGCGTGAAGCTGGTGTTTGGTGAACGTGCGGTTGATCTGGCGCCTTATACGCAGGTCGATGTGGCCAGATTGACGCTGGAGTAGGCATGTACGGGGCGATGCAAAGGCGCGTAGCGCGCCGGGTGATGGTCGGTGACATTGCGATTGGTGGTGGTGCGCCCATCGTTGTGCAGTCGATGACCAACACCGACACCGCAGACATTGCGGGGAGCGTGGCGCAGGTAGCCGCATTGGCACGCGCCGGCTCGGAGATGGTGCGGCTGACGGTAAATACAGCGGAAGCCGCAGCTGCAATACCGCACATCAGGGATCAGCTGGCGGCCAAGGGCGTTGACGTGCCGTTGGTCGGTGATTTTCATTTCAACGGCCATCGTTTGTTGACGCAGCATCCTGCGTGCGCCGAGGCTTTGTCCAAGTTACGTATCAATCCGGGTAACGTCGGTCAGGGCAGCAAGCGCGACGACCAGTTTGCAACGCTGATTGAATTTGCCTGTCGTTACAACAAGCCGGTGCGTATCGGCGTCAATTGGGGCAGTCTTGATCAGGCCCTGCTCGCCCGCATGATGGACGAGAACGCGCGGAGTGCGGCCCCTGATGATCTGCAGGTAATGACGCGCCGTGCGCTGGTGCAGTCGGCGTTGGAGAGTGCGGCCCAGGCCGAGCAGTTGGGCCTGCCGGGTGAACGCATTGTGCTGTCGTGCAAAGTGAGCGGGGTGCAGGATTTGATCGCCGTCTATCGCGATCTGGCAACGCGTTGCGACTATGCATTGCATCTGGGTTTGACCGAAGCCGGTATGGGCTCGAAAGGCATTGTTGCGTCGACCGCGGCCATGTCCGTTCTATTGCAGGAGGGTGTTGGTGACACCGTACGGGTGTCACTGACGCCAGAACCCGGCGGCGATCGCACCCGCGAAGTGGTGGTTGCGCAGGAAATTCTACAGACCATGGGCTTGCGTTCGTTTGCGCCGATGGTCATCGCTTGTCCGGGCTGCGGACGTACCACCAGTACGTTTTTCCAGGTGCTGGCGGACAAAATCCAGATTTACCTGCGCGCGCAAATGCCGGTCTGGCGCGCCCATCATCCCGGCGTTGAAAACATGCATGTCGCGGTGATGGGCTGCGTGGTTAACGGGCCGGGAGAGAGCAAACACGCCAACATCGGCATCAGTCTGCCGGGTTCGGGCGAAAACCCGGTTGCCCCGGTTTTTATCGACGGCGTCAAGGCGGTGACCCTTAAGGGCGACAATATCGCCGGCGAATTTCAGGCGCTGATCGACCGTTACGTGCAAGAACATTACACAAGTTGATATGAGCGAACGAATACAGGCGGTGCGCGGGATGAACGACGTCCTGCCGGACCAGGCGCAGTGGTGGCAACGCTTTGAAGATACGGTACGCGATTGGCTCTACGCTTATGGCTATCGCAATATTCGTATGCCGGTGCTGGAGCGCACAGATTTGTTTGTGCGTTCGATCGGCGAAGTTACGGATATCGTCGAGAAGGAGATGTACACCTTTGTCGACCAGATGAACGGCGAGAGCCTGACCTTGCGACCCGAGGGCACGGCGTCCTGCGTGCGTGCGGCGATTGAGCACAATTTGCTCTACCCGGGCCCGCAGCGTCTTTGTTACTCGGGGCCGATGTTCCGTCACGAGCGTCCACAAAAAGGGCGCTACCGCCAGTTTCATCAGGTCGGAGTGGAGGCCTTGGGTTATGTCGGTCCCGACATTGATGCCGAGCACATCGTGATGTGCGCACGCCTGTGGCGTGCCTTGGGTATCGGCGACGTGGCGCTTGAACTTAATACGCTTGGTGACAGCGAGTCTCGCGGCCGTTTTCGCGAACGTCTGGTGAAATATTTTGAGCAGCACGCGGCAGTGCTGGATGCCGATTCGCAGCGCCGCTTGCAGGCCAATCCGTTGCGCATCCTAGACAGCAAAAATCCGCAGATGCAGGAATTGATCGCCGCCGCGCCGCGCATGATCGATGATATCGACGACGCATCAAGATTGCATTTTGAGGGCGTCCAGACCTTGCTGCAGGCGGCGCAGGTGCCGTTTACGATTAATACGCGGTTGGTGCGCGGGCTCGATTACTATAACCGCACGGTTTTTGAGTGGGTTACCGCCAGTCTAGGCGCGCAGGGAACGGTGTGTGCTGGCGGACGTTACGACGGTCTGATCGAACAGATCGGCGGCAAGGCGGCACCGGCCTGTGGTTTTGCCATGGGTGTTGAGCGCCTGCTCGAACTGATGCAACATGGGCCGCAGGCGGCGGCACGGGCGACGGATGTTTACCTTGTGCATCAAGGAAGCGCAGCGGCGCAATATGCATTCGCCGTTGCCGAAGCGCTGCGTGACAGCGGTTGTTCGGTGGTGCTCGACTGCGGCGGCACCAGTTTTAAATCGCAAATGAAAAAAGCCGATGGCAGCGGCGCGATGTTTGCCGTGATCATCGGTGATGACGAAGCGGCGGCGCAGCAGTTGACGGTCAAGCCCTTGCGCGGCAATGGTGAACAGACGCGCTGTGCGCCCGCACAGGCGGTGGATTTGATACGGGGGAAATGATGGCGGTTTACGATCTCGAAGAGCAGGAACAGATAGACGAAATCAAGGCGTGGTGGAAGCGATATGGCAACGCATTGCTGTTGCTGGTGATTGTCGCCGCGCTGACGGTTGCTGCTGTCTTGGGCTGGCGCGCCTACAACGATCGTCAGGGCTTGGAGGCGGGCGAGCTGTATGTTCAGCTGCAGGCCGCGGTATCCTCCAACGAAAACAAAAAGGTTCAGGATATCAGCGCGACGATGATCGATCGCTATCCACGCTCAGGCTACACGCAATTCGCGGCTCTGGCAGCGGGGAGGGCGGCGTTTGAGACGGGTAGTCTGGCCGATGCGCGAACCTCGCTCAAGTGGGTGGTGGAACACGCCAAGGATGACGGCACGCGGGATCTGGCGCGGTTGCGTCTGGCGACCGTTGCTCTCGACGAGAAGAAATACGATGAGGCATTGGCTGCTTTGCAGGCGGCGCCAGTGGAAGCCATGGCCGCTTTGTTTGCCGACCTTAAGGGTGACATTCTTGCGGTGCAGGAAAAAACCACTGAAGCGCGCAGTGCCTATCAGCTGGCACTCGATAAAACCGAGGCTAAGAGCGGCTATCGCAACGTCATTCAGGGCAAGTTGGATTCCCTGGGGACGGCAAAGTGAAACTGCTGCGTAATCTCGCGGCGGTTTTGCTGGCTGTAGCGGCCAGTGGTTGCTCTACTCCTCTTGGCGATTATTACGATCGCTGGTTCGGCAGTGATCCGGCGATTAAACCGGCTGAACTCGTCGCGCTCAAAGCTACCGCAACCGCCAAACTGCTGTGGCAGGGCGGGGTTGGTTCGGCTGAGCGTTTTGTTTTTTCGCCGTTGCTGGCCGAGACGGCCGTGGTGGCGACCGGTGTCAACGGGCAGATGACGCGCTTTGATCCAGTGAGTGGAAAAACGCTGACGCGGATTGACGTCAAGGCGGCTCTCTCGGGTGGTGTTGGCGGCAACGATAATATGATGGTTGTCGGCACGCCCAAGGGTGAAATTTTTGCCTACGATGTTGCAGGGAAAATGTTGTGGAAGGCGCAGATCAGCAGCGATGTTCTGGGCGCACCGCAGATCGAACAAGGTGTGGTGGTTGTGCGGGCCGGTGATGGTCGTTTGTTTGGATTGGACGCGGCCACCGGTGCGCGCAAGTGGGTTTATCAACGCACGCTGCCGCCGCTGACGTTGCGTACTCACGTTACGGTCAAGCCGTATCGTGGTGCGATTTTTGCAGGGTTTCCTGGCGGTCGTTTGGTTGCGGTGTCGGCTGCCAACGGCAACCTGATCTGGGAAGCCACCGTGGCGCTACCGAAGGGCACCACCGAACTCGAGCGGGTGGCCGATGTGTTAAGTGTGCCTGTCACCGACGGCCGGCAGGTATGCGCCGCCGCGTATCAGGGACGTGTTGCATGTTTTGGTGTGCTCAAGGGCGAGTTACTTTGGGCGCGCGATTTTTCCAGCATTTCCGGGCTAGCCATGGATACACTCGGGGTTTATGCGGCGGACGAAAAAAGTGCGGTCGTAGCGTTTGACCGCAGCAGCGGGGCGAGTCTGTGGAAGCAGGACAAGTTATACGGCCGCAACGTCACGGCGCCGGCGCTGGCCGGGCGTTTTATTGCGGTTGGCGATTTGCAGGGCTTTGTGCATTTTCTATCGCGTGAAGACGGCTCTTTTGTTGCCCGCCTGCCCACCGACGGCAGTCCGATTGTCGCGCAGCCGGTTTCTTTGGACGACTATGTTATCGTGCAGACCTTGAAGGGCGGTGTGTTTGCAATGGCAATACAGTGACCGCGGCGTCTGACGCCACCAATTGCCCAACGGATTTCAGCGCGACAACGATTTTCTTTTTACAGCACAGGCCATGATCCCGACTCTAGTAATCATCGGCCGTCCAAACGTCGGCAAGTCGACGCTTTTCAACCGCCTCACGCGCAGCAGAGACGCCATCGTCGCGGATATGCCGGGACTGACCCGCGACCGCCATTATGGCCGTGGACGTCTGGGCGATAAACGTTATCTGGTGGTTGATACCGGTGGCTTTGAGCCGGTTACCGAGGACGTGATCCGGCGCTCGATGGCACGACAGACATTGCAGGCGATCGATGAGTCCGACGGTGTTGTCCTGCTGGTCGACGGCCGCCAGGGACTGACTTCGCAGGACCGCATCATTGCCGATCAATTGCGCAAGATTGGCCGTAAGCATTGGGTGGTCGTCAACAAGGCAGAGGGTATGCGACCCGAGCATGTGGCGGCTGAGTTTCACGAACTCGCGCTGGGCGACCCGCTGGTCATCTCCGCCGCTCACGGCGAGGGCGTCAGCGAGCTCGCCGATTTGATTCTGGCCGAATTCCCGGATGCGCCGTTGCAACGTCCGGCCGAAGAAGTCGAAGAAACTTCGAAGCATCCACGCATCGCGGTGGTGGGCCGGCCCAATGCTGGCAAGTCGACCCTCGTTAATCGCATTCTTGGCGAAGACCGCGTGGTGGTGTCCGACGTGCCGGGCACCACGCGCGACAGCATCTATGTCGACTTTGAGCGCGGCGGACGGCCCTATACGTTGATTGACACCGCGGGCATGCGGCGCCGGGGGCGTGTTGATGACGCCGTTGAAAAGTTTTCAGTGGTGAAGACGATGCAGGCGATCGAAGACGCCAACGTTGTTGTATTGGTGCTCGATGGCAGTGAAAAAATCGTTGACCAGGATGCGCATATCGCCGGCTACGTGCTGGATGCCGGGCGCGCGCTGGTGGTGGCCGTCAACAAGTGGGACAACCTGACGATGCAGCAACGTGAATGGGCGAAACAGACCCTCGCACGTACGCTCAATTTTATGGATTTTGCCGAGGTTCATCATATTTCGGCACTGGCAGGCACCGGTCTGCCGCAGTTGTTTGTGTCGATTGAGCGCGCTTATCAGTCGGCCATGGCCAAGCTCTCGACGCCCAAGCTAACACGAGCGCTAATGGCGGCGATCGCGAAGCAGGCGCCGCCAAGGAGCGGCATGTTTCGACCGAAAATGCGTTATGCGCACCAGGGCGGCAGTAATCCGCCCCGCGTCATCATTCACGGCAGCGGACTTGAGAAGGTGCCGGAAACCTATCGCCGCTATCTTGAACATTACTTGCGCGATGCGTTCAAACTGCGCGGGGCACCGCTAAAAATTGAATTCCGGCAGGGCATGAATCCCTACGAGCGGCGGCATGCCAAAAAACGCTAGACGCCGCCCCAAACCTGCTTCCGCTATGGCGTATCGCTGTGAAATGCAGTACAGTATCGCTGCTTGAATAATTTACCTGATGGAGTCGACATGAGTACAAAAGGGCAGCTTTTACAAGACCCGTTTCTGAACGCCCTGCGCAGGGAGCATGTTCCGGTGTCGATCTATCTTGTAAACGGTATCAAACTGCAGGGGCAGGTCGAGTCTTTCGATCAATATGTCGTCTTGCTGAAGAATACCGTTACACAAATGGTCTACAAGCATGCCATTTCGACCGTGGTACCGGCACGCGCCGTCAACATGTCGGCCGACGCCCCCGCTGAAGGTTAGTTCTTTCACACTTCCTCAACGACTGCCTGATGTTTGACCGTCCAGGAGCGGATACGCAGGCGGTTCTCGTCAGCCTTAATCTCGGCGAGCCGGGATACACAGAGTCGACCGAAGAGCTGGTTCAACTCGCGCACAGCGCACGTATTGATCCAAGAATCGTTTTGCGAGGTCGCCGGCAGCGTCCGGACCCGGCGCTGTTCGCTGGTTCGGGCAAAGTTGATGAAATCGCCGCAGCGCTCGCCGAGCACAAGGCCGGACTGGTCATTTTCAATCATGAATTGTCGCCTGCCCAGGAGCGCAATCTTGAGAAGAGGCTGCAGGTGCGTGTGGTTGATCGCGTCAGCTTGATCCTCGATATTTTTGCCCAGCGCGCGAGAAGTCATGAAGGCAAGTTACAGGTGGAACTGGCGCAGCTTGAACACCTGGCCACGCGGCTGGTTCGAGGCTGGTCGCATCTGGAGCGGCAGAAGGGCGGGATCGGTATGCGCGGCCCTGGTGAAACCCAGCTGGAAACAGACCGCCGTTTGCTCGGCAAGCGGGTCAAGGTGCTAAAGGATAAGCTGGCACGCCACGCCAGTCAGCGCGATGTGCAGCGCCGCGCGAGGCGGCGGGCGAATCTGCTGTCGGTGTCGATTGTGGGTTATACGAATGCAGGCAAGAGCACCTTGTTTAATGCTTTGACTCGTTCCGCTGCCTATGCGGCGGACCAGCTGTTTGCGACTCTGGATACGACGACGAGGCGGGTTTTTCTGGCGACCGGTGGACAGGTCGTGATTTCAGACACGGTTGGCTTCATCCGCGAACTGCCACACACCCTCGTGGCGGCATTTCGCGCGACTTTGGAAGAGGCGGTGCAGGCGGATTTGCTGCTACACATTGTGGATGCGAGTAGCCCGATGCGGGCCGAACAAATAGCGGCGGTTAATGCGGTTCTGGCAGAAATTGGCGCATCGGACTTGCCACAGGTTCTGGTTTACAACAAGATTGACCTCTGTGACGACCGCGCAAGGGTTGAGCGCGACGAATATGGTAAGATTTCAGCTGTCAGGATCAGCGCCCAGACTGGGGCCGGACTTGATTTGCTCCGTTTAACTTTAGATGAATCTGCCGCCGAAACCCGCACTACAGTTGCGCGTTTTGCGGCGGCTTGACACAGGATTAATTCAGCATGACTTCCTACTGGCGCTCATTCCGCGGCTTTTTCGGCGCGCGCGTTTCGCGCGCTCTGATTGTGCTGATGTCGATTAACGATCCGCAGTGGGGCAAGCGTGGTGGAAATCAGGGGCCACCTGATCTCGACGAGCTCATGCGCAATTTCAACCGCAAGATCGGCGCGATGTTCGGTCGCAAAGGCGGTGGCAACGGAACCCCTTCTGGCAATGGCCCTGCTATGCCATCCATCGGCGGCGGTGCCGGCGTGATGGCCGGTCTGGTTTTTGCCGTTTGGCTGGCAAGCGGTTTTTACATTGTTGATGCCAGTCAGCGTGGCATCGTGTTGCGTTTTGGCAAATTTATCGAGGAAACCCCGCCCGGTCCGCGCTGGCACTTTCCTTATCCGTTCGAGACCGCTGAAGTGGTGAATGTTTCGCAGGTGCGTACCGTTGAAATCGGTTATCGCAACTCGGTCAAGAGCAAGGTGCCGAAAGAAGCGTTGATGCTGACCGATGACGAAAATATCATCGACATCCAGTTCGCGGTTCAATACTTGTTGAAGGAGCCGCGTGATTATCTGTTTAATAACAGGTCTCCTGACGACTCGGTGCTGCAAGCGGGTGAGACCGCAATACGTGAAATTGTCGGCAAGAGCACGATGGATTTTGTTCTGCAGGAAGGTCGCGCCCAAATCACGGTGCGCGCGCAGAAATTGATGCAGGAAATTCTCGACCGTTATAAGACCGGTATCAGTATCAGCAAGGTGACCATGCAGAACGCCCAGCCACCGGAGCAGGTGCAGGCGGCTTTTGACGATGCGGTGAAGTCCGGTCAGGATCGTGAGCGTCAGAAAAATGAAGGGCAGGGGTATGCCAACGACGTGATCCCGAAGGCGCGCGGCACCGCTTCCCGTCTGCTGGAAGAGGCGGAGGGTTACAAGCAGCGTGTGATTGAGCGTGCGGAGGGTGATGCCAGTCGCTTTCGCCAGATCGTTGCGGAATACAACAAGGCGCCGGGCGTGACAAGAGATCGCCTCTATCTTGATGCCGTCCAGGAAATCATGAGCAATACCAGTAAAATCGTCGTCGATCAGAAGGGTGGAAACAATCTGCTTTATCTGCCGCTCGACAAGATCATGCAGATGGCGGCGCCGACCGTAGCGCTACCAGTGGATGCGATGAGTCGTCCCGCTGAGGCCAGTCCGGGGGCAGAGGTGGTTCCTCCTGCGGCCAGCAGGTCGCGCGAGGGTTTGCGCAGTCGTGAAAGGGAGCCGCGTTAATGAAGAATAATATGGCAGGTGTTCTGGCCGGGGCCTTTGGCGTCCTGATCTTGCTCTCGTTGTCACTGTTTGTGGTGGATCAGCGGCAAAACGTGATCGTTCTGCGCTTTGGTGAAATCGTCAACGTGATCAAAGAGCCCGGTCTGGCCTTCAAGATGCCCCTCATCGACAACGTGCGTTATTTTGATGTGCGCGTTCTCACCATCGACACGCCCGAGCCTGAGCGTTTCCTGACTTCGGAAAAGAAGAACGTTCTCGTTGATCTTTTTATCAAATGGCGGATTGCCGAGGTGGAGAAATATTACATCAGCGTGGGCGGCGACGAGATGCGTGCGCAGACGCGGTTGCTACAGACTATCAACGATGGTCTGCGTGCCGAATTTGGCAATCGCACGGTGCACGACGTGGTCTCCGGTGAACGTGACAAGATCATGGAGTTTATGCGCGAGAAGGCCAATGAGGACGCGCAGAAGATCGGTGTCGAGGTGTTGGACGTCCGCTTAAAGCGCGTCGACCTGCCCAATGAGGTCAGTGAATCCGTCTATGGCCGTATGAAGGCGGAGCGTACCCGCGTCGCCAACGAGTTGCGCTCGACTGGTGCTGCCGAATCCGAAAAGATCCGTGCGGATGCCGACAAGCAGCGTGAGGTGATCATTGCGCAGGCTTACCGTGAGGCGCAGCGCAAGAAGGGCGAGGGGGATGCCAAGGCTTCGGCGATCTATGCGCGTGCCTACGAACAAAATGCCGAGTTCTACTCTTTTTATCGTAGCCTCGAGGCTTACCGCCAGAGTTTCAAGAGCAAGAGTGACGTGATGGTGCTCGAACCTAACTCGGAATTTTTCAAGTACTTTAAAAATAGCAAGCCGCAGAAATAACCTGCCGGATTTTTCATAAGTGTGCTCTGCGTGGCTGACAATCTGCTCGTTGCAGTTGCCTTGATGCTTGTCATTGAGGGAGCATTGCCTTTCGCTGCTCCAAAGGTGTGGCGTGAGACTTTCAGGCGGGTCACAGAAATGTCGGATGGCCAGATTCGTTTTATCGGGCTGGCCTCGATGTCTGCCGGATTGCTGGCACTGGCGCTGTTTTGGTAAGCCGACATCGCCGCCGGACTGTTTCAAGTCTATATTCTTCCCCGTTTTTCCTAACCTTCTGACTTCCCATGCGTAAGTGGCTTTTACCTGAGTACCTCGAGGATATTCTCCCCGTTAACGCCCGTCGTATTGAGGCTTTGCGGCGTGCCATGCTTGATTTGTTCGAGCGGCACGGCTATCAGATGGTTTTGCCGCCGCTGCTCGAATATGTTGATTCGTTGCTGACCGGTACCGGGCACGATCTCGATCTGAAGACCTTCAAGCTCGTCGATCAGATATCAGGCCGCACCATGGGCGTCAGGGCTGACATCACGCCCCAGGTGGCGCGTATCGATGCACACTTGATGAATCGGCGCGGAGTAAACCGGCTGTGTTATGCCGGGAGCGTTTTGCATACATTGCCGGCGGGTATCAACAGGTCACGTGAGCCTTTGCAGATCGGCGCCGAGATTTACGGACATGCCGGTATCGAGAGTGATCTCGAGGTTCAACGTTTGATGCTCGATGCGCTGCGTCTGGCGGGGGTTAAGAGTTTCCAGCTCGATATTGGACATGTAGGGGTGTTTAGATCACTCGTGGCGCGTGCAGGCATCAACAGCGATCTTGAAGACGAGCTATTTCGTGCCGTGCAGGCCAAGGATATGCCCACACTCGAACAACGGGTGCAGAATTTGGATGCCAAAACGGCGGCGGCATTGCTGGCTCTGCCCGAACTCGTCGGTGATGAAAAGACTTTGGCTGCGGCCGCCCGCAAGCTGCCGGCTTTTCCGGAAATCCGACGTGCCTTGTCACAATTGAAGGCGATTGCGGCTGCGATGCGTGGAGATGGTGCGGAAATTTGTTTTGATTTGGGTGAGTTGCGCGGCTTGCACTACCATAGCGGCGTTGTATTCGCGGTGTATGCCGAGGGCTGCGCCAATGCGCTGGCGCTGGGCGGACGTTACGACGAGGTCGGCAAGGCGTTCGGTCGCGCAAGGCCTGCAACCGGCTTTAGCATGGACCTGAGGGAAGTCTTGATGGTGGCGGCACAGGATCCGGTGAGGCCACCTGTGCTGGCGCCTTATTACCCACGCGACGCAGCATTGCAGCGCGCCATCGCGGTTTTGCGTAGCCGTGGAGAGACGGTGATCGTCGATCTGCCCGGGCACGAAAAGGCGCGTGCCGAACTTGGTTGTAACCGACGCCTGGGCAAGTCAGATGGTCGTTGGAAATTAGTCAAAATTTAAGAACCCGTGCTGCGCAGTGCGCTGGCAAAACAGAAAGCGGAACTTTCATGGCAAGGAACGTTGTTGTAATCGGCAGTCAGTGGGGAGACGAGGGCAAGGGTAAGGTCGTCGACTGGCTGACTGAGCATGCTCAGGGAGTGGTTCGTTTTCAGGGTGGCCATAACGCCGGCCATACGCTGGTCATCAATGGTAAAAAAACAGTCTTGCGCCTTATTCCTTCGGGCATTTTGCGACCCAATGTCGCTTGTTATATCGGTAACGGTGTCGTGCTCTCTCCCGACGCATTACTCAAAGAAATCGACGAACTGGAGGCTGCGGGCGTTGACGTCAAGAGCCGTCTGCGCATCAGTGAAGTCTGCCCCTTGATCCTGCCCTATCATGTTGCGATTGATCACGCGCGCGAAGCCGCCAAAGGCGAGGGCAAAATCGGTACTACCGGACGCGGCATCGGCCCTGCCTATGAGGACAAGGTGGCGCGTCGTGCGTTGCGCCTGCAGGACCTGTTTGATCCGTTACGCTTCGCAGCGAAATTGCGCGAAGTGCTCGATTACCATAACTTTGTGCTGAAAAATTATTTCAGCGCACCGACGGTTGATTTCGACAAAACCCATGACCAGGCGCTTGAGCTTGCGGTTCGTATCAAGCCGATGGTTGCCGATGTTCCAAGCCTGCTTGCAGCAGCACAAAAGGCAGGACAAAGTCTGCTGTTCGAAGGCGCGCAGGGCACATTACTCGATATCGATCACGGCACCTACCCTTACGTTACTTCCAGTAACTGCGTGGCGGGCGCAGCTTGTGCCGGTGCCGGCGTCGGGCCGCACCTTTTGCATTACGTGCTGGGCATCACCAAGGCTTACACCACACGCGTTGGCTCCGGTCCTTTTCCAACGGAGCTGGAAGATGAGACTGGAAAATTCCTTGCTGAACGCGGTAATGAGTTTGGATCGGTGACGGGCCGGCCGCGGCGCTGCGGCTGGTTCGATGCGGCGGCGCTAAAGCGTTCGATCCAGATCAACGGTATATCAGGTCTTTGCGTGACAAAACTTGATGTGCTGGATGGTCTCGACAGCCTGAAGATTTGTATCGGCTATAAAGTGGGCGATTCGCAGCGCGACATATTGCCGTTTGGTGCAGACATGCTTGCGCAGTGTGAGCCCGTCTATGAGGAATTGCCGGGCTGGAAAGACAGTACTATCGGAATTACTCGTTATGAAGAATTGCCGAAGGCGGCCCAGTACTACCTGCAACGCATCGAGCAGGTCTGCGCAATCCCGGTCGACATGATTTCAACCGGAGCCGATCGCGAACAGACTATCGTTCGTCGCCATCCGTTCAAATAAAGCAGGAAAGTTTGTTTAGGATCAAATGCGGTGAGGTTAATCGGACGCGAACGACTTGTTCGCTTTCGTTGCATTATCTTGTATTGCTGGTGCCCCACAAGAGGCACCCCTAAGCTAGTATTGGCGCGGCTTTCAGGTACTTTTGTCGCAAATTTGTCGTACGAAATTTAAATTTTAATGCGCGAAAAAGAGGACTCGAACGACCATTCGTGGCGTTTTGTGGGGCAGTCATAATCGCCTTGCACGTGTTCTCAAAAAGCTCTCCGGGCACCTCAATGTCCGCCAAAAAATAAGTAAATCAGTCTGGCCCCGCCAGACGCTTTGCAACGGATGGGTCGATTTCCTTCCTGTTGCGCAGTTCTCCAATCGTTGATTGTCGCGACTTCATTGCCTCTGCAACAAACCCGCGTCGTTCTTCGATGACGGGCAGCACTTTCTCTCGTAGAAAATCCCGCTCGATTGGTAATAGCCGTTCGTCCCTGATGATTCCCGAGATCGCCTCTGGCAGTTCTGTGCTCATCCGCGACAAGATGCCGCGAACCAGTCTTGGTGCCACACCGGCCTCATAGGCCATTGCATCCCAGTGCAGCCCCTCAACCCAGCCCGGCTTGTTCTCGCCGGCGATAGACATGGACATGGATTGCCTTGGCAGATATGACCTCGGCAGGAACGCTGCCGGGCGATTCATGATGGCTCAGCGGACTCCTGCGCGACTATCACCGCACGGTGGTCTGAGCGTTTGACGCGGTAGGGAAGGGCGGGGCTGCATTGCGCCCACTCGTTTCGGCGGTGTTGGCGCGTGGCGTGTGCGCAGTAATTTCGCTGTATTTTTACGCAGACGAGATCGCGGCAGAGAAGGTGCTGTTGTTTTTCCGGAAATCGGCCGCGATGAATATTTCGACCATACGAGGTAGATTCATTCCGCTGACTCTTCTGCGTTCGATGCTTTTGTGCGGTTGAGCGGCCGCATGACGTGCATCACAGCTACCGTGAGCAAAATATGTCCTGCAGGGCAGTAGAGACGGTTATGTAGCCATCCCCAACTGCCGCCCTCCTCAGTTGTTGAGAGAGCGTCCGCAGGCACGGATTCGTTACAGGCCAGGCATCGGATCCCGGCACGCCCTTTTCGGACGAGATCGTTGGCAATAAATTCAAATCGCTGCCATGCCCTTGGCACGGGCGTTGGGGTATCGATTGACGTATCACGCTGCAATAACCAGTTCATGATCGCCCCCTCATGCTCTTTTTGGAGCGCGGGCGACTCTTTCAACCGGCGTGCGAGGTTTTCAAGAACGTCGTTCGCCAAAAAAACAAACTCCCCAACGGTCTCTTCCGAGTAACCGGGCGCAGGACGATAAAGAATGAGATCGCCGCAGGCCGGTGGAGAAGTGCGTAGACGGGTTTCCTCGCGCTGACGCTCTGCTTGACCGTAAGGGCTTTCAAAGCAGGGGGCCGGGTTGATCAACAAGCGCCACCGAAATATTAAAACCGGCCACACGATGACCAGCGTCAGGTATTGCGTCCAAAGATCAGATTTTCCGTAATGCCAGTCAAGGTAGTCCAGTCGATAGAACAGATGCCAGCCGAACCGCAGAGCGACGAGCAGCATGACCAGCAGATAAAACCAGTAAAAATCGGATAGGGCCAACATGGTCAAGCGGTGACCTGTTTGACGAAATAGCTGCGGCCGCTATAGGCGTCCCAACCGCCAATACATACCAGGCGCACATGCTTATTTCTGTATTGATGCAGAAAACCCCGTTGATCGGCCGGCACATCATAAAGGCAAGCCTGCCCTTTACGCGTGAGGTCATAGTCCCGGCAGTCGCCGGTAAAGTGCTTATAGCGATGTTTGGCGAGTAGTTTTTCGAGCGTTTCGAACAACTGCTGTTTCTCAAGATCCCATGTGCGTCGCGCCTTGAGCGGCACCAACACCTTTGATATTGGGTCTTCAATGCTATCGGGTAACTTGTGCTGAGCGGTGAGCATTTAGGTCACTCCACAAATTTTGATCTCTAAAATCCCAGGGTGGTGCGACGGCGTGCCGCCATAAACCGATATTCGTCCAATCAGATTAGGCCTTGTATGGCTAAGGAGTCGTCGGTTTAATGGCCGGATTTTCGACCTTGTTCAGATTTGCGTCGCAGGAAAGATGGTTTTTCAGCTTCCTCCGCTAAACAAAATGAGACGGGTTCATCAATGCTGTTTATTCGCCGGTTGAAAGCGGAGGATTTGTAGGCCATCTCTTTGCTCATACGTTCCTGGTCGCGTTGTGCGAGCAGCTTTTTGAGGAACGCAATTGAGGCTGCAATCCATGGATTTTCCTTCCCCAACTCGTTTAGTTCTTCAATTAAGCGTCCTACTTCTACCCAATCCCCTTTGCGGGCGGCAACGGCGGCGCGCGCTTGGATTACGGCGGCTTCCAACTCGCGGCTACGGCGGTTGGTGAGTTCGTCTTCAACTAACGCCTCGTAAGCGTTAAGGTCTACCAACGGTAACGTGGGCAACGGCGCAGTAAAACGTTGGGTTTGCCCTTCGCAGTCTTCTGCCTCTATTTGAATAGAAACTTGTTCGCGGCCAGCGGTCAATTCGATCGCAAGTTTCATCGGTATGCGAAGCAGCGCCCACGCCTCTGAGCCGACCGCAATCGAGGGAAGGCGCCACGCGTG
>CAMDSO010000037.1 GCA_945906935.1 Bordetella parapertussis
GGCCAGATCCAGCGTGGGTCATTCAAGACCTGCGCCACGAGTGCCGGGATATGCAGCTTGAAGTGATTGTCACGGCCGCCAGCCTCGAGCAACAGCACGCTATGGCGGCCGTCCGCAGTCAGGCGATTGGCCACGGCACAACCGGCCGAACCGGAACCGACAATGACATAATCAAATCGCGCATGGTCCGGAATGTTAGAAACGTACACTGGGCCTCTCCCAATACGAATACTGTTTATCGAACCAACGTCAGCACGCAAAACCCGGCAGGTGCACCTGGCATGTGTATGCGGCTATATGATCGCGGCTTTGTGTTTGTGGCTTTGTATATCCGGCCATCTAACACCGCTTAATTTTTTCTCATTCCTCGATTGATGGGAATGACGCGTTTTGAGTCCATCACTGGGCTACTCAATACTGACCGCAGCATCTTTCACCACCTTCGCCCACTTATCCAACTCGCGCTTGATCAGCAACGTCAGTTCCTCTGGCGTACTGCCCACAGGTTCGATGGCCTGCTCAAGCAATATTTTATTGTATTCGGGATTATTCAGAACATTGATGGATTCAAGGTTCAATCGATCAATGATTTGGCGCGGTGTACCGGCCGGCGCCATCAACGCATACCAGACGCCGGAATCGTAGCCCGCCACACCGGCATCTGCGATCGGCGTAATCCCCGGCAGCACCTTTGGTCTTTTCGCAGTGGTAACTCCCAGCACGCGGATGCGCCCGTCCTTGATAAAGCCACGCGCTTCGGACCACGTTGGAAACAATACCTGCACCTCGCCCGACAACAAGCCGGTCAGCGCCGGACCGCCGCCTTTGTAAGGCACGTGGATCATCCGGGTTCCGGTCATGATGTTGAGCCGTTCAGCAGCAAGATGCGCGCCGCTGCCGCTGCCTGCAGAACCATAGGTAATCTCATTGGGCCGCTTGCGCGCCAGATCGATCAATTCCTGCACCGACCTAACCGGCAGCGACGGATGCACCACCAACAAATACGGCGCACTTGCGAACAAAGTAATGGGGGCGAAATCCTTCAGCGGATCATAAGAAAGCTTCTTGTATAACGCGGGATTCACCGCAAGCTGTGCAGTGAGACCCATCACAATCGTGTAACCGTCAGGTGCAGCGCGCGCCACGGCTTCCATGCCAATGGCCCCACCACCACCCCCGCGGTTATCGATCACCACCGACTGACCGAGGCGCTCGGCGAGAAACTGCACAAACGGGCGCATCATGATGTCGGTGCCGCCGCCGGCCGGATAAGGAATGACCAGACGCAACGGCTTGACTGGATAAGATTGCGCGTCAGCCTCTGACCACAGGGCGCACGACGCCGCGCACAGCACCAAGCCCGACAGGTAACGGAAGACTGCTTTCACATCGACTCTCTTTGTTCTTGATTGATATCGCGTTATCACTCCGGCTGTATACCAGCGCTTTGCACGACTCTTTTCCATTTCGCCAGATCGCTGCGGATTTGTTCGCTGAATTCCTCAGGCGTATTGCCCACCGGATCGAGACCGAGCGTCGCCAGCCGTTCCTGAATCTCAGGCAAACTCAAAGCCCGCACAATTTCACCATGCAGTTTCATCACGATTTCGCGCGGCGTCCTCGCCGGCGCAAGGAAACCAAACCAGGAGCCCGCCTCATAACCGTTGACGCCGGCCTCAGCGATCGTCGGTACGTCGGGTATCGCACCCGACCGTTTGCGTGAAGTAACCCCCAGCGGCCGCAACCGACCCGCGCGTATCTGCGGAACCGCCGAAGCAATGGTGTCGAAGGTCATCTGCACGTTACCCGCCAGCACGTCCGGCATGGCGGCACCGCTGCCCTTGTAAGGCACATGCAGCAAATTCACCTGCGTCATCATCATGAACAATTCCGTACCGAGATGATTTGCGCTCCCCCGTCCCCATGAGGCATAAGCCAACTGCCCAGGCTTGGTCTTGGCAAGCGCAATGAGTTCGGTCACCGTCTTCGCCGCCAGCGAGGGGTGCACCACCAACACAAAAGCGGTGTCGGCAACATTACTGATCGGCGCAAAATCCTTGACCGCATCGTAAGGTAACTTGGCATAAATCAAAGGGGTAATGGACATCGGCCCCGCAGTGTTGACGATCAGCGTGTAACCGTCGGGTTGCGCCTTCGCCACAAGCTCGGTGCCGACAATATTGGCCGCCCCGGGACGATTATCGACCAGAAAGGTTTGCCGAAGATTGGAGGCAAGCTGTTGTCCGATAAGTCGTGCAATGATGTCCGATCCGCCGCCCGGCGCCGAGGGCACGATGACCCGTACCGCTTTGCTTGGATATGCCGTGCCAACGGACTGTGCATGCACCTCATGCCTGGCGGTAAACATGAGGGCCAGCACGCCGGCCGCCACGATGCCCGGATTCGCCCCTGACCGCAGACCTGATGCGAGCGCGACTTTAGATTTAAACCGCGACACAGAAACACCCCAATTCGCAAACGATGGTTTCATGCTTCCTCCGTGAAAAGTGCTGTTGGTCTAACGTCCGCCGCCCGCACCGGAACAGTCATGACACCTCATCCAATCGCTCACTCAGGTTCCGGCCGGGAATTTATTACTACCAGACGATGACATCATCGCGACCGACCGCCTTTGCCCCAGCGAACATGGATCGCCGTTGCGCTCGCTGCGTAATCACCGTCCTTACTGCCCTGCTGCCTGCCCTACGAACTCTCAACCAGCATAGCCAACAAGCGCTACAAACGGCTTATTTCTGACGCGCCTTGCGTGCGGCATATTTCGAATCGCGCGCAGCCTTCTGCTCTATCTTCAACGCTTCTTCGGCGGCTGCACGGGCGATGCGTTCGGCATCCCGACGAACCTTTTCTTCAGCCGCTGCAGCCACGCGTCTGGCCTGTTCAGCTGCCTGCTCCGCGGCACGCAGGTGGGCCGCATCGCGTTTGATTTTTTTGCGTTCTTCAGTGCGGATTTGCAGCGCTTTTTCGGCCTCGAGGCGGGTAGCAATTCGTTCAGCGGAACCGGCTTCGTTCGCTACCGTCATCACCCGTATCTTTTCCATCTGCAACTGCCTGGCCTTCGACGACGTTTGCTGGCGCTCAGCGAAACTCGGTTCTTTACGCGACATGTATTTTCTCTCTCATCTCAAAGCGATTGTTTCAACGGCCGGTATTGGGCCGTAATGTTGGCGCCCGATGACGCAGCGGATGCCTATGGTAACAAGATCGATCAGCGCCGTTTCAACGGAATTGCAAAAGGCGGTTTTCCCTGCACCGAGTTCATCATTACCCACCGCACCATCAGGATGCCCATGGCACGCATTACGCCAATTATTCCTTGCCCAACCCTGCACTCTTGACGATGGCGGCGTAGCGCTGTGTTTCGCTGCGCACCAATTCGCCGAGTTGTTCCGGGCTACCGGGCCACGGCTCGATGCCAACACCGGCCATGCGCTCACGCATGTCGGCGGCATCCAGCGTCTTGAGAACCTCCTGATTCAACCGCATGACGATGGCGCGCCGCGTGCCAGCCGGCGCAAACATGCCAAACCATAGCGACAGAGTAAAGTTGGCAACACCAGCCTCCCGCGTGGTCGGCACTGCGGGCAGGGTGGCGACGCGTTTTTCCGACAGCACCGCCAGTGGCTTCACCTTGCCGGTCGCGATCATGGACAAGGCCGGCGCGACCGCAACAATGACTTCGTCAACCTCGTTGCCCATCAATGACAGCGTGGCCTGTGTCGCGCCCTTGAACGGCACGTGGACGATGTTGATTTTCTCCAAACTCTTCAACAGTTCATTGGCCAGATGATTGACGGTGCCCGGGCCGCCCGATCCGTAGTTCAGCTTGCCCGGCTGTGCGCGCGCCAGATCAATGAATTGCCGCAAGGTCTCGACTGGCAGCGAAGGCCGCACCAGCAACACATTCTCAATGGTGGCAAGACGCGCCACCGGCGCAAAATCCTTGACGGCGTCATATTGAAGATTCTTGTAGAGCGCGGGACTCAGGGCGATCGCCGGGTTGGTGACGAGCAGCGTGTAACCGTCCGGCAGCGCTTTGGCCACCGCCGTGATACCCGCGTTACCGCCGACCCCGGCACGATTGTCCGGCACAAAATTCTGCTTCATCTGCTCGGACAAACGCTGACCAACGATGCGGCCGACCATGTCGCTCGGCGCACCGCCCGGGAAGGGCAACACCAGACGGATCGGTTTTTCCGGGTAGCGCGCGTCCTGGGCAGCCGTAGCACTGCGCGCCGAAGGCGCCAGCATGGCTACACAAGCGAGCAGGCCCGCATAGTTTATAAAACGGCGGAAACCAACCAGCCTACACAAAGCGCGTTTGAACACCCGAAAAAAACCTGTCTGCCGCATAAATCCCCGCCCGTTAAGTGATGAACTGCGCTACAGGCATACCCGACTGAGGGCCGCCTCGCTGACCGCTTGCTCACAGGCCCAGCTCTTTAAATTCACAAACCCATGTCGACACGCATCAAACCGGCCATACAATAAAAAAACTGCAACGGCCGTATTCTTCAACAGACTCACATTTACCACCAAGGCCTGCACGCATAGCCAAGAATTATCTTTACCAGATCGGTCTAGCCAGGCGCCAGCCCTGCGGCTTTAATAACCTTACGCCACTTCACCATTTCCTTCTGGTGATACGCGCCAAACTGCTCGGGCGAACTGCCGACAATGGTGCCGCCGGCATTCTCCATCGCCAGACGAATATCAGGATAGTCGCGCAGTATTCTGACAATCTCCTGATTGAGTCGGACAACAATTTCGCGCGGCGTTCCCGCACGCACCACCATGGCATGCCACGATTCCGCCTCAAAACCCGGATAGCCCTGCTCGGCCACCGTCGGCACGCCGGGTAACGGCGCAAAGCGTGACGGCGACGTAACTGCCAACGCGCGCAAACGACCTGCCTTAACTTGTTGCACCATAATCACCGGCGTCAACATCCCCATCGAAACATGGCCTGCAATGATGTCGATCGCCGCAGGGTTGTCACCCTTGTAAGGCACATGGGTCAACTTGATACCGGCGGCAAGTGCCAGATATTCCGCCACCAAATGCGTGGCCGTACCTTGTCCGGTGGTGGCGTTAGTGATCGCACCCGGCTGCTTTTTGGCCAGCTTTACAAGTCCGTCTAGATTGCGCGCGGGCAGAGCCGGATTCACCACCAGCACAAACGGAAACGTCGCGATCAGGCTCACCGGGTCAATATCCTTGAGCGGATCATAGATAGGGTTGTCCTGCCCGGCGGGCGTTGTGGCGAGGACACCCGCCGCGCCGACCAGCAATACATGTCCGTCGGCGGGTGCCTTCAGCAACGCATCAATGGCGATCATGCCGGCCGCCCCCGGGCGGTTTTCAATGATCACCGTACGACCCAGCGCCTCGGCGAGCTTCTGCCCCAGCAAGCGGCCTGTTGTATCCACCGCCCCAGCCGCGGCAAATGGAATCAGCATGCGCAGCGGACGCGCCGGCCAAGTGGCCACGCCCCCCGTCGCTGGCGGCACGCCCTGCCCGTGGACCGAGCCCGCCGCCAGCAAAGCGACGATAGCAGCCGTCAACGACCGTGCAGCGAATCGTTTCACCATGCGTCAATCACCGGCCAGGTGCTCGTTGCACCATGCCAGCGTCTCCTGCATGACCAGCGCAAAAACCTGCGCATTGATTTCTTCATAGACCTCTTTGTGATCAGCCCCGGGGATCAGAAACAGCTTTTTCGGCGCCCCCGCCCGCTCGTGCATGATCTTTGATTCCTCCACCGGCACCATGGTGTCGCGCTCGGTATGTATGAACAGAATCGCCCGCGGCGCAATCAGATGGACCACCGTTTCGGCTGCAAATTTCATCGCCTCCTCGACGCTCTCCATCGGATAGCCTTCAGGATATTGCCCCTCATAGCGCTGTGCCGGCGCATAGGCATCGGCCTGTCTTTGCTGTATCCCCGGCCCCTGCGGAAACAACACCTGATACGGCAGCCGCTTGGATTGCCCTGTGAGCACGCGCTGGATCCGATCCTCCTTCAGTTCATCCATGAGTTTGAACATCTCCCACGTCGGGCGCTTGCTGCGTGTCCAGCGCTCACCGTTGCCGGGTCCGGCGACATCCACCACGCACTTCACCCGCGTATCCACCGCGGCGGCGTAGGTCACCGTAGCGCCACCGAAACTCACGCCGAACAATCCAATGCGCGCCGGATCGACTTCCGGCCGCAGCTCGAGAAAAGTCACCGCATTCAAAATATCCCGGACCTGCTCCATCGGCACATTGCGAGTGCGCACGCCCTCGCTGTCACCAAAGCCACGGTGATAAAAAATCAGGCTGACATACCCATGACGCGCCAGATATTTCGCAAATGCCGGCATGTACACATCGCGCCGGCCCGAGTTACCATGCACACAGATCACCGCCGGGCGCTTCTCCCTGGCGACATAATCTTCCGGCACGTAGAGGCGCGCGGAAATTTTCAGGCAATCACTATAAAAAAATAAATCCTGTTCCATGATTTTTCTCATTCAAAAAAATGCCACAAAATATCGTCACGCCTGCGCACAGCGCTGCGTGACATCCGAACCCACGCGCGCTAGGCCACCGTAACCACTATCCTGCCGACCTGCGCGTCAGACTCCATGTAATCTTTCGCTGCGGGCAGGTCAGCAAAACCAAACACACGATCGACCACCGGCGAAATGCGTCCGGCGGCAAATGCCGGTAGCAAATCGCGTTTAAAGCCATTGACCGTCGCCGCGCGCTGCGCCGGCGTGGTCAGTTTGTTCGAGACGCCGAACAACTCAAGCCGCTTGCTATGCAGTGCGTCCAGATCGAGTTCGCACTTCAACACACCATCGACCGCGCCGACGGTGGCGAGGCGCCCCTTGAACGCCAGCGCACGCAGACATTCCGCGAACACCGTGCCGCCAACATTATTGAGCGCCAGATCGACGCCCTCGCCGCCGCTCCATGCCTGCACCGCGGCGGCAAAATCAGGGCCGCGCGTGCACACGCCGGCATCCAGCCCGAGTTCTTTGAGCCTGGCGAGCTTGGCAGCCGAACCAGAGGTGCCGATCACGCGCGCGCCCAGCAGAAGGCCCGTCTGCAAACAGGCCACGCCCACGCCCGATGACACGCCAGTGACCAGCATGGTCTCACCGGCTTGCAGGTGACCATAGGCATAGAGCATGTCATAGGTGACGAGAAAAGCCAGCGGCACCGCCGCCGCCTGCGTCCAGCTCAAACAATCAGGCACCGGGATCGCATCAAAAGCATGCATCAAGGCATATTCGGCCAAGCTCGCGCGCGCACGGCCCATGATGCGATCGCCAGGCCGTACGCCGACCACAGCCGCGCCAACCGCCTCGACCACACCGGCGGCTTCGACACCGCAGGCGGTCATACCTTCAACCCGGTAACGCGGAATGAATTCGCCACGATTTAGCGCCGCCGCCTGCACACGCAGGAGGATTTCGCCCTCGGCAGGCACCGGCGCGGCGACCTCTCGCAACTCAAGAGCGGTCGCGCCGCCGCGTGTTTGTATCCACCATGATTTCATTGGCATCCAGCCGGCCGCTTGAAGCGGCTTCGTTTATTTTCGAAGATGCATACATCAGCGCCGCGATCACCGCAGCGGACTTGGCCGCAAAACTTGTTGTCCGTCCGACCCTCCGGCGAAATGACGCATAATCTTACAACCTGGAGCAGGTGACCGCTGCAAAAACACGCGGCGGCGTGTGCATCGAGGGGTACGATGCGCGACAGCGCAGGGAGCGCACCGCATCACCAACGAAGAAAGAACACCCCGTGAACGAATCCGCATATGGCTAAGGCATACCCGGACGGCTGGCGCACTCTGGCGGCCACCGGCGCCGCGGCGCGCGAATTGCAGACCTTGGGCGAACTGGCCGACGGGCTGCCCGACGGCTACACGATTTATCACGGCGTGCATTGGACGCGTGTCGAGCGTAATAACTTTGCCATCGTCGGCGAGATCGACTTCGCCATCGTTGGCCCCACCGGCAAGCTCCTGCTGATTGAACAAAAGGCGGGCCTGCTGATGGAAACGGCCGACGGCTTGAAGAAAAGTTATGCTGACAAGGAAAAGAGCGTGCCGGTACAAATGGCGCGCAATGCCGACGCCCTGCACAGCCGCCTGCGCCAGTATTGCGGCGCCGATATCACCCATGTCGACGCCCTGCTCTACTGCCCGCACTACACGGTGAAGCAGCCGGGTTCGGCCGGCATTGATCCGGCGCGCATCGTCGACGCCACGCGGGCGGCGCATTTGACCGCCATCATCAAATCCATCCTGCCCAAAACTGGCGAAGTGCTGCCGGCCAAAGCCAAGATCCACCGCTTTCTCAGCGACCTGCTGCAACTAGTACCCGAGGTGCATGCCGTCGTCGGCGAAGCCGGTGCTCTTTATACGCGGCTCTCCGGGGGGCTTTCGGAGTGGGCGCGCAAAATCGAGTGTACGCCATTTCGTCTGCGTGTCATCGGCACCGCAGGTTCGGGCAAAACCCAGCTCGCGATGGCGGTCTACCGCGACGCCATCGCCGCCGGCCGGCGGCCGCTCTATGTCTGCTACAACCGCCCGCTTGCCGACCACATCGCGCTGATCGTGCCGTCGGGCGGCGAGGTGGCGACCTACCATCAACTCGGCGACCGCGTCTGCCGCGAACACGGACGCCCCGCAGACTTCACGCAAAGCGGCGCCTTCGCTCACATCGAAGCCGAACTCGACGGGCACACGCCGGGGGCATCGGCGCAGTTTGATGAGTTGATCGTCGATGAGGGCCAGGATTTCAAAGCGGGCTGGGAGCGCAACCTGCAGCGTTTTCTGCGCCCCGCCGGCCGCGCCTGGTGGCTCGAAGATCCGATGCAGAATCTCTACGCGCGCGCACCGCTCGAACTCCCTGGCTGGGTGACCGTGCGCTCGGACACCAACTACCGCAGCCCGCGCGACATCCTCGACACGCTCAACCGCCTGCTGCCACTCGCGCATCCGGTCGAGGCCGGCAGTCCGCTGTCCGGTTCGGAAGTCGAATGTCTGACCTACGGCGACACTCGCGGCCTGATCGACACCACGGTCGGTGCCATCACCCAGTCGATTGGCGCCGGATTCAAGCGCTCGCACATCGCCGTCATCAGTTTCCGCGGCCGTGAAAACTCAAAACTCGCGCCCTACGAAAAGCTCGGGCCCTACACGCTGCGCGCACCGACCGGGCAATATGATCTGCTTGGCAACCCGGTGCTGACCGACGGCGACGTTCTGATCGACTCGGTGCTGCGCTTTAAGGGGCGCGCCTCACCGTGCGTGATCCTGACCGAAATCGACTTCGACACGCTCGACGACAACGCCATCCGCCGGCTTTTTGTCGGCGCCACGCGAGCCACCATGAAACTCTTTTTGGTGATGTCGGAGGCCTCCGCAAAAATCCTGCTCGAGCGGCTTCCGGCGTAAAATAGAGGTCGTCTCCACAAAGTCTGCCGCTGCGTATTCCAGCATGCATCACTGAACTAATTCAGCGCACAGGCTACTAACTGGTGGAAACGCAAAAAAGCCGTGAAATCACAGTAATAACTTGACTTACAAGGGGCCTTTGAAGTAAAACGCCCCCCTCCCGGTCATATCGTTAGCCGACGCTCTAAACATCAAGGTGTCGAGGCAAAACGCGCAGTGCGATCCCGGCAGATTACCCACGCATTTATCGTAGAGGTGAGTTGGCAATGGCAAAACTCAAGAAAAACGCTATTAAACCCAAATCATTGGCTGGCAAGAAAACCTCCACGAAGAAGAAATCCGCGCCGAAAACGGCCCCCAAACCGCACAAAAAAACCGCGCCAGCCAGTAAGCCGGCGCGCAGCACTGTGCGGGTTCCACGACCCAAGGCGACCAAAACCATCAAAGCCATCAAAGCTCCAAAAAAGCCAGTGCCTGAAGCAAAAAAGGTAACTACCAAACCCGCACCCCAAACCAAAGCTAAAGCTCAAGCTCAGGCCCCGACCCAGACCAAACCCAAAGCGGCTGACGCGACAGCCCCAAAGGCAGCGCCCAGCGCCCTGCCGCCGGCGCGTTTCTCTGCCAAGGTCAAAGCCTTCACACAGGAATTCGGCCGCGCTGAAATATCGCCCGCCGAGGCCGAGGAACGCCGCCTACGTCTGCGCAACCTGCTTATTCTGGGCAACTCGCGCGGCTATCTGACGCACGCCGAATTGAACGACACCCTGCCCGATGAAATGCAAGATGCCGAACTGCTGACCAACATCTTCGCGATGATCAAGGACATGGGCATCCAGATGTTTGAGGATGCCGCGGACGCCGCCGACACACTGACCGAATCAGACGCCACGCCGCAGAGCAACGATGTTGATATCGCTGAGCAGGCGGAAATCGTCATTTCCACCGTTGACTCCGCGCTTGGCCGCACTACCGACCCGGTACGTATGTACATGCGCGAGATGGGTGCCACGGGCCTCTTGACGCGCGAGGGCGAAATCGTCATCGCGAAACGCATCGAAGACGGCCTCAAGCACATGGTGCAAGCGATCTGCGCCTGCCCGAGCACAATTGGCGAGATCCTCGCGCTGGCCGACCGCATTGAAAAGGATGAATTGTCGGTCGATGACGTGGTGGACGGCTTTGTTGACTCTGAACCCGAGCAGGCCATGCTGGCGGCCGCCGAAGAAGCCGACGATCTCGACGACGACACCGAAGTCGACGACGAGGATGAATTGAGCGACGAGGAACAGGCCGCCGTAGCAACGGCCGACCTGCTGCGTCTGAAAGAAGAGGCGCTGGCGCATTTTGCGACGATACGTCCACTCTATAAAAAACTCATGTCCGCCCTCGAAAAAGACGGCCCGGGCAGCAAGACCCACGTCCAGGCGCGCGACCGCATCACTCAGGAGCTGACCAAAATCCGTTTCAGCGCCAAGCAGGTTCAGGTGCTGTGCGACCGTCTGCGCAAAGTGATCGAACAGATCCGCAGACACGAGCGCGAAATTCTCAACATATGCGTCAACAAGACGGGGATGCCGCGCGCGCATTTTGTCAAAACGTTCACGGGCAAGGAAACGAACCTGCGCTGGGTTTCTCGCGAAGCCACCAGCGGCATTGCGTGGGCCGACAGCATCAAGCGCATGGAGCCAGAGATCGTCGAACAGCAAAACGGACTGCTGAACCTGCAAAAAACCACCGGCCTGCCGATCAAGGACCTTAAAGAAATCAACCGCCAGATGGTAGGTGCGGAGGGCAAGACGCGTCTGGCCAAGCGGGAAATGACGCAGGCCAACCTGCGCCTGGTGATTTCGATCGCCAAGAAATACACCAACCGCGGCCTGCAGTTCCTCGATCTGATCCAGGAAGGCAACATCGGCCTGATGAAGGCGGTCGACAAGTTCGAGTACCGGCGCGGTTATAAATTCTCGACCTATGCGACATGGTGGGTACGTCAGGCCATCACCCGCTCGATCGCCGACCAGGCCCGCACCATCCGTATTCCGGTGCACATGATCGAGACGATCAACAAGATGAACCGTATCTCGCGTCAGGTGCTGCAGGAAACCGGCAAACCGGCAGATCCGGCGATGCTGGCCGAGAAGATGGAATTATCGGAAGCCAAAATCCGCAACATCCTGAAGATCTCCAAGGAACCGGTGTCCACCGAGACACCGCTCGGCGAAGACGGCGATTCCACCCTCGGCGATTTTCTCGAAGACGATGCCACGCTGTCGCCGGCTGAATCAGCCGATCATGCGATGCTGCGCGAAGTCACCAAGAAGGCGCTCGATTCACTCGACCCGCGTGAGGCCAAAGTGTTGCGCATGCGCTTTGGCATCGAAATGATCAGCGACCATACGCTCGAGGAAGTCGGCAAGCAGTTTGACGTCACGCGCGAGCGTATCCGTCAGATCGAAGCAAAGGCTTTGCGTAAACTGCGTCACCCCGCGCGCAGCGACCCGTTGCGCAGCTTCATGATCAAACCGGAGTAAGGCGATACAGACGTTAGCTGCTCTCATACCGCAGCTAGCGCGCTGCCAGCAAACGAAGCGGCAGGATAAGTGTCATGCGCCTGAAACAGACGCATGGTGGCGGCTTTTCAAGCGCCACCCCTCTTTGCCAGAGCGTTGCCAGCCTCAATACCACGCAGGCGCAACAAGCCGCCTCGGCTGCAGCGCAGCACACTGCGGACTCACCGCCACACGGCGAAAGATGGTGTTTTAGGCTACCCTGCAACCCCCAACCGGAATGAACCGCGTGATACCCACCGAAGACAAATCAGCGCCGAGGAATGCGGTCGTGGCCGCGGTGCAACTGCCGCACGTCACAGACGCAGAGTTCGAGGCGTCACTGACCGAGCTGCGCGAGCTGGCCAAAACGCTCGGCTACCGTGTGCTCAAAACGTTTGTGCAAAACCGAAACGCGTTCGATATCAACGGCTACTTCGGCTCCGGCAAGCGCGAAGAAATCAGCGCCTGGATCAATGCCGACACTGGCGAAGACGATGCCCCGCCGAACTCCGGCGCCGCAATGCATCCGGTGATTGACGCCTTGTTGATCGACCATGAAATCTCGCCCTCCCAGGCGCGCAACCTGGAAAAACAGGTTGGCTGCGAAGTGATGGACCGCACGATGGTGATTCTGGAGATCTTTCACCGCAACGCGCGCACCCCCGCTGCACAGGCCCAGGTTGAAATCGCCCGCCTCGGTTACATGGCGCCGCGCCTGCGCGAAGCAGCCAAGCTGGCCGGGCCGCAGGGACGCCAGCGCAGCGGCACCGGCGGACGTGGTGCCGGCGAATCGCACACCGAACTCGACCGCCGCAAAATCCGCGACCGCATTGCCGAACTGCAACGCGAAATCGCACAAATGGAATCCGAACGCAAAACCCAGCGCGCCCGACGCCAGATACGCCAGGGCGGCCAGGGGTTGGCGGTGGTGGCACTGGTGGGCTACACCAACGCGGGCAAATCAACGTTGATGCGCGCGCTCACCGGCAGCGAAGTGCTGGTCGCCAATAAATTATTCGCCACACTCGATACCACGGTGAGAACCCTGCACCCGGACAGCGTGCCCAGCGTGCTGGTGAGCGATACCGTGGGCTTCATCAAGAATCTGCCGCACGATCTCGTTGCCTCATTCAAATCAACACTCGAAGAAGCGCTCGACGCCTCGCTACTGCTGCACGTGGTAGATGCGAGCGACCCCGGCTTCGAGCGCCAGCTCGACGTCACGCAGAAGGTCATCGGTGAAATCGGTGCCGATGAAGTGCCTAAACTGCTGGTGTTCAACAAGATCGACTTCTGCGGCGACGCAGAGGCGCAGCACGCGCGCCGTGAGTCTTTGCAAGCTGCGTATCCTGAATGTTTCATCATGAGCGCACTGAACACCGCAGACGTCGCACTGGTGCGCCAAAAAATCGTCGACTTTTTTAAAACACAACTGACAGAAGCCGAGTTGTATGTGCCGTGGTCGGCGCAAAAAGCCCGCGGTGAAATTTTCAGCCAGTGTCGCGTGCAGGATGAACGCTCCGACGAACACGGCACCTTCTTCAGCGTGCTGGCCGAACCAGCGCTGATTGAAGAACTACAAGCACGCTTTCCACAGCCCGCGAGCTAAACGCGTACCGCCTTGGCGGCTGCGCTTACAACCACGCCGCGCCGCGCACGCCCAATGAATCGCCATGACGGTTTTTCAAAAACCGCGTCACAACGCGATCGCTGAACGCGTGTTCCCCCCAGAGCTTGGGCACGTTGTCATACAGGCGCATCAGATTCGACAAGCCACCGCCCAACACAATGGCATCGGGGTCGAGAATATTGATCACCTGCGCCAGCGCGCGCGCCAGACGCTGCTCGTAACGGCATAGCGTCGCCTCGCAGGCCTCGTCGCCCTGCGCTGCACGTGCGTCTATCTCGTACGGTGTCAGCGTCTCTCCAGTGATCTGTGCGTGATCAGCTTGCAAACCGGGGCCTGATAAAAAAGTCTCGATACAACCATTACGGCCGCAATAGCATGCGGGCCACAAGACTTCATCGCCCGGCAGCCTGTTGTGTCCCCACTCACGGGCAATGCGATTGGCACCGGCGAGCACATGACCGTTAACAACGATATCGCCGCCAACACCGGTGCCGAGGATCACGCCGAACACCACCGGCACGCCGGCCGCCGCACCGTCGGTCGCCTCGGAGAGCACAAAGCCGTTCGCATCATTCGACAGCCGCACGGGGCGACGCAACAGCGCCTGCAAATCACGCCGCAGGGGTTGCCCAATCAGCCAGGTTGAGTTGGCGTTTTTAATAAGCCCGCTAAAGCGCGACTCCGCACCCGGGATGCCGATGCCCAGCGTGCCGCGTTGCCCCAACTGGCGCTCCGCGTCGTTGATCAGATCCACCAGTGCCGTCAGCGTGCCCTGATCATCACCACGCGGCGTCGGCACCCGGCGACGAAACAATTCAACGCGCTCATCGTCAAGCACGATGATTTCAATCTTGGTAGCGCCGAGATCAATGCCAAGGTGTATGCCCATGGCTGATGGAAACCCTCAAAGCTTTAAGCAGCACGCGAGATGGCCTATGGCTGCGGCGGCGGTCGCTTGCTTGCGTCCAGTGCGCAGTGCTGCAACAGAAAAACTCAGCCCGATTCCGTCGTAGCGTATGGCGCAATTCATGATGTACGCCGCATCAACCGTTTAATCGAGATTGAAGATATCGCACAGCAGCGTCTCCTCGGGCGTGTTGACGAAGCCCGGGTTGATGGTGTGCACGAAGGCCAGCAGCGGTTCGTTACGCGAGCTGTGCCGCAATAATTTCATTGCCACCTGGTAATGCCCGCCGACCACCTTATGTTCAAGATTCATCTGCTCGGCGATGTGCGCGGTAGTATGACGCTGGCGGCCGGTGAGGGTGCGCTCGCGATTGATCTCATAGGTATGCTCAACGATTTCACGCCGCAGCGGCGCGATGGTGCCCAGCACTGCAGCCAGTGTCTGCGCGAGAGTCTGCCCAGCGCCGGCGGTAGCCTGCTCCCCCTCGGGTGCGGAGCCATCAACTGCCGGCGGCCGTGGAATCACCCGCTCGCAGCGCTGCTCCTGCAAACGCGAGCGCAAATCGCTGCCCAGACAGGCCTGCTGAATGATCTCGATCGAACGCAGATAACGGATCACCTGCCCTTCGTATTGATCCATGTATTTGGCCACTCCGCGCCGGCGCTGCAACACCTCCTGGCGGCCGAACACGCCCCCCTCAAACGGCAGGCGGCCGGCGATGTCTTCGCGCCCGACCAGCTGGCTGATCGGGTTAAGCAAAAACGCCTTAAAGGTACTGCGATCGGGTTCGTCGAGACATTCGAGAATGCTGCCACGCAGAATTTCATGCTGCTCATCGCTGGCCTCCAGAGAGGCAATGGAAGATCCATTCGCATAGAGCTCGGTGGCCAGCGCGCGCAAGCGCCGCGTGCTGGGTCCTCTCGACAGATCGTTGACCGGGCGCTTGCGCCCCTCGATCACGCCGTCCTTGACGGTTTTGTTGAAATTAATCACGTTGCTCATGCGTCACTTTCAGACTGTGTCGCGCCCGTCCGGGCAATGGGTGAATTATGAACGAGCCATCGGCAGGCGGCATAAAAAGATGCCCCTCCTGTGGCGCTGCGCGGACGACTAAGATGTCAGCCTTAGGCGGGGCGTTGACGTCAGACCCTTGGCGAGCCACAAACAGCCCTGAACCGGGAGGATACCGATGAACACCAAGCACCCCGGTGCCGGTGCGCTGTTTACCGCGAGTCTGGGCTGCGGCACTGCAGGCACGCAAGCCGCCGAGATCCACGTCATGTCCACGGTGGCGTTCAAGGGCGCCTATCTGGAGATGCTGCCTGCATTTGAGCGCACCTCAGACCCCAAAGTGGTGACCCGGTGGGTGCCGACGGTGGAAGTCCTGCGCCGCATCAAGGCCAGCGCAACGGTCGACCTGGTAGTGATGGCGGCCAACGGTCTCGAAGACCTTGCAAAGGCGGGCAAGATCGATGCAGCCAGCCAGACGCCCTTCGTCAAATCTGGCGTGGGTATGGCGGTGCGCGCTGGTACGCCGCGGCCTGACGTAAGTTCTGTTGAGGCTTTCAAGCGCACACTGCTCGCTGCCCAAGCGGTGGGCTATTCGACCGGCCCCAGCGGCAGCTATATGGTCGGCCTCTTTGAGCGCCTCGCTATCGCCGCGGAGATCAAAGCCAAAACCAAACTCATACAGGGCGAGCCGGCCGGCGAGTTCGTTGCCCGCGGAGAAGCAGAAATCGGTTTTCAGCAAATTCCCGAGCTCCTGCCGGTCAAGGGCATCCAATCCCTCGGGCCTTTACCCGCGGAGTTCCAATACACCACAGTGTTCAGCGCCGGCCTCCACACCACGGCCAAGCAGGCTGACGCAGCACGTGCCTGGATAAAATTTCTGAAAACGCCCGAGGCTGCCGTGTTTTACAAAAAATACGGCATGGGAGCGGAATAGGAATAGGAATAGGCATACGCCGCGTTGCGACTGTGGCGAGGACGCACCGCGATGCACCGCGATGCGCCGTGACGCTACGAGAAGAATCGAGTCGCAGCATCGGCGTAAGCCATCGCAGCGCCTTTGCGCACAATCGCAGCTGATTAGCGGCGATGAGGATACTGCCATCGGCTAAACTAGCGGTAGATCAACTCTCAGTCTGCCCTCTACCATGCGCGAACCCACCCCACTTACCATTTTCCTCAAGGACTACACGCCACCGGCCTTCCTTGTTTCGACGGTCGATCTACACGTAGACATCCACGCCGACCATGCGATGGTCAAGGCAACGCTGGCGCTGTCACGCAACCCCGCCGCAACCGACCCGCAAGCGCCACTGGTACTGAATGGCGACGAACTGGAACTGGTGTCGGTGGCCATTGATGGCCGACAACTGGGCAGCAGTGAATTCAGCGTCGATGCAGAGCATCTGACTATCACCAACATGCCGGAACACTGCACGCTGGAAACCGGCGTGCGTATCCGACCCCAGCAAAACACCAAGCTCGAAGGTCTCTACGCGACGAAGAGCGGTTTTTTTACGCAATGCGAAGCCGAGGGGTTTCGCCGCATCACGTATTTTCTCGATCGCCCCGATGTGATGGCGCGCTACACCAACACCATACACGCCGACCGCGAACAGTATCCGGTGCTGCTCTCGAACGGCAATCTGGCCGCCAGTGGCGCAGAAGAAGGCGGTCGCCACTGGGTGCGCTTTGAAGACCCCTTCCCCAAACCCTGCTATCTTTTTGCGATGGTGGCGGCGAAGCTTGAGATGCTCGAGGATCACTTTGTGACGCGCTCCGGACGCAAGGCGCGGCTCGCAGTGTATGTCGAGCCCGGCAAGCTTGATCAGTGCGGCTTTGCCATGCAGTGTCTTAAAAAATCGATGAAGTGGGATGAAGACGTCTTCGGTCTGGAACTCGACCTCGACCAGTACATGATTGCGGCGGTCGGCGACTTCAACTCCGGTGCCATGGAGAACAAGGGCCTCAACATCTTCAACACCAAATACGTGCTGGCGCGTCCCGACACCGCCACCGATATCGATTACCAAAATATCGACCGCGTCATCGCGCACGAATATTTCCATAACTGGACTGGCAACCGGGTGACCTGCCGCGACTGGTTTCAGCTCTCGCTAAAGGAAGGCCTGACGGTGTTCCGCGATCAGGAATACGGCGCCGACATGTACTCGCGCCCGTTGCAGCGCATACAGGAAGTGCGCGGCCTGCGCGCGGCGCAATTCCCCGAGGATGCCGGCCCGATGGCGCACCCCATCCGGCCCGCCTCGTATATGGAAATCCGCAATTTCTACACCATGACCGTGTATGAAAAAGGCGCAGAAGTCGTGCGCATGCAGCACACCCTGCTTGGTGCGGACGGTTTTCGCAAGGGCATGGATCTCTACTTCCAGCGTCACGACGGTCAGGCCGTCACCACCGACGATTTCGTGCAGGCGATGCAGGACGCCTCGGGTGTCGATCTCACACAATTCCGCCGCTGGTACGAACAGGCCGGCACGCCGGTGCTTGATGTCGCCACCGATTACAACGCTGCGGCACAAACTTATACCGTCACGGTCCAGCAAGCCGGCCCGCCCACACCGGGACAACCCGTCAAGCAACCCTTGCACATTCCGTTTGCCATCGGCCTGGTCGACGCTCAGGGTAACGACACCCCGTTGCAGCTTGAGGGCGAAAGCGGCGGTAGCGCCGGGACGCGCGTGCTCTCACTCAAACAGGCCGCAGAGTGTTTCGTTTTCACCCATGTCGCCACACCCCCCGTGCCCTCCATCCTGCGCGGCTTTTCGGCGCCGGTGATCGTCAAATATCCTTACACGGGAGAACAGCTTGCACACCTGATGGCGCATGACAGCGACGCCTTCAACCGCTGGGAAGCCGGCCAACGCCTTGCCACCAACCTCATCCTCAATGGCGTCAAGACGATACAGGCCGGCCGCGCCCTGGAGATTACGGATAGGTTCCTCACCGCCTTCGCCCGCGTGCTCGCCGATGCGTCTCAAGACCCGGCCTTCGCTGCCGAAGCGCTCAACCTGCCCTCGGAAATTACGCTGGCCGAAGAAATGGAGCCGGTCGACCCTGATGCCCTGCACGCGGTGCGTAACAGCCTGCGCCGCGCTGTAGCCAGCCACCTGCAACCCGCGCTCCTCGCCTGCCACGCAGCGATGACCAACACAGGCGCCTACTCGCCCGACGCCGCCTCGGCGGGCCGGCGCTCGCTGCGCAACCTCTGCCTGTCTTACCTGATGGAGCTCGACGATCCGGCGATACGCGCGTTATGCCTGAAGCAATTCCGCACTGCCGACAATATGACCGACAGCATGGCTGCACTGTCGTTGCTGGCGAATACCGAATGCACGGAGCGCCAGGACGCACTCGATGCGTTCTACGCGCAATGGAAGGACGAACCGCTGGTGGTCGACAAGTGGCTGGCGGTGCAATCCACTTCGCGGCTCACAGGAACACTCGCCAACATCACCGCGTTACTCGGTCACCCGGCCTTCGAACTGAAGAATCCGAACAAGATTTACGCGCTGATCCGCAGCTTCGGCGCGGCCAACCACCTGCGCTTTCATGCTGCCGACGGCAGCGGTTATGCCTTCATCGCTGACCGCATTATCGAAATCAACGCGTTCAACCCGCAGGTGGCCTCGCGCGTCGCGCGCTGCTTCGACCGCTGGAGGAAATTTGACAGTGTCCGGCAAACCCACGCGCAGGCTGCGCTCGAACGCATCCGTGACAGCGTCGGCCTGTCACGTGACGTTGCGGAGATCATCACCAAGGCGCTGGCCTGAACCAGGCATGCACTGTGGGCTGTAAAAGCTTGGGCTTGCAGGTGAGTTCAAATTTGACCGGTTTAGGGCAGTTTGCACTAATCTTCGATTGCCCCCCTCGAAGCCCAATACGACTGCAGCTTCAGTGGCTTCCTATTGCTTGACCATACGGGGCCCTTACCAACACCGGTCTGCTCAATCTAATCTGCGCAGCCTCGGAAACAAAGCGACGATCACCCACATCATACATAGGGCGCTTACGGCATACCCACCCTGCGCTGCAGGACTACCAAAGCGATCGGCGACCGCGCCTGCGAGAAAATTGCCGATCGGCAATGCAATCACCACACCGGTGCGCAGTCCCATGACCCGGCCGCGCATCGATTGCTCGGTGTGACTCAAAATGAGCGTAGCGATTACCGTCCAGCATATCGCCTGCGCAAATCCAACCGCAAACACAAGCGCAGCTGACACCGAATATCGCGTAGAAAGTGCGAAAAGTAGCAAGGCCGCGGACCAGCCGTAACAACTCCAGATCAGCAAACTGCCCCTGTGTTTGACATTACCAAGCCAAACAATCCAAATGCCGGCCGCGAGCGCACCGATGCCCGCCATCGACGTGAGCATGCCGTAGCCCGCGGGTCCCGCGTCCAGAATATAGCGTGCGAATATCGGCAGGAATGAATACCGGTATGGCGCAGCAAGCAGGTTCATCAGAAAAGCGATGACCAGCAACAGCAGAACGGTCTGATTACCCCAGACATACCTGAGGCCGCCGATGAGGCTCCTGACGGGTGATTCGTCCACCAACTGCGTTGACTGCTTGACGCTCTTCATCCTGAATAGCACCGTCAGGTCGAAGACATAGATGCCTGCGATCAGTGCATACGCGCCGGCCATGCCTAGTATCGGAATCAGCATGCCCCCTAAAGCCGGACCAATAACCACGGTAATTTCCATGGCGACCGCATTAAGCGCAACGGCGTTGGTTAAGAGCTCCTTTTTCACCAGGTCCGGGATCAAGGCATTCCGGGTCGGATTGTCTATCGCCCAGGTAAGACTACTGACCAGCGCCAGCGCAATGACATGCCAAAGCGCAAGCCAACCGGCAACGACCAGCAAAAGCATTAGCACCGACACCACCAGATTGATCAGCGCGGCGATGATCAGGAGCCACCGGCGATCCATGCGATCCGCAACAACACCCATGAAGGGCGCGGCGATATAGCCTGCCATCTTGCTACCGGCAACGATACCCACCCACAGCGCGGAATCGGTCAGCTCCAGCGTCAGCCAGCCGATCACCACCATATCGGCCCACCGCGCCGTGGAGGAAAGTACGCTGGCCGTCCAAAGCATGCGGAAGTCGCGATGACGCAAGGCCTCTAATTGTTGCATCTGCCCCAAGCGCGTCAGGAATTCTTTAATCATAACGAGTTCACTCTTCGTGCATTTGTTGCCTGTGTATTGATGACCAGGGTTTGTAATACGGCAGCAGAATAGCTGGGCCTATCCACCATTCCATTGAGAGAAGCATGTTCATTGCCCATTGTATTCGCCACACTTACCACTTTTTTGGAGCCGATTCGAATTTGATCAGTTGGTCAATTTGGAGTTGACGGAAACAGGAAAGAGCAACAGATACACCCATTGCCCTTAACGATTAAAAATCCAAAGGATGGCGGCATATTACAGCTTGAAATCAGCCGTATTGATCAGACAAATCTCCAACGTGCGCCGTAACACATTATATTGCGGGATTGCCATCCACCCGGGGACCGCATGATGAATTTACTGATCCAGAGGCTGTCCGTTTTTGGCGGCGTCGCCCTGCTAATAGCGATTAGCGTTACCGCAGTCGCGGCAGAGTATCCGACGCGGCAGGTCCGCATAGTCGTCGGCGCCGTATCGGGCGGCGGTGTTGATATAACGGGCCGCGTCATCGCGGCGAAATTGTCCGAACAACTCGGCCAGCAATTTTTCGTCGACAACCGACCCGGTGCAGGCGGCAATGTCGGCAGTGAATTTGTTGCCAAATCGCCGCCCGACGGTCATACGCTTTTGATGGGCACGATCGCAGTTCTGGCGATCAATCCCAGCCTATACAAGGAGCTTGCGCTTGACCCGCTACGGGACTTTGCACCGATCTCGCGCGCCGCTGACTCCACCAACATTCTGGTCGTGCATCCTGCGCTGCCGGTGAAGTCCGTCAAGGAATTGATCGCCCTCGCGCGTGCGCGACCGGGCGATCTGGTTTATGGTTCATCGGGGGTCGGCACAGCCGGTCATCTTTCCGGTGAACTATTCAGTTCTATGGCGGGGCTCAAAATGATCCATGTGCCGTATAAAGGCGGTCCGCCATCGATGATTGATCTTATTGCAGGCCGTCTGCAAATCGTCTTCGCGACTGCCGTGGTCGGCGTACCACAAATGCAGGCAGGCAAGGTTAAAGGCCTCGCGGTGACCATCGCGAAACGTTCGACCTTCGCCCCTCAACTGCCAACGATGGCCGAAGCCGGACTACCCGGTTTCGAAGCCAACAACTGGTACGGCTTGGTCGCACCGGTCAAAACACCGCCCGAGATCATCGCCCGATTAAATCGCGAAGTGGTTGCCCTTCTGAACACCACCGATATCAGGGATGCCCTCTTCAAACAGGGTATTGAAACAGCACCCGGTACACCCGAAGAATTTGGCGCCTACATGAAAACCGAAATTGCCAAATGGAAAAAGGTTGTGCAGATGTCCGGCGCCACGCCAAACTAACCGACTGCGTTCCCAGTCTTAAATTTTCTTGCCGTCACTCTGCCATTGGCCTATGGCTATTATCTGCCGCTCAATGTTTACAACACTAATCAAAGGAGTATTGCCATGATCCACGTTGTCGCCATTATCACCATCAAACCTGGTCTACGTGAAACCGTATTGAGCGCCTTTCGCGCCAACATCCCCGCCGTTCTCGCCGAAGACGGCTGCATTGAATACGGGCCCACAGTCGATACCGACGACGTCGGCAGTTTTCAGGCGAAAATCGGTGCCGATTCATTCATGGTGATCGAGAAATGGCGTGACGTGGCAGCACTCAAGGCTCACGCCGCCGCGCCGCACATGGCGGCTTACGGTGCAAAGGTGAAGGACATGCTCGCCGGGCGTATCGTGCATGTGCTGTCACCGGCAGGCTAAAAAACGCCGCGCAGCAGCGGCATAATCCGAAGGAAATACAGCCTTGCAAACTCAGACTTCTACGGTCGTCGGCTGCCCGCTACCATCGCTCGTGGTGTCGCGGCAGACCAGGTAAACGGCATCACCGTCATCGGAGGCTACTGCCGTGTGCACCACCTTTGGCGGAATATGCAGCAACGCACCGGTCGGCACGATGAACTCTTCGCCATCCATCAACACCTTGAGCGAACCCTTGAGAACATAATTAAAGGTTTCGTCGAGGTGATAATGGGCCTTCGAGCCGGTACCTTTTTTCTTCGTAACGATACCAACGTAAACACGTTCACCGGTAAATGCCGCACCCATACCGGTCGAAAGCGCACCACCGAGGACGTTGCCCTGCTTCATCGTTTCAAAATTATGCACGTAACGTTCTTTGGCCGACATGTTTTTCTCTCAAGCAAAGTGATGTGATTGATTTCTGATTCTAACAGGCCCTTTTATTACATCTGCAGGAGGGAAAAACGTGAGCCGAAGATAAGGCCACGCACTAATACTCGTAGAAATTATATTCGGATTGTAGGTTGCCGCGGGTCCTGCGCTTAAGCATGCCCTTCGATACGGGAGTGACTTTACGTCTTGTACGTTGCCATCGATGGCGCCTAATGTGCTGCCGCAGAATCCGATTTGATTCGTTTCCCCAGGCAATGCCGATCCGCATTTGCCACCACTAGTACTCTAAAAAAACTAGTCACTGCGCAATCGGCCGATTGGTCTTTTCGTAGTTTTTCACCAGAGTCTGGTAGCGATAAGTCGACACCTCGATTAAGCCCCAATCAATCGAGCCTGTGCTTCCATCAAGCTTTACCGCGAAGTCCGCCAAGTCCCATTCATCGAATCGCGTGGCAAACCTTGAATTGGCGGCTTTCTTTAACTCCCTGGTCCGGGTCGGTTTGCCATATTGACTCGTCAGCGCAGCGAGTGCGCCACTCTGAGCCTGAAGACCCCACGTCCCGACTTGTATTGACTCGACGATCCCTTGGACCGCAATGACTTTGAGTTCCCCGCGAACATAAGGGGGCACCCCGGACCGGGGTAGTGCCACGTAATACTCATCGCCTCCCCAAGGCTTGCGATTGGACAAGCTGCCATTGATGCACAGTTTGGACGTGAATGTGCCGCTACCCGCGCCACAGTCTGGCAAGGCGAACCGCGATCCGAGCTCGATACCCATCACGGTTTTGTCCGGTGTGGCGGCGAATGCAATCGGCACTGGCAGCATTAAGCATCCGATGAGCAGGATATGGATATGGATATTGATGGGTATGTGTCTTGTCATGCCGAGGAGCATATAGGAAATTCAAACCATTGCACGTTTTCGCAACTAAATTGCCGATCCGTTTCAAGATCAAGTCGGTCTTCGGTCGAATTTCCTAAAAATACTCGGCTTAGTGCCGCAAAACCATGTCCTTGGATGAGTCGTGACAGGTCATCGCGGATGAGGCTGCCCAAATAACACTTCACTTCCAATGCTGGCACTCCCAAATGCGCAACAGTTACATCATGCTACAAACCCGTCCGCGCGCAACTCGCCAGTGGATTACGCGATATCGAGGGAATTGCGGCGGACCAGGCTGAGCAAGCCAACCAACCCAGTAAATGTTATTTCTTTTGGGACCGTCTTACTCTTCGCACAACCAAATCGACTTAACTGGCTAGTCGCTGGCGATGCCAATCAACTTGCGTCCTGCGGCGGATCCCTGAAACGAAAATGGCTCGCAAAGAGTATTTGCAAGCCATCGATTTTATTGGTCGGGGCGAGAGGATTCGAACCTCCGACCACCTGCCCCCCAGGCAGGTACGCTACCAGGCTGCGCTACGCCCCGAACGATGAAGTATAACAGATGCCCAACGCCTTCCGAGCGCGGAAGCGCAACAAATCACTGCCGCAGAAAGTCAATGACGTCCTTGAGTTCGGTGCGCAGCGCGTTGAAATCAGTGCGTGCCTTGACTGGTGCTGCACGCTGAGGCCTAGCGGTATCGGCGACGATATCGTCGAGCCGGTTGCGCGCACCGCTGATAGTGAAGCCTTGATCGTAGAGCAGGTCACGAATGCGGCGGATCAGCAACACCTCATGGTGCTGGTAATAGCGGCGGTTGCCGCGACGCTTGACCGGCTTGAGTTGGGCGAACTCCTGTTCCCAGTAGCGCAGGACGTGCGGCTTGACGCCGCACAACTGACTCACTTCGCCTATCGTGAAATAGCGCTTTGCCGGGATCGGTGGCAGCGCCTCTTTAAGACTGTGATTCGTTTCCATGGCTGTCGTAGTGTTTCTCCACCATGGCCTTCAGCTTTTGAGAAGCATGAAACGTCACCACGCGGCGTGCGGTAATCGGGATTTCCTCGCCGGTCTTCGGATTGCGACCCGGGCGCTGGGGTTTGTCACGCAGCTGAAAGTTGCCAAAGCCTGACAGCTTGACGCCCTCGGCATTCTCCAGCGCGATGCGAACTTCTTCGAAAAAAGACTCCACCATGTCCTTGGCTTCGCGCTTATTCAAACCCACTTTTTCGAATAGCAAATCCGCCAACTCGGCCTTGGTCAAAGTCATTTTTTCCCCTTATTTACGGAGTTTTGCCTGAAACTCTTCTTGTAACGCTTTAATCAGACACGCCATTTCTGCATCAACTTCGGCATCTGTTAGCGTCTTCGAAGTATCTTGCATTAACACACGAAACGCAACACTTTTTTTATCTGAATCAATGCCTTTGCCGCGATATACGTCAAAAGGGGCGAGATCAAAAACGAGCCTGGAAGCAACCTTTTTCATCGCCGTAACCATCGCCTCCGTTACGGCCGATTCATCGACTTCCACCGCGATATCCCGCCGCACCACGGGTTGCCGCGAGAACTCCTGAAACTGCAGCAAAGCCGTATCTGAGAGAATTTCGAGGTTTATTTCAAAACATATTGGTTCATAAGGTAAATCATATTTCTGCTGTAGCGCTGGATGAAGCTGACCGATGACGCCACAATGGCGACCATCAACAACGATGGCGGCCGAACGTCCAGGGTGCAAAGCGTCGCATTGCGTCGGCTCAAAACGAATTGAGCGCCCGCCGAGCAGTGTTTCAACATCCGCCTTCACATCATAAAAGTCGACCCTGCGTTTAGCCGTACCCCACTGTTCCGAAACTGCACCGCCGTACGCCAATCCACCGATCATGCGGCGCTGACCGTAGCCGTCCGCAACACGTTCGTAACAACTACCGATCTCGAACAAGCGAACCCGCTCCTGTTGGCGCGCCAGGTTGAGCTTTAGGCAATCGACCAGACTGCCAAAAAGGCTCGAGCGCATCACGCTCATGTGGGCTGCAATCGGATTGGCCAGCTTTAACGGTGCATCGTTGCCTGAAAACTCACGCTCCCAACTTTCATCAACAAAGCTATAACTGACGATTTCCTGATAGTCACGCGCCACCATGCGGCTGCGTAATTTTCGACTAGTGAGTCGTGTCTCCCGCGCCGGCAGGATTACCGCCGGGCCGTATAGCTTGCCCTCAGGAATGCGGTCGTAGCCGCGCACACGCGCCACCTCTTCGATCAAATCCTCTTCAATGGCCAGATCGAAACGGTAGGCCGGAGGTGTCACCAGGAACACATCATCCTGTTGCTCGTAGACATAGTCCAAGCGAGTGAAGATGTCCGCCACTTCCTGCTCCGTCAGCGCGATACCCAACACGCGCTCAGCTCGCGCCCGCCGCATACTTACCACTGGCCGCGCCGGCAATGGTGCACGCGCTTCGGCAACGGGCCCCGCCTGACCGCCGCAAATTTCGAGTATCAACCCGGCTGCACGTTCAAGCGCCTCGCCGGTGGCGGCAAAATCAACGCCACGCTCAAAACGATACGACGAATCGGACCCGAAACCGAGTGTGCGGGACTTACCGGCTATCGCCACCGGCGCGAAGAATGCGCTCTCCAGCAACACGTCCGAAGTGTCGTCTGTGACACCGCTCTCCGCGCCGCCCATGATGCCGGCCAACGCCAGAGCTTTTTTCTGATCCGCGATCACCAGCAAGGACGGATCCAGCGTCAGGCTCTGGCCATTCAATACCTTCAGCGTCTCGCCGCTGTGCGCCTGGCGTACACGAATACCGCCCTCGATCGCTGCAAAATCAAACGCATGCAAAGGCTGACCCAGTTCAAGCATGACGTAGTTGGTGACGTCTACCACCGCACTGATGCTACGCAGACCGCTACGCTCCAAACGCTTTAGCAGCCAGCGCGGACTGGGCGCACGCGCATTGAGGCCACGTAGAATACGCGCCGAATAAAGAGGACAGGCATCCCCCGCCTCCAGGGCAATCTCTATCCGATCCGTGATTTGTTCTGCAACCACGGCCTTTAGAATAGCCTGCATGGCAGCGCCGGTCATCGCGGCCACCTCACGCGCCACGCCCAGCATGCTCAGGCAATCACCGCGATTCGGCGTCGGTTTGATGGTGATCAGACGATCGTCCAGATCGAGCACCTTGCGTAAATCAACTCCCAGTGGCGTGTCAGCCGGTAACGCCATCAGGCCGGAAGCGTCTTCCGCAATGCCCAACTCTTTCGCCGAACACAGCATGCCGCTCGACTCGACACCACGCACCTTGGCCTGACGGATTTCAAGGCCGGGCAATTTGGCGCCCACGGTAGCCAGCGCGACGCGCATGCCGACGGCCACGTTCGGCGCACCACAAACCACCGTGATGGTGTCAGTGCCGGTATTGACACTGCACACCTGCAAGCGATCGGCAGAGGGGTGCTTGGCCAGCTCCAAAACCTCAGCGGTAATCACGCCACTAAAAGGCGGTGCCGCGGCTTCAACCGCATCCACGTCAAGACCGCACATCATCAGTACATCGGCCAGCGCCGCACTGGTAATCGGCGGGTCGATAATTGTACGCAACCAGTTTTCGGAAAATTTCATAGGGGTTTCTGCAATCGCACCGGGAAAATCCGGATCAATTTAACGCGGCGTAACAGCCCGCGCGGACACTAGTTGAACTGCTTGAGAAATCGCAAATCGTTTTCGAAGAACAGGCGCAGATCATTGACGCCGTAACGCAGCATCGTCAGCCGATCCGGACCAAGGCCAAAGGCAAATCCCTGGAAAACGGCGCTATCGATATTGACGTTCTTCAGAACCTGCGGATGGACCATGCCGCAACCACCGATTTCCAGCCAGCCGTCACCGAAACTCATATCAATTTCAGCAGAAGGCTCGGTAAACGGAAAAAACGACGGGCGGAAACGAACCTTTAAATCATCGCGCTCGAAAAAGCGCCGTAAAAACTCAGCGATCAAACCCTTCAGATCGGCGAACGTCACCTGTTCGTCTATCCATAAACCCTCGACCTGATGAAACATCGGCGAGTGTGTGGCGTCCGAATCAACGCGATAAACACGGCCGGGCGCGATAATACGCAAGGGCGGCTGGTGCGTTTCCATATAACGAATCTGGATCGGCGAGGTATGCGTGCGTAATAAATGCTTGCCGTCGTCCAGATAGAAGGTGTCATGCATCGAGCGCGCCGGATGATTTTCCGGCTGGTTCAGTGCGGTGAAATTATAAAAATCGCTCTCTATCTCGGGGCCTTCCGCGACCTCGAAACCCATCGAGTGGAACAAATCCTCGATACGCTCAAGCGTACGCGTGACCGGATGCAAACCACCCGCACCAATCCCGCGACCAGGTAGCGTTACATCGAGCGCCTCACCCGCCAGTTGCGCTTCGAGTTTTTTCCGCTGTATGGCGGCACGACGCTCGGTGAGCGCAGCCTCCAGGCGCTCCTTGGCAGCATTGAAGAGCACCCCCATTGCAGGGCGTTCGGCGGCGGGCACGCGGCCGAGGCCTTTTTGCAGATCGGTGAGCGCGCCTGATTTGCCCAGATAACGGGCTTTCACCTGCTCGAGTTCGGCGGCATCTTCGATGCTACCGAACAGTTCGAGCGCTTCCTTGACGATATCCTCTAACTTGTCCATTTCGTTTCTCGAAGCCGAAAAAAAAGGAGGCTGGTCGAGCCTCCTTTTCGCCGGTCAGTTTGTTCAGACGCCGAGAGTGGCTTTGGCTTTCTCGACAAACTTCGCAAAGGCCGGCTTGTCCATCACCGCGATATCAGCGAGGACCTTACGGTCGACGAGAATCTCGGCTTTGTTCAGGCCGTTCATGAACACACTGTAAGACATGCCGTGCTCACGCGCCGCGGCATTGATACGGGCAATCCACAGACTGCGGAAATCGCGCTTTTTGTTGCGGCGGTCGCGATAGGCATACTGCCCGGCGCGCATGACCGCTTCATTGGCGACCCGGAATACGTTATTGCGGCGACCGCGAAAACCCTTGGCACGGGCCAGTACTTTTTTGTGACTGGCGCGCGCGGTAACTCCACGTTTGACTCTTGGCATTTTCGGACTCCCCTAAGCGTACGGCAGCATGGCGTGAACGGAACCAGTGTCGCTGTGATGCACACTGGTCGCATTGCGCAACTGACGTTTACGCTTGGTAGTCTTCTTGGTCAGAATATGGCGGCGAAACGCTGAACCGCGTTTGACCCGACCGCTGCCGGTCACTCTAAAGCGCTTTTTGGCGCCGCTCTTCGACTTCATCTTGGGCATGACTGCTCCCTCTTTTTACATAGCGCCAGGTGCTTCCCTGAGGGAAGACTTCGGGGACCCGGACAACTACTTATGGTTACTGCTGATTCTTTTCTTCGACCGCCGCTGCTACGGGCTCCGTGGCAGCCTCGGGTTTCGCCGGCTTTTTCTCAGGCGTTGTCGCCACTGGCTTCAAGACTTTCTTCGGCGAGAGCACCATCACCATCTGGCGCCCTTCCATCTTCGGATACTGCTCGATCACGGCAAACGGCTCGAGATCATTCTTGACCCGCTCGATCAGGCGCAAACCAAACTCCTGATGCGCCATTTCACGACCACGGAAACGCAACGTGACTTTCGTCTTGTCGCCTTCCTCGAGAAACCGCGTCAGGTTGCGCAACTTGATCTTGTAGTCACCCTCGTCAGTACTCGGCCGGAACTTGACCTCTTTAACGATAATCTGTTTTTGCTTGAGCTTGGCCTCGTGCCGCTTCTTGCTCTCGCGGTACTTGAACTTGCCGTAATCCATGATGCGGCAGACCGGCGGCACCGCCGTCGGCGCAATTTCAACCAGATCAAGTTCAGCCGCTTCCGCCTGCGCAACTGCAGAAGCAATGGTGACGATACCAACCTGCTCGCCGTTCGGTCCGATCAACCTGATTTCGGACGCGTTAATTTCGCCGTTTATACGCGGCTCTTTTTCCTGAATGATACAAAAACCTCGCTATATCAAAAAGTTATGCCGCACGCCCGAAATTTTGCGCCTCGTTTTGAAGGCGCTTAATGAAGACCGAAACAGGCATTTGCCCAAGATCTTCACCTTTGCGGGTTCGCACGGCAACGGTCTGCGCGGCCAATTCTTTGTCACCCAGAATGATCTGGTAAGGCAGCTTTTGCAGACTATGTTCTCGAATTTTATAGGTTATTTTCTCATTTCTCAAGTCGCCGACCGCGCGCAGCCCCGATTGTTGCAATTGTTTGAGCACATCTTCGGCGTAGGCGGCCTGATTAGCGGTGATATTCATCACCACCACCTGCACGGGCGACAACCAAACCGGCAGCGCGCCGGCAAAATTCTCAATCAGAATGCCGATGAAGCGTTCCATCGAACCGACAATCGCACGGTGCAGCATGACCGGCGTCTTGCGCGTGTTGTCCTCATCGACATACTCGGCGCCCAGACGTCCAGGCATGGAGAAGTCAACCTGTATGGTGCCGCACTGCCAAACGCGACCGATCGAATCTTTCAGCGAGAACTCGATCTTAGGGCCGTAAAACGCCCCCTCGCCCGGCAAGGTTTCCCACGCCACGCCCTTGGCATCCAAGGCATCGGCGAGCGCTTTCTCTGCAACATCCCAAGTCTCATCAGCCCCGACCCGCTTGGGCGGTCGCGTCGAGAGCTTGTAAATGATGTCGTCAAAACCAAAGTCATGATAGACGCCGATCAGCAGATCGATAAACTGCGCGACCTCGGGCTGAATTTGCGCCGGCGTGCAGAAAATGTGCCCGTCGTCCTGCGTAAAGCCGCGCACCCGCATGATGCCGTGCAAGGCCCCCGAGGGTTCGTTGCGATGACAGGCGCCGAATTCGCCATAGCGCAGCGGCAGGTCACGGTAGCTGTGCAGACCGGCGTTATAAATTTGCACATGTCCCGGGCAGTTCATCGGCTTGATCGCGTAATCACGATTCTCGCTCGACGTGGTGAACATGTTTTCCTTGTAATTCTCCCAGTGGCCGGATTTTTCCCACAGAGAACGGTCGAGAATCTGCGGGCAACGCACCTCTTTGTAGCCATGCCCCTGATAAATACGCCGCATGTATTGCTCGACCTGCTGCCACAAGGTCCAGCCGTGCGGATGCCAGAACACCAGGCCTGGCGCCTCTTCCTGCATATGAAACAGGTCGAGCTGTTTGGCGAGCCGACGGTGATCCCGCTTTTCGGCCTCTTCCAACATGTGCAGATAGGCCTCGAGCTCATCTTTTTTCGCCCATGCCGTGCCATAAATCCGCTGCAGCATTTCATTCTTCGAGTCGCCACGCCAGTAGGCGCCGGCGACCTTCATCAGCTTGAAGGCTTTCAACTTGCCGGTCGATGGCACGTGCGGACCGCGGCAGAGGTCGACGAAATCCCCCTCCCGATAGAGAGACACGGCCTGATCAGCCGGAATCGAGGCAATGATTTCCGCCTTGTAGTGCTCGCCAATCGACTTAAAGAACTCCACCGCCTTGTCGCGCGGCCACTCTTCGCGCGTCACCGGAATATCGCGCTTGGCGAGTTCCGCCATGCGCTTCTCGATCGCCTGCAGATCTTCAGGGGTAAACGGTCGCCGATACGAAAAATCGTAATAAAAGCCGTTATCAATCACCGGTCCGATGGTGACCTGGGCGTCGGGAAACAATTCTTTCACCGCAAAGGCCAGCAAATGCGCGGTCGAGTGACGAATCAGGTCAAGACCGTCGGCGTCCTTGTCGGTGATGATCGCCAGCTCGGCATCCGCCTCGATCACATGCGACAGATCAACCAGATTGCCGTTGACGCGACCACCCAGGGCGGCCTTCGCCAACCCGGGGCCGATGGAGGCGGCGACCTGTGCAACCGACACCGCAGTTTCGAACGGACGCGATGAACCGTCCGGCAGCTTCACATTGATCATTTCAAAAATCCCGGTAACAAAAAACAAAAAGTGCGGACCAGCCGCACTTTTTATTGACAGGACAAAACGCGACTAGCGAACCGGCGGCATAACGATACTAGTTCGCGGTGTCATAACGCTCGCTTCCGTATCCGACGTTCGCCGCAGACGGGGTCGCCGCCTTGCGTCACATTTGTATTTGAATTGTTGGTAGGCGCGATTGGATTCGAAATACGCAACATGATTATACCAAAAAGGCACCCACAGGCATCAGCAGGCATTTTAAAGCGACAAGTCGATAATTTCGAACGATTACCGCACCGCCTTCATTACTGCTGATGACTCTGGAAACGCATAATAAGTGCCACCATAAGTGCCACGGCCCGAAATTAGTCCGAGTCTAATCTGGCATGCGAGTGCACGCACCCGCGAATGCGCCTTAGTCCTTTTACAACGCCCCGCCGCACAGTAAATCCATGCAAGATTTTGCGGCATCTTTTTATATGCTGAGTCCGGAGGTATAGGCGCTCCCTATCCATATCGGCCAATCCCACCAGTTTTGATTTAGGCAAATCTTTCGGTAGTTTGCAGCAGATAGGCAGTTAGAATTTTACAAACTGTATCTCAATACGATACAATTAGAAAATGATCAAAAGCTTCGCCCACAAGGGTCTCGAGAGATTTTTCCTGACGGGCAGCAAAGCAGGCATTCAACCAGCTCATGCTGGGAAGCTAGCACGCCAGTTGGCCATCCTAAACGTCGCAACGAGCGCAAAGGAAATGGACAATCCGGGCTGGAAACTGCACCAGTTGACGGGCCGAGATGCCGGGCACTGGTCGGTTTGGGTAAATGGCAACTGGCGGCTAACCTTTAAATTTTCCGGCGAAGACGCTGAGATTGTGAATTATCAGGACTACCACTGAGCCAATGACTATGACCATGTTCAATCCCCCTCACCCCGGCCTCGTGATCAGCGCTGACGTCCTCCCTGAACTCGGACTAACAGTCACTGCGGCCGCAAAACAATTGGGCGTATCCCGGGTAGCGCTATCCAGAGTCATCAATGGCCGCGCTGCAATCAGTGCCGATATGGCAATTCGATTTGCTCAATGGCTTGGTGGTAGCGCTGAGACCTGGCTACGGGCGCAGGCCCAATATGACTTGTGGCATGCTAGCCGAGACAAGCGCATTCAAGTTAAACCGGCAAATCGTTCTGGCGTATCAGCATGATCACGTCGAGATAATCCCGGTCAAAATACCGCTACGACCGATTTTCAGGACAGCAAAAAACTCCAATTGCCCTCACCCTCAAGCAGGAACGCCAAAAGGATAGGGGCTTTTTAGGATGTCACGCCATCCGATGATCGAGAACAAAACAATGACGTAACCCGTGATTTGCTGTTGCTGCCGATTCCAATCAGAGCAGTCTCGGCAGGTTGTGTCGATCTGCTATTGAGCACCGCTTCTAATCGCAATCGGCCGGGTGATCAACGTGGCGGCGGCAGAACCGTTCAAGAATATCTACCGCTGACAATGCTCGCCGTCAGCAGTAGATATTTCAGGTCTGCTGAATGCCGCTGATGAGCCATCCGCTGGCGCCGTCGAGCGGTTTTTCCAGATGCCAGATTTCGTCGAATGTTTCCGTTGCCGCAGTCGCCGCATCTCGCATCGAGCCGGTGAATCGGACGCTGGCGATATTTTTGTTGTTGTCGGTGACGACCTCGACCACGGCCGCCTCAAGGCTGATAATCTCGGTGTGTTGAACCACGCCCATCGGGTCGATCTGTGCTGCTATCGCCGAGTAAAATTCAGGCGTCATGTAATCACGCATCGTCGACACGTCGCGTTTGTCGTTAGCCTGTTGCAGGCGTGTGAAATTCATCTTGGCGTGCACGGCAAACTGCGCAGCATCAAAGCCGGCCGGAAAAGGGTTCGCTTCAGGTTCAACAACCGGGGCCGCCGCGGCACCGCCAACGGCGCTGCCAATTTGTGGCATACCACCGGCGCCGGGAGCCGGCATTACAGGCGCTGGCGCTGCTTCGCCTGCGTTCGCACCCGCGTATTGCAAGTTGTTATTGTCGGCTGGTTTTGAGCGAAACATCTTCCAGGCGAACAGTGCCGCGGCCGCAAGCAGCACCACCATCAGTATGCTGCCCATCGCGCCCCCCATGCCGCCCCCCCCCATGAACATCGACGCTAGCCCGGCACCGATCGCCAGTCCGGCCAGAGGTCCAAGCCAACGGCTCATACCCGACGGTTGCGGTGCGGGTGTGGCTGCCGGCGCCGCTGCCGGTGCCGCTTGCTGTGCAGTCCCTTTGGCTGGTGCTTGTGCGGTGGCGCTGCGCTGCGCACCAACGCTCTTGCCTCCGCCTAGTCGTTGTGCGGCACTCGCATCAA
>CAMDSO010000038.1 GCA_945906935.1 Bordetella parapertussis
TCCGCCAATCAGCCTAACTCCACCTAACTCAGCAACGCCGACCTTCACGCTTCCGCCTGCGCAGCGTTGTAGGGTGCGCATCGCGCACGCGCCACGACGATTGATGATCCGCGCTACGCCCCCTGTATAGATAACCGGCAATCTGTACCCAAAAAATGTCCCGCCTACTGCGGCGCGCTTTTCACCATCCCCAGATCAGTGAGGATTTTGGCGAACAGCACCGCCTCTTTATCCATTTCATTTTTGAACGCCGCCGAATTTAAATAGGCGTCCGACCAGCCGTATTTCTCCAGTGCTTTTTTCCACGCCTCGGTCTTAACGAAGCGCGCCAGCGTGTCCTCCCAATACTGCAAGGCCTCGGGCGGCATGCCCGGTGGCGCAAACAAACCGCGCCAGTGCACCACCGCGACATCAATGCCGATCGCGCGCCAATGCGGTACAGCGGCCATCTCGCCGCTTAAACGCTCGGGTGCCGATACCGCCAGCAAACGCACCTGTCCGCTGCGCACCAGCGCGATGATTTCCGAGAGCGTGGTTGAGATCAACGGCACATGGCCGCCGAGCAACTGCGTGTTGAGGCCACCGGCGGCGTTGAACGCAACCATGCGCATTTTTTTCGCATCCACACCAGCGGCGATGGCAGGGGCGACGATATTGATCTGGTCGTTGCTGGGCAGCGATGACAAACCGAACACCACCGAGCCAGGATCAACCTTCAAGCGATCGAGAATTTCGCGTGCCGACTTGATCGGCGAATCCGCACGCACCGCCCACACCATGTATTCAGCGATCAGCCGCCCGACCGGTGTGACCGCATCGTGGCCGAGCGCGATGGTGCCGAGCAGTTTGTTGAGATACACGCGGTTGGTATCGAGGTAGAGAAAATACGGATCGCCCTTGCGCTGATTGACGAAGATCTTGGCCTGATTACCGGCGCCCGCGCCCATATTGACGATCACCAGCGGCTGCTCGATACTTTTCGATTCGCGCAACGCCTGCTCGAATGCACGCGACAACTGGTCAAGACCGCCGCCAGCGGGTCCGCCAACAACCAATTGCAAGGGCTTGACCGGATAAGATTGCGCCACCGCCAACGGCACCGCAAGCACGAGCAACACCACACCCCAACAACGCCAATATCTCATCGTTCAACCCTTCCGGTTAAAATGCGCCACACGCATGCAAAGCGCATTATCGGCGGTGCAAACGCGCGCTGTCGAGCGCACCGTTACATCAAACTATAAAGCCCGGGCCCAACATGCACTCACATCACAAATGCCGCGCCATCTGCACGCTGGCACTCGCCGCGACAGTTGCCGGCATTCCCGAATGCATGGCGCAAAACTATCCGAACGGCCCGCTGCGCATCGTCTCGCCGTATCCGCCCGGCGGCGGCACCGATATTCTGGCGCGCACGCTTGGACAAAAACTCAACGAACGTTTCGGTCAACCTGCCGTGGTGGAAAACCGTTCCGGCGCCAACGGCACGGTCGGCGCGGCCTTCGTCGCCAAGAGCGCGCCCGACGGTCACACCATGCTGGTAGTGCCGGCCGGTTATGCCGCCAATCCTTCGCTCTACAAAAATCTGCCTTTCGATCAGGCCCGCGAACTGACACCCGTGTCGCTGATCGCATCGGGGCCACTGGTGCTGGTGGTGCACCCCTCGCTACCGGTGAAAAGCGTGAAGGAACTCATCGCACTGGCGACAGCGCAACCCGGTGCGCTCAACATCGGCTCGGCCGGCAACGGTTCGCTGCCGCATCTCTCGGCAGAGCTCTTCAACACCATGGCTGGCATCAAGATCGTGCACATCCCGTTCAAGGGTTCGGGGGCGGCGGTGATTGATGTATTGAGCGGCCAGGTGCCGATCTATTTCATGAACGTCTTGCAAAGCCTGCCGATGATCAAGTCGGGCAAGCTGCGTCCGCTTGGAGTGAGCAGCCCGCAACGCTCGGCGATCGCGCCCGATCTGCCCTCGATTGCCGAAGCGGGGCTCAAGGGTTTTGACATGACCAACTGGTATGGTCTCTTGGTGCAGGGCGCGACACCGCGCGACACCATCAACAAACTGCAGCAGGAAGTCACACGCATCCTCAATCTGCCAGAATTAAAAGAACGGCTTGCCGGCGAAGGCATGACGGTGGTGGGCAGCACCGCGGAACAGTTTGTCGAATTTCTCGCCAGTGAAACAGCTAAATTCAACCGCATCATCCAGACTGCGGGTATCAAGGGGGGCTAACGCCATGCAAGCAACACGCACACTTTTTGCAATCGGCGCCTTCTGCTTCGCAGCCGCGGTGCAGGCCCAAAACTATCCGTCTGGACCGCTGCGCATCATTATTCCGTTCAGCCCGGGCGGCTCGACCGACATTCTCGGCCGCATCATCGCGCAGCGCCTGAACGAAAAGTTCAAAGTGCCTGCAGTAGCCGATAACCGGCCCGGCGCGAACGGCACGCTGGGCACACTGGCCGCCGTCAAAGCGCCGGCCGATGGTCACACGCTGTTGATCGTGCCAGCGGGCTTCGCCGCTAATCCGATCATGTACAAAAACCTGCCCTACGACCAAACACGCGATCTCGCTGCGGTGTCACAGCTCGTCGCCGGACCTTTGACGCTGACGGTGCATCCCTCACTACCGGCGAAAACAGCACGTGACCTGATCGCGCTGGCAAAAACGCGTCCGGGTGAAATCACCTTCGGCTCGTCAGGCACCGGTTCGCTGAATCAACTGGCGGCGGAATGGTTTGCCTTGTCGGCCGGCGTCAAAATGATCCATGTGCCGTATCGCGGCGGCGGTGCCGGCGTGATCGATTTGATGAGCGGACAAATCTCGCTCTATTTCATGAACGCACTGCAAAGCCTGCCGTACATCAAAAGCGGGCGACTGCGCGCGCTGGGTGTCACCACGCCGATACGTTCGCCATTTGCACCGGATATTCCCGCCATCGCCGAATCGGGCCTGCCCGGTTATGACATGACGACCTGGACGGCGCTGCTGGTCACCGGCGGCACACCGCGTGAAGTCATCGCCAAATTGCACGCCGAAATTACCTTGATTCTCAACCAGCCGGAGACGCGCGAACGCCTCGCCGCCGACGGCATGACGGTGGTGGCGAGCACGCCGGCGCAGTTCACGGAATTCCTGGCCCGCGAAAACAGCAAATACGCGCGCATCATCCAAGCCGCCGGCATCTCGGCGGCGCAATGAAGTTCGTGCACATATTGGGCTGCGCCTGTGCGCTCGCCTGTGGCATGACGCAGGCACAAACGTATCCGAGCGGCGCCATGCGTTTGATCGTGCCTTTTCCACCGGGTGGCGGCACCGATATCCTGGCGCGCCCAATCGCGCAAAAACTCAACGAACGTTTCAAACAGCCGGTGGTGATTGAGAACCGCGGCGGCGCCAACGGCACCATCGGCACCGCCTATGTTGCCAAGAGCGCGCCCGCAGACGGCCACACGCTGCTCTTCATTCCCTCCGGCTATGCGGTCAATCCGAGCCTTTATCCGGCGCTGCCCTACGATCAGGCGCGTGACCTCGCCCCCGTCACACAAACCGTCTCCGGTCCGCTGACGCTCGTGGTCCATCCGTCGTTGCCGGCGAAAAACGTGCGCGAACTGATCACACTGGCAAAAGCGCGGCCTGGTGAACTCAACTATGGTTCTTCGGGCATCGGTTCGCTGCCGCATCTGGCGGGCGAATGGTTTGCGCTGTCAGCCGGCGTGCGCCTGAGCCATGTGCCGTACAAAGGTTCGGGGGCGGCCACCATCGATGTGATGAGCGGTGAAGTGCCGGTCTATTTCATGAACGTGCTGCAAAGCTTGCCCTTCATCAAGCAGGGCCGGCTGCGCGCAGTGGGCGTCACCGGCCTGCAACGCGTGGCGATCGCACCCGATATTCCAACGGTGGCGGAAAGCGGTCTCACCGGCTTCGATATGGCGACCTGGTTCGGCATCCTGGCGCCGGTTGCGACACCACGCGACATCATCCTGCGTCTATACAGCGAGATCGCCGCCATCCTGCAACAAAAAGAAATGCGCGAACGTCTTGCCGCCGACGGCATGCTGGTGGTGGCCAGCACGCCCGATCAATTTGCCGCCTTTCTCAAGAGCGAAACCGCCAAGTACGCGCGTGTGGTGCAAGCCGCTGCAATCAAAGCGCAGTAAAATCGCGTTTCAATCAGCAAAGTGAATTAGCAGGTCGCGGCCCCCGCCTGCGCGGGACGGACAGGATGGAGGTAATGCTTGATGCAACGGCCCCCGCCTCCGCCCGCCCCCGCGCTGCGCAGAAGTGAGGCAGCCATCCAATCCGCAGCCGGGAGAGTCGCATGAGCAATACGCCTAACCATGAACCGCGTTACGACGTGCTGTGGCCGCTGTCACGCAAAGCGGTGAAAAAATCAGCCGCCGCCAAACGCGTGCCCGACCTCAACGGCAAGGTCATCTGCGAACTGTGGGATGTGATCTTTCGTGGCGAAACCATTTATCCACTGGTGCGCGAATACATTCAGAAACGTTTTCCCGGCGTCAAATTCGTGCCCTATAGCGAGTTCGGTAATTTCCACGGCGCGCGCGAGCATGAAGTCACCGCCACCATCCCTGACAAAATCAGATTGCACAAGGCCGACGCCGCCATTGTCGGTATCGGTGCCTGAGGGAGCTGCACGCCCGCCGTGTTGCGGGCCGCAGCAGTCGTCGAACGCATGGGCGTGCCGACCGCGTCCATCATTGGTTCCGGCTTTCTCAAGCAGGCTGAAGTCATCGTCAAGGGCCTCGGCGTAGCGCTCGGCATCGGCGTCTATCCCGGAGCCCCCATGCTGGACAGCGACGTCGAATTAAAACGCAAGGTCGAAGAAGTGCTCGCCCCGGGGCTGCTCAAGGCACTGATCGGCGACGAGCCCGTCGAAGCGGATTCAGCCATCGAACCCGAACCGGGTACGGTAGTGTTCAGCGGCGATTACGACGCCGTGCAGGAACACTTCTACAAAAACCTGTGGACCGACGGCCTGCCAGTGACACCACCGACCCGCGAGCGCGTCGATGCCTTCCTCAAATTCACCGACCGCCAACCGGAAGATGTGCTGCGGGTGATTCCGCAGGAAGGCCGCGAAGCCTCCATCCTCAGCATCGCCGTCAACGCCGTGATGGCGGGTTGCCGCCCGGAATACATGCCGGTGCTGGTCGCCATCGTCGATGCGCTGTGCGATCCACGCTATCGCGTCGAAGATTCGGGTTCGACACCAGGCTGGGAACCGGTCGTCATCGTCAACGGCCCCATCGTCAAGGAACTCGATTTCAACTACGGCCAGGGGGTGATGCGTGTCGGCCGTCAGGCCAACACCAGCATCGGCCGCTTCGTGCGCATGTATCTGCGCAACATTTGCGGCTTTCGCATTCCACCGGGCGCGGGCGACAAGTGCAGCATCGGCCAAACCTTTCTCGTCGCCATGGCCGAGGACGAAGACAGCGCCACGGCGATCGGCTGGCCGACCTACGGCGAAGACCGCGGTTTCAAGAAGGGCGAAAACGTCGTCACCGTGCACAGCGTGGTGGCCATCACCTCGCCGATCTACAGCGGCGGCGACGATGCCAGGACACACGTCCAGCAGTGGACCGACATCATCGGCGGCAGCTTCACCTACTGGGCGCATACCGGCTTCAAAACCGGCCTGTGGAGTCCGCTCATCATCGCCGGCCCCAGCATCGCCGGTGTGATCGCCAAAGAATGGACGAAGGACCAGGTGCGGCAATATATGTACGACAACATGAAAGTCACTGCCGCCAAGGCCACGCACTACGCGCAGATGACCAGCACGCCGACCTTCAATTTCGAAAGCCTCGTCGAGCAGGGCATCCTGCCGCCGTCGTATACTGAGGCGGACGATCCGCAGCGTCTGGTCAACGTGCTGATCAAACCGGAGATGGTGGAAATTCTGATCGCCGGCGATCCGGGCCGCAATCAATCGCGCGCCTACATGAGTAATCACGTGCAGGGGCCGCCGACCAGTCGCAAGGTCGAGCTGCCAAAGAACTGGGCACAATTAATCGATCGCAGCGGTACATCGTAGAAGACATAAAAGAACGAAACGGCAAGGCGGGGGCATGCCGTTCCGTTCTGACAGGAGAAGGTTGCAATCAACCGGCGGTGCAGGCGGCGGATAAACCGCCCATACCGTAGCGAAGGTCGCGGCCATTACGACGTTCCGGTCTGACGGCCGGCACTGTAAATTAGGGGGTAAGGGTATGTCAGCGAGAACTAGCCTGTCGTCACTCTGTGGCCGCGTACTATCCGCACGCGTAACAGCCTGCCTATTGCTGCCGGCACTACTGACGTGCCTGACTCTGCACGCCGGTGCCGCTGAACAGGAAAAACCCGCCGAACTGGTGCTGGGCAATCGCACCATTCACGTCTTCCGCACTTCGCTTGGTGCCTTTTCCGCCGCCGAACGTGCCGAGGGTGCGCGTCTCCGCTTTGCCAACGCACTCGATAACGCCGGTGACGGCGCGGTCACCGTCAAGCGCACAAACAACGGCTTTCAGGTCGAGCTCGACGGCAAACCGATATTCAACGTGCTGCCCGGCGATGCCCGCGAACTCGCCGGTGAAACCGCCGAGGCGCTCGCCAAAAAATCCTCACTCCTTTTGCAAACCACCTGGCGGGAGCAGCGCGAACAAGGCGACCCGCGCGCCACACTCTTCTCCGTGCTGCGTGTGGCTGCCGCAGCGGCTGTTCTGGCCGGCATGCTGTTGGGGATTTTTAAATTCATGGGTTATGCCGGCAATGCGATCAACACCCATCTGGTGCAACGCGTAAAAACGCTCTCCGCTTCGGGCCTGTCGGCACGCACAGGTTCGGTGTTTCTGAGACTTGCCTCGCGCTCCTATCTGTTCATCGCCTGGCTGTTGAGTCTGTTCGGTATCTTCTTGTTTCTGATCTTTGCGCTCGAACAGTTCGCGCATACCCGTGCCATTGGCGAGCAGCTCGCCGAGACCATGCAAAATCTGAGCGGGCAGATGCTGCAATCGGTCGGCGCGGCAATTCCGGGCGTGTTTATCGCCATCGTTATTTTTATGCTGACCTGGGTCGTCGCCCAGCTGTTGCGCGAATTCGCCAACCTGCTCGCCTCCGGCCGCATACGCTTCGGCGCACTCAACGCCCATACCGGGCCGCCCACCATGCGCATCGCCGACATCAGCCTCTGGCTATTTGCGCTGGCAATGGCGTTTCCGTATCTACCCGGCGCGCAAACCGAGGCCTTCAAGGGCCTCTCCGTGGTGGTCGGCATTATGGTGTCGATCGGCGCCTCAGGCATCGTCGGCCAGATCGCCAGCGGCATGATCCTGACCTATACGCGTGCGCTACTGGTAGGTGAATACGTACGTATGCAGGAACACGAAGGCACGGTCACCGAACTGGGTCTATTTGTAACGCGCCTGCGCACCGGTCTAGGCGAGGAAATCGCGCTACCCAATGCGCTAGTGCTGGCGAACGTGACGCGTAATTTTTCGCGCGCGGCGCAAGGCTGCAGTTTTGTTTTCGACACCAGCGTCACCATCGGCTATGACACGCCGTGGCGCCAGGTCCACGCCATGCTGATGGAGGCTGCCAAGCCGATCACAGAAATCGCCACCGACCCGGCACCGGTGGTGGCGCAAACCGCGCTGGCCGATTTCTATGTCGCCTACAAGCTCGCTGTCTACGTCAAGGCCGAAAGCCCTGCGGTGCGCGCACGCGTGGCGAGCGACCTGCACGCCTCGATTCAGGACGTCTTCAACCGCCACGGCGTGCAAATCATGTCGCCGCATTACGTGCTCGATCCGGCCGTCGCCAAGACGGTGCCCGAGTCACAGTGGTATACCACCCCGGCGGCGGCAGACCCACGACCGCCACGCGGATAACGCTTGCCAGAGCGACGTTCGCGACCACGCTTCGTCGTCCCTGCGGAGGCCGCTGTTGGGCGCCGTATACCTGCCTGATCAAAAAGCGCTTATAAAAGCCACTCTGGCGCGGCGCGCCAGCGACCCTCACACAGACTGCGGCTGGCAACCGCGCTAAAATAAGCGGCTGATTCAACCCCTCCCCGGATTATCGTAGCCATGACACGTCCAATTTTTGTTGCTATCGCAGCATTTGCACTGCTCGCCGCACAGCCGGTTCTCGCCCAGCAAAAAAGCGCCGGCGACTACCCCTCCAAACCGATCCGTCTGATCGTGCCCTTCGCACCCGGCGGCGGCACCGACCTCACGGCGCGCGCGATTGCCTTGAAGCTGACCGAAGCATGGGGACAAACCGTGGTGCCGGATAACCGCGCCGGCGCCAACGGCACCATCGCTGTTGATATCGCCACCAAAGCGGTGCCCGACGGTTACACGCTGACGATGATTTCATCGAGCCACTCGGTCAACTCCTCGCTTTATAAAAACCTCTCCTACGATCTGGTGCGCGATCTCGCGCCCATCACGCAGGCAACCTCGCAACCCTATGCGCTGGTCGTGCATCCGTCGGTGGCGGCCAAATCCATCAAGGAACTGGTGGCGCTGGCAAAAACAAAACCCGACGGCATGAGCTACGGTTCGTCGGGCATTGGCGGCCTCTCGCATCTGTCCGGCGCGCTATTTTGTTCGCTGGTTGACATGAAAATCGTGCATGTGCCGTATAAAGGCGGATTCCCCGCGCTCAACGACGTGGTTGGCGGACAGATCCAGATGCTGTTCTCAACGCTGCTGCAAAGCGATGCGCAGCGCAAGGCCGGCCGCGTGCGTGCGCTTGCCGTCACCACCAAGATGCGTTCGGCCGGCGCACCCGATCTGCCGACCATGCAGGAAGCCGGTGTAGCCGGTTACGAAGTCGCCGGCTGGTACGGCGTGCTGGCGCCGGCGAAAACGCCGCGCCCCATCATCGACAAACTCAATACTGAAATCGTGCGCATCCTGCACAGCACCGATATACAAAGCAAACTCGCCGCCGACGGCTCCGAACCGGTCGGCAACACGCCCGAGCAGTTTCACGCCCATATCAAAGCGGAAGTCGCAAAATGGGCCAAGGTCGTACGCGACGCCAACATCCGCGCCGAATAAGCGCAACCACCAGCCACCAACGGATACCGCCATGCCCTTCGCCCTGGAACTTGCAAAACGCATCAACGCCACCCGCTTCGACTCACTGCCCGCCGAAACATTGAAATGGGCCAGGGTCGGCATCCTCGACACGGTCGGCGTGACTATCGCCGGCGCCGCTGATCCGTCGGCGCGTATCTGCGCGCGTTCGCTTGGTTCGGCCACAGGGCCGGCCTTTGTCTTCGGCAGCCATGAAAAAGTCGGCATGCTCGACGCTGCGCTGATCAACGGCACCGCCTCGCACGCACTCGACTTCGATGATTGCAACAACACGCTGGGCGGTCATCCGTCGGCGCCCATCCTGCCGGCGCTGTTTGCGCTGGCCGACGAAACGGGTGCAAGCGGTCGCGACTTTGTCGCCGCGTATGTGGCCGGTTTTGAAGCCGAATGCAAAATTTCCATGGGCGTGAATTTTTATCAATACACGCGCGGCTGGCACCCCACCACCACCATCGGCGTGTTCGGCGCGGCAGCGGCCTGTGCGCTGCTGTTGAAACTCAGCGACGAACAAACCGCCACCGCGCTGTCGATCGCTGCTTCGCTCGCCGCCGGTGTGAAATCGAATTTCGGCACCATGACCAAACCGCTACACGTCGGCCATTGCTGCCGCAGCGGCCTGTTCGCCGCGCTGCTTGCCCGCGACGGCTTTACCGCCAGCAGCGTGGCCTTCGAACACAAGCAAGGCTACTTCGAAGTGTTCAATGGCGCGGGCAATTACGACGCCGCGAAAATCCTCCCGGCCTGGGGCCAGCCCTGGGACATCATCGAGCCGGGCATTGCCATCAAGCAGTACCCGTGCTGCGGCAGCACGCACCCGGCGATCGACGCCATGCTGCTGCTGGTGCGCGAACACGATCTCAAACCCGATGACGTCACGCGGATCGACGCCTGGACGCACAAGCGCCGCCTCGAACACACCAACCGCCCCGATCCGCAAAGTACCTTCGACGCCAAGTTCAGCGTGCAATACGCGCTGTCGCGCGCGCTGGTCAACCGCAAGGTCGCGCTGCCACACTTCGAAGGCGAAACCTATAAAGACCCGGCGGTGCGCGCCATCCTGCCGCGGATTCACGTCGCGCCCTACACCACCGAACAATTCCCCGCCGACAATCACTTCGCAGCCGAAGTCAACATCACCTTGAAAAACGGCACGGTGCTCAAACAGAAAGTCGACCAGCCCTTCGGCCGCACGTCGAAGAACGCGCTGCCGCCGGAATTGCTGAAAGATAAATTCGTTAATTGCGCAACCATGGCGCTGCCAGCGGCGACGGTCGAACATTTGTATACCGGCATCCAGCACATCGAAACGCTCGCCGATGTGCGCACACTCTCGGCGCTGACGGCACAACACACGTAAGCACACGGCCCGCGACGGCGGCGGGTCGTGCATCATTCAAGCGCATCAACCCGGCGGCTCCGGCGGTTTGCTTCAAACTGCCGAATTGAATACCATCATGCGTTCCGGGTGGCGGGAATCAATCCTGCACCGGCCAACCCTGCGGAGGACCTCACCAATGTCGAAAAAATACAAGATTCTGATTATGGGCGCGTCGTATGGCTCGCTGCTGGGCACCAAGCTCGCACTCGCCGGACATTCGACTCACCTGATCTGCCTGCCCGCGGAGGCAGATCTGATCAACGCGGAAGGCGCCATTGTGCGCATGCCGATCAAGGGTCGCGAAGGTCTGGTTGAAGTGAATTCGAAAAAGCTGCCGGGCAAGATTACCGCCGGTGGCACCGCAGGCGTTAACCCCGCCGATTACGATCTGGTGGCCCTCGCCATGCAGGAGCCGCAATACCGCTCGCCGGGCGTGCGTGAACTGCTCGAAGCGGTGGCGAAATCCAAAGTGCCCTGCATGTCGATCATGAACATGCCGCCGCTGCCCTACCTCGCGCGCATTCCCGGTGTCGATGTATCGAAACTGCGCGACTGCTATACCGACGCCAGCGTGTGGGACGCCTTCGATCCGAAACTGATGACGCTGTGCAGCCCCGACCCGCAGGCCTTCCGTCCGCCGGAAGACAAGGTCAACGTGCTGCAAGTGCGGCTGCCGACCAACTTCAAAGCAGCGCGTTTTGATTCTGATGCGCACACGCAAATCCTGCGCGATCTGGCCGCCGACATCGAAGCCGCGCGTTTTGACACCGGCAGCGAAAAACTCGAACTGCCGGTGAAACTCAAGGTACACGATTCGATTTTCGTGCCGCTGGCGAAATGGAGCATGTTGATCGCCGGCAACTATCGCTGCGTGCAAAAAGACGCCGCACGCTCGATCAAGGAAGCCGTACACACCGACATCGAAGCCACGCGCGCCGTCTACAACTGGGTGAAGACGCTATGCATCGGTCTGGGCGCCGAGGAAAAAGACCTTGTGCCCTTCGAGAAATATGCGGCCGCCGCGCAATCGCTGGTCACACCTTCATCGGCGGCACGCGCGCTGTTTGCCGGTGCGCCGAACATCGAGCGTGTCGACCGCCTGGTGAAAACCATCGCCGCACAAAAAGGCGAGAAGTCCGCGGTGCTCGATGAAACCTCAGCCCTGGTCGATGCACGTCTCGAGATCAATCGCAAAAAAGTCTGATCCATCGCACCAGTAAAAAAGCCCGGCATCTGCCGGGCTTTTTTTGTGCCGTCTGCGCAGAACAGCTCCGCAGATCAATCAGCCTTCGCCCCCGACTCCTTGACGATGCGGCCCCACTTGGCGATTTCGTCGCGCAGAAAAGCCGCAAATTGTTCGGTGCTGCCCGGAATCGGATCGGCGCCACGACTGACCAGCTTGTCGCGGAATTCGGCGTCATTGAGCGCCTTGTGCAGCCCTTCACGCAAACGGGTGATGATTTCCGGCGGCGTTTTGGCCGCCACCGTGATGCCGTACCAGTTGATCGCCTCCACCGGTTGGCCCTGTTCACGCAGTGTTGGCACCTCGCGCATCAGCAGTGAGCGCTGCGCGCTGGCCACGCCCAATGCGCGCAGCTTGCCGCTCAATATATTCGGCTGCAGCACCGGCAGATCGGCAAACAGACCGCTCACCTGACCGCCCAACAAATCGGCGATCGCCGGCGCAGCACCCTTATAAGGAATATGAATCAGCTCAATCTTCGCCGCAGTTTTGAACATCTCCAGCGCGAGATGCGGTAAGCCGCCGCTGCCCGTCGAGGCGATACTGATCTGGCCGGGCCGCGCTTTGGCTAGCGCCACCATCTCGCGGATCGAATTCACTGGCACCGACGGGTGCACGACAAACAACTCCGGCGTTGAAGTAATCAGCGTCACTGGCGCGAGATCGCGCAGCGTGTCAAAAGGCAGCTTCGGATAGAGGTTGGGGTTGATCGCAATGCCGGTACTGACGAGGATCATCGTATAGCCGTCGGGGGCCGACTTCGCCACATACTCCATGCCGATGATACCGTTGGCGCCAGCGCGATTGTCGACCACCACCTGCTGGCCGTAGACCTCGGAGAGTTTGACCGCCAAGAGGCGCGCCACGATATCGATCGGACCACCGGCCGGAAAACCCACGACCAGCCGCAGTGGTTTGGACGGAAAATTTTGTGCGCAGGCCAGCGCGGGGAGGCAAAAACACAACAAAAAAGTCAAGCCAAAAACGATGCGTTTCATCAATTTTCTCCTCGTAGGGCTGATGGTTCGACTGATTGTGATGGATGCGCTTTCCAAACTCAATCTCCAAGTGTAAAGTGCTGCCTCCCAACGTTTTTCATAAGCACATCATGACCAGCCAATACGACGTAATCGTGGTCGGGAAGGGCAATGCCGCCCTCTCAGCCGCCCTCTCAGCGACCGACAACGGCGCCAAAGTTCTCGTTCTCGAAGCCGCCAGCGAAGAAGAATCCGGCGGCAACAGCCGCTTTGCCGGCGGTGTGATGCGTTTCGCCTACGAATCCGTGGACGATCTGAAACGCGTCACCGACCTCACCGATGAAGAAGTCGCCAACAGCGATTTTGGCACCAACACACGCGAGGAATACCTCGAAGACATCTACCGCCTGACGAGCTACCGCACCGACCCGGATCTGTCGGAAACCCTAGTCAACGAAAGCCTCGAGACCATGGCGTGGCTGCGCGCGAAAGGCACGCGCTTCGTGCCGAACTATGGCCGCCAGTCGGGCATGGTCAACGGCAAACGCAAATTCTTCGGCCGCCTGCCGATCGAAGTCTCGGGCGGCGGCGCCGGCCTCGTGCAATATCTCGACAAGGCAGCAAAAAACGCCGGCATTGAAGTGCGCTACGGCACACGCGCCATTTCGCTGATATTTGACGGCATCCGCGTTTCCGGCGTGCGCGTGCAATGCGACGGCAAACTCGAAGAGATCACGGCCAAATCGGTGGTACTCGGTTGCGGCGGCTTTGAAGCCAACCCTGAGATGCGCACCCGTTACCTCGGCCCGGGCTGGGAATTGGCAAAAGTACGCGGCACCAAGTACAACGTCGGCGACGGCATCAAGATGGCGCTCGACGTTGGCGCCTGCCCCTACGGCAACTGGTCGGGCTGCCACGCCACCGGCTGGGACCGCTACGCGCCGGAGTTCGGTGACATCAGCGTCGGCGACCAGTTCCAGAAACACTCCTACATCTTCGGCCTCCTGATTAACGCCGACGGCAAACGCTTCGTCGACGAAGGCTGGGACTTCCATTCCTTCACCTACGCCAAGTACGGCGGCGAAGTGTTGAAACAGCCGGGCCAGTTCGCCTATCAGGTCTTCGACGCAAAAGTCAGCAAGCTGCTGCGCTCGGAATACCGCATCAAGTTTATGACCAAGTTTTCGGCCAACACACTCGAAGAACTCGCCGAAAAAATGGAAGGTGTCAATCCGCAGGGCTTCCTCAAAACGGTGCACGAATACAACGCTGCCGTAAAAAAGGATGTGCCCTTCGACCACATCATCAAAGACGGCAAATGCACGGTCGGTATCGAGCCGGCGAAATCGAACTGGGCACAAGCACTCGACACGCCGCCCTACGATGCCTACGCGACCACCTGCGGCATTACCTTCACTTTCGGCGGCTTGCGCATCAATCACGAAACCGGTCAGGTGCTCAACGTGAACTTCCACAAAATCCCCGGCCTGTATGCGGCCGGTGAAATGGTCGGCGGCTTGTTCTATTTCAGTTACCCGAGCGGCGCCGGCCTGGTGTCCGGTGCGGTGTTTGGAAAAATCGCCGGACGTGGCGCAGCACTCGCGGCGAAAGCGTGACCCACGATGCCAACCTGATTCGTCTCGGCGAATCAGGCCAGCTCTCGCCCTCTCCCTCGGTGAGAGGGCGGGGTGAGGGCAGACACCGCCCACGCATAAAACAGGCAATGCAAGTGGCAACAACCGCCGTGTTGTTTCTGGCGGCCACCGCAGCGCAGGCGCAACAGAACTATCCGGAAAAAACCGTGCGTTTGATCGTGCCCTATGCGGCCGGCGGCAACGCCGACCTTCTGGGGCGTGTGGTCGGGCAAAAGCTCGGCGAAATGTTTTCGCAGCAATTCATCATCGACAACCGCGGCGGCGCAAACGGCGTGATCGGCACCGAGTTGGTGGCCAAAGCCGCGGCCGACGGCTATACGCTGGCCTTCATCGCCAGCGGCCATTCGATCAATCCGGGCATGTACGCAAAGATGCCCTTCGACCCGGTACGCGATTTCGCGCCGGTCGCGCAGACCTCATCGACGCCCATCCTCATCGCGGTGACTGCCGCCTTGCCGGCAAAGACCCTTAAAGCACTCGCTGCGCTAGCCAAAGCGCGGCCCGGCGATCTGTCGTATGCGTCGCAAGGCAACGGTTCGCCCGGACATCTGGCCGGTGCGCTGTTCAATTCGATGAACGGCGTCAACATCATGCACATTCCCTACAAAAGCACCTCGCAGGCGATCACCGATCTCACCAGCGGCCAAGTGCAGCTCATGTATCCAAGCGCGACCTCCATCCTTCCGCATGTCAAATCCAGACGCCTGCATGCTGTCGCCATTGCTACCAAAGCACGCTCCGCACTCGCGCCGGATATTCCGACCGCCGGCGAAGCGGGTTTGCCCGGTTTTGAAGCCGGCATCTGGAACGGCGTGGTGGCCCCTGCCGGTACTGCCCCTGCGATCATCGAAAAACTGCATGACGCAATTGCGAAAATCATCCGCTCACCGGATACGCGCGAACGCATACTCGGCATGGGCGCCGACCCCCTGGTCAGTACGCCGGTGGAATTTGCTGCCTTCATCGCCACCGAGCTGAAAAAGTGGACGAAGGTCATCAAAGAATCTGGCGCGAAGCTGGATTGAAATAAAGTCGCAAACAGTAGCCCGGAAGGTGCGCAGCGCATTCCGGGATCCCAAACCCAGGCTTTCATTTCATTCGATCCGGGCTACGTTTTTGAGTCAGTCAAAACCATGAGCAAAATATCCTCCTCCCGCCCCGCTGCCGATAAAGAACTCGTCGCCATCGCTGAATACGTTTGCAGCAAAAACGTCGGCGACGCCAAGTCCTATACGCATGCACGCTACTGCCTGATCGACGCCCTCGGCTGCGCCCTCGAAGCACTCGGTTCGCCGGATTGCACCAAGCTCTTGGGCCCTATCGTAGCGGGCACCGTCGTGCCCCACGGCGCGAAAGTGCCTGGCACCGCGTACGTGCTCGATCCGATCAAAGCCGCCTTCGATATCTCCTGCCTCGTGCGCTGGCTCGATTTCAGCGATACCTGGTGGGCGGGCGGTCATCCCTCCGACAACCTGGGCGGCATCCTCGCGGTGGCCGATCATCTCTCGCGCCGGCAACTCGCCGCCGGCGGCAAACCGCTCACGATGCGCGACGTCATGACGGCGATGATCAAGGCCTACGAAATCCAGGGCGTGCTCGCCGAGAGCAATCACTTTGATCGTCCGGCCACCGCACTCGACTCAACGATATTGGTCAAGATCGCTTCCACCGCCGTCGTCACACAATTGCTTGGCGGCAACAGCGAAGACGTCACCAATGCGCTGTCGAACGCCTTCATCGACGGCCATCCGCTCAACATCTACCGCATGATGCCCAACTCCGGCCCGCGCAAATCGTGGGCGGCCGCTGACGCCACCGCGCGCGCGACCTGGCTCGCCCTGCTGACGATGCGCGGCGAAATGGGTTATCCGACCGCACTGACCGCCAAGACCTGGGGCTTTTACGATGTTCTGTATCCCAAGGGGACGCTCGAAGTACGCACGCCGTACAAATGCCGCGTCATCAGCGACATCCAGTTCAAAATTTCGGTGCCGGCGCAGCGCCATTCGCAGACCGCCGCCGAGTGCGCAATGCGCCTGCATCCAAGCTTGAAAAACCGCACCGATGAGATCGAGCGCGTGGTGATCGAAACGCACTCCCACGCCATCCGCATGATCAGCGTCGAGGGTCCGCTGCCGAACTTCGCCGCACGCGACCATTGCCTGCAATACGTGGTGGCGGTGGCGCTGCTCGATGGTGACATCACCACCGAAAGTTATGAAGACGCGCATGCCGCCGACCCGCGCATCGACGCGCTGCGCAAGAAAATGGTCGTCAAAGAACACAAACATTTCACCGACGATTATGAAGCGCGTCACGGCAACGGCAACGCCATCCAGGTCTTTTTCCGCGATGGCACGAAGACGCCGCGCATCGAAATCGAATTCTCGGTCGGCGACCCGCGCCGGCGTCGCGAAGGCGTGCCGCTGCTGGAGAAAAAATTCCGCGGCAATCTGGCGCGGCGCTATGCGAAGAAGCAACTCGAGGCCGTCTACGCCTTGATAACCGATCAGAAAAAACTCGAGGCCACGTCGGTCAACGAATTCATGGATTTGCTGGCGGGATGATGATTTCTACTCACGATACGCAGCTCGCCCCCACCCTAACCCCAACCCCCCCCCATCAAAGGGGGAGGCAATGCAGCGGAGCGCGCGCCCCGTACCTAACTCGCTCCCCCCTTGGTGGGGGAGGGCAGGGGTGGGGGGCGGGCCTGCGCAAAATCAATAGCCTGATCGCGGCTGTGGCGAGCGTGACAATTTTCCTGACCTATTCCGCCGACGCCGCCGACGCCGCCTACCCGACGAAACCCGTGCGCTTCATCATCCCGTTTGCGCCGGGCGGTGGCAATGACATCGTCGGTCGCATGCTGGGCGCCAAACTTGGCGAAGCCTGGGGCCAGCAGGTGGTGATCGACAATAGGCCCGGTGCCGGCGGCAACATCGCGGCCGAAACGACCGCACGCGCGGCCCCCGACGGCTACACCATCTTTCAGTTCAACATCGCCAACACGATGGCGCCCAGCCTCTACAAGAAACTCGGCTACGACCCCGAACGCGATTTCGCGCCAGTGACGCAGATCGGTGCGACGCCGTTCATACTCACCGTGCATCCGTCGGTGCCGGCGAAAACGGTGGCCGAGCTCATCGCCTACGCCAAAGCACAGCCGAACAAGCTCAACTATTCCTCCTCGGGCAACGGCGGCTCGACCCACCTGGTCACCGAGCTGTTCAAAACCATGGCCGGTGTCAACCTCACGCACATTCCGTATAACGGCGCCGGTCCCGCGCTCACCGAATTGATCGGCGGACAAGTACAATTAATGTTCCTGGTACCGGCAACGGCGCTGCCAAACATGCGTAACGGCCGCTTGCGCGCGCTGGGCGTGTCGAGCGCAAAACGTTCGTCGCTGGCCCCCGAGTTACCGACCGTGGCCGAGGCAGGGGTGCCGGGCTTTGAGGGGGGCGCGTGGTACGGCGTGGTGGTGGCGGCAAAAACACCACCAGCGATCGTGCGCAAAATCCAGGCCGACATCGTCACAGTACTGCAGCTAGCGGACATCCGCGAGCGCATGACGGCACAGGGCGTCGAAGTGGTCGGCAGCAGCGCAGAACAGTTTGCACGCTTCATCAAGGCGGAAATTTCGAAATGGGCCCACGTCGTCGCACTGTCCGGCGCGCGGGCCGAATGATTTTTTGACAGATCAAATACTGGAAGAAAAATGGCACACGAAACCTCATCAGACAACCGTTACACCCGCGGCATCGCCGAATTCGTCTCCACACTGCGCTACGAAGACATCCCGCCTGAGGTGCTCACGCGCATCAAGCTGTGCATGCTCGACTCGCTCGGCTGCGCGATCTACGGCGCCGACCTCGAATGGACGCGCATCATGCAGAAATCGCTGGGCGCGGTGGACAGCACACGCGCCTGCACGATCTGGGGCACCAATCAGAAATTGTCGGCGCCGCATGCCGCGCTGATAAACGGCACGCAGGTGCAGGGCTTCGAACTTGACGACGTGCACCGCCAGGGCGTGTTGCACGTCGGCGCGGTGGTGCTGCCGGCGCTGCTCTCGGTGGCTGAAATGCGTCCGGGCATGACTGGCAAGGAATTCCTCGCCGCCGCCGTCGCCGGTTACGAAATCGGCCCACGCATCGGCATTTGCATGGGCCCCGAACACATTGCGCAGGGCTGGCATTCAGGCGCCACCCTCGGCGTATTCTCCGCCGCCTCGGGTGCGGCACGCGGCCTCAAACTCGACGTCGATAAAACCGTACACGCGCTGGGCATCGCCGGCACCCAGGCCGCCGGCCTGATGGCCGCGCAATACGGCGCCATGGTCAAACGCATGCACGCCGGTCGCGCCTCGCAATCGGGCCTCTACGGTGCGCTGCTGGCCGAGGGCGGCTTCACCGGCATCCTGAATGTGCTGGAGAGCGAATACGGCGGCTTCTGCACTACCTTCTCGCGCTCCAACGACCGCTTCAAGCTCGAAGAACTGACCAAGGATTTCGGCAAGGTCTGGCAGACCATGGGCGTCGCCCTGAAGTTCTATTCCTGCGTCGGCAGCAACCACACCACGCTCGACGCCATCCGCCTGATGCAACAAGAGCGCCCGTTCGGTGCCAACGACGTCAAGAAGATCGTCGTCCACGGCTCGCAAGTAACGATGGATCACGTCGGCTGGAAATACGTGCCGCAGGGCCTGACCTCGGCGCAATTGAACCTGCCCTACTGCGTGGCGACCTGGTTGCTCGAAGGCGATTGCTTCGTCGATCAGTTCACCGAAGAGATGGTTGCCGATCCCGAGCGCATGAAGCACGCCGAGAAAGTTGAAGTGCAGCACGACGACGCAATCACCGCCAAGGGTTCGAAGTTTCGCCACATGGTGCGCGCCGAGGTCTTCCTCAACGACGGCACGCACCTGGAGCGCACGGTCGAAGCCGGTCGCGGCAATGAAAACAACTTCGCCTCCGAAGCCGACCTCTGCGAGAAATTCGAAAAGCTTGCAGTCAAGGCGCTGCCGCAAGAACAGGTGCACAAATTGCGCGACGCCATGCTCAACCTCGAATCGGTGAAAGATGCCAGCGAACTCGCGAAGCTGATGCAAAAGCAATAAGTCTGGGACGGCGGCCGACATAGCCGCCGTTGCAAACGCAAAAGGGGCGCTCCGGTCACGGCGCGCCCCTTTTTTCCGTACCCGTTACCGCCTACTGTATCGGCGGCACCTTCGCTTCTTTAACCACCTTCTGCCATTTCGCTACATCGCGTTTGAGCAAGGTCTGAAAAACCGACGGCGGGCTGTCGTCGATTTCAAAACCTTCCGACAGCAGTCGCTCGCGCATATCGGGCAGCTTGGTGGCCTTGCGAATCTCCGTATTCCAGCGCTCGACCATGGCCTTCGGCAAACCCTTGGGGCCCAACACTCCGTACCACAACACGACCTCATAGCCTTTGACGCCGGCCTCATCGATCGTCGGCAGCTCGGGGAACGACGACATGCGTTTGAGCGTGGTCACGGCCAGCGCGCGCAAACGCCCGGCGCGGATCAGCGGCACCACCGCCGGCGCGCTGCCGAACAAAAGCTGCACCTGGCCGCCGAGCAGATCATTGGTGGCGGGGCCGGTGCCCTTGTAGGCAATATGCGTCATGCGGGTGCCGGCGAGCAGATCGAACAATTCACCCGACAGATGGGCAATGCCGCCAGTACCCGACGAGGCATAGTTCAGCCCCCTCGGTTTCGCTTTGGCATGGGCGACGAGTTCGGCAACACTCTTCAGCGGCACCGCCGGATGCACTACCAGCACAAACGCGGTGTCGCCGATCAAACCCATCGGCAGAATATCGTTGACCGGGTCAAACGACATTTTGAACATCGCCGCATTGGTGGCATAACTGCCCGACATGATGATCGTGGTGTAGCCGTCCGGACTCGCGCGCACCGCGGTCTCCACACCGAGCGTGCCGCCGCCACCGGCGCGGTTATCGACGATCACCGTTTGCTTGAATGACTCGGTCAGCTTCTGCGCCAGTACACGGGCGACGATATCGGTGCCACCGCCGGGGGCGAAGGGCACAATCAAACGCACCGGCTTGGACGGATACTCGCCGCTCGCAGCAAACGCGCCACCGGCAAACAACATCCCTACACAGACAAAAAGCGAACAGTTGATCATGATGCCCTCCGTGGTCTGGCCGAGGCCATCAGCTCGCACAATTGAGCGACACCAGCGGCCTCCAGCGTTTCGAGTTGTTCAAACGAAGCAATCAGTGCCGCGACCTGTGCTGGTGGCAAGGCGCGGCTAAAACAATCGACCAGCTTTTCACGATGCGCGGCCGGCTCGAGTGGCACGCCCCAGGCCCCTTGCGGACCGCGACACACCGCGCGCAAGGTGCGGCCGTCTTCGAGATCGGCCTCGATGCCGACGTGCATGTGATGAAAATCACCCGGGATCGCGGCATCCTGCGTGAGAGTGATACGTTCGAGCAAGGCCACCATATCCGCATCAAAACGCCGCCGGTCGGTAAAGCTGTCGATGCCGACCCGGCCGTCAAGAACCGCCGCGGCGGCGGTGTATTGCAGACTGAATTTTCCATACAAGCCGGTCTCCGGCTGCGGGCGGTTGATATATTTCATCACCGGCGAGACGATACGCAGCGCCTTGAACACCGCACCGGCACCGGCCTGGCGGTGGATTTCGAGCCCGGCGGTAATTGAAAAATGAGTGCCGAACTGCGACGGAAACAATTTGATCGCCAGCCCCGGATCGACCACCCGCCACGGCTTGCCCCAACCGAGCAGGCGCGACTCGTCAAAACCGTCAGGGAAAAACGTGCTGATCAAACCCTTGTGTGCTTCGAGCACATCGGGGTTGGCGGTGAAACCGCGTTGTGCCAGCAGCGCCGAATCAAGCCCGGCGGCGGCCGCGTTGCCGCAATGCGTGCACTTGGTCATCGAACCGACGTTGGCCAGCAGCGAGCCGGCACGCGAAGCCGCCATGCCCAGCGCATGCTGGGTGGCATTAATATCCAGTCCGAGCAGATGAGCGGCGACAATCGCACTGCCCAGCGCACCGGCCACCCCGGGCGGATGAAACTTGAGATCCTCGGGCACATACTGGTTACCCGCATATTGCAAACGCCCCTGGATCTCCAGACCCCTGGCCACCGCGGTAATGATCTCGCGTCCGCTGGCACCACGGTGTTCGGCCAGCGCAAACGCCACCGGCACGGTGGGTGACACCGAGTGAGTGGGCGGACTCCACATCGGCTCAAAATCGAGCACGTGCGTGGCCATCGCATTAATGTGGGCGGCCTGCACCACCGAGCCCTTGAAGCCTGCGCCCCACACGCTCGCCTGCGGCGCACCGCCGAGACTCTGCGCATGCGCCGCCCCCAGCGTCACCGGCGTCTCGGCACAGCCGGCCAACGCCACCGCCACGCCATCCTGTATCGCCTGCTTGACGCGGGCAACACATTCGTCTCCCAGTGACGCGTAGTCCGTGGCGTCGATAAGCTCACATACAGTTCTGGTCAGTCCCACGCTACTCCTCCAACCTAACAATCGCGCAATGATTTTTTTGATAATTTATCGCAAATTGCACCACGCAGCATAGCGCATCGCCGCGACCTTCATGCGATCAATACGGCCGGCGCCTCACTTGAGCGTCGGCGACAGCCAACCCGCGGCGCAGACGGTGCAACCGTCGAACGCCACCACCACCTCAACGAAAAGTACGCGCGGCCATTAAGCAGCAAGACGAACCACCGGCATAAGCGCCGGCGTCAAGGGGGGGGTAAGGCAAAACGCGTGCACGCCCGACGAAGAACATCGCGGCTGATACTCGTGTTCACCGGGCAGGCGAAGCGCCATTGCATGACACAGGTGCCACGCCCGCCGGCAGGCGGTGTTACGCCAGGAGTTCGAGCAGCGCCTGCAATTGCGATGTGGATAGTGTTTCCAATGTTTCAAATGCCACAATGACACGCGCGGTTTTATCCGCGTCAAAACGCACGCGCAGACAATCGCTGATCTTGGCCCGATGCTGCGCCTCGTCGATCACCTCGCCCCAGGTGCCGGGCGGTTTGTGACAGACGCCGGTATGTACGCTGCCATCTACCAGCGTCACCTCGACCGTCATATGCATATTTTTGGTGTCGGGTGGAATGTTCTTATCAAAATCCAATACGATCTTGCCGAGCAGGCTTTCCATGTCCGTGGCAAAACGCCGTGCATCGGTGAAGGTCTGAATGCCGACCGCACCATCCAACAGCGCCGCCGCCGCCGCGTACTGAATGCTGAATTTGCCCTCGAGCCCGACACGCGGACGCGGCCGGTTGGCATCGAGAATTTCCGGCGAGACGATACGCACGCTTTTGAGCTCTGACACCGCCTTGATGGTCTTGCGCGCTTCGAGTGCTGCGGTGATCGCAAAGTGCGTCGGATATTTCGACGGATAAAACTTGATCGCCATGCCCGGCTCGACGCAGCGCCACGGCGTGCCAAAACCAAACAGCACGTCGTAATCGAAATGCGGCGCGAAGAAGGTCTGCACGTAACCGTGTTTCGCTTCGAAGATCGCCGGGTTGGCGGTGAAGCCGCGTGCGGCCAGCAGGGCCGCCTCAAGACCGGCCGCCGCCGCATTGCCGCAGTGCGTAGACTTCGCCATCGAACCGGAATTCGCCGGCAACCCCGCACAACGCGACGACGCCATGCCCAGCGCGTTGGCGAGCTGCGCCGCATCGAGTTTCAGCATGTGGGCGGCGGTCACCGCCGAGCCCATCGGCCCCATCACGCCAGGGGAATGAAACGGCAAGGCGCCGCGCGCCGGTTTCGCCGCAGCAAGAATGCGCCCCTGAATTTCGAAACCCTTGGCGCAGGCGGCGATCACCTCTTGCCCGTTGCCGCCCTGCGCCTCAGCCAGCGCCAGTGCTACCGGAACCACTGGTGACACCGCATGCGTAGGCGGACTCGACATCGGTTCGAAATCGAGCACATGCATGGACACCGCATTGGCATAGGCGGCGGCACTCGCCGGCACCTTGCAGCCAAAACCCCAGAGTGTCGATTCGGCTCTGCCGCCCGTGTCGCGCGTGTGCGCCGCGTAGATCTTCGGTGCATCTTCGGCGGTGCCGGCGATTGCCACTGCTACGCCATCGAGAATCAGGCGTTTAACGGCGGCGATCGCAGCGCGATCGAGATCGTCATAATTCTTGGCGCCGGCAATGGCCACGAATTTTGCAGTGTGGCCGGACGTGGCATTTTGACTTGCGCTCATGACTTCTCCAATTGAATCGGGTAAGGCGTAATCAGCGCAGCGCATTGCGCCGCATGTTATCGGCTTAATGTCGGCTGTCGGCTGTCGGCTGTCGGCTGTCGGCTGTCGGCTGTCGGCTGTCGGCTGTCGGCTGTCGGCTGTCGGCGCAATGCGCTACGCTTATTGCGCCCTACGAACTAATTGCCACCGGCGACCTCTCATCGTTCGGCGCAATGCCCGTTGGTTATTGCGCCCTACAAACTAATTGCCACCGGCGAACTGTCATCGTTCGGCGCAATGCGCTACGCTTATTGCGCCCTACGAGCTAATTGCCACCGGCGACCTCTCATCGTTCGGCGCAATGCCCGTTGGTTATTGCGCCCTACAAAATCTACGGGTTTTCTTGCAAGGCCTCGGCGACCAATTCTGCGAGATCGAGCACGCGCGGTTTTTTCGGCGCATCGGCGGCACCCACGCCGTCCTCGAACATGCCCATGCAAAAGGCACACGAAGTCGCGATTACATCGGCACCGGTGGCAATCGCTTCTTTGACGCGGGTGACATTGATACGCGCCGTGCCCTTCTCTTTCATAAAGGCCTGCCCGCCGCCACCGCCGCAGCAGAATGACTGTGCGCGGTTACGCGGCATTTCAACCACGTCAGCACCCTTGAGTTGGCCCAGCACGCCGCGTGGCTCGTCATAGACCTGGTTGTAGCGACCGAGGTAGCAGGGATCGTGATAGGTAACCTTGCCGTCTTTCAGCGCCGCGCCCTCGCCCAGGCTGATTTTTTTTGTTGCGATCAGTTCTTCGATCAACTGGCTGTGGTGGATGACTTCGTAATTACCGCCCAACTGCGGATATTCATTCTTGATCGCGTTAAAACAATGCGCGCAGGAAGTCACCACTTTCTTGATGTTGTAGTGATTCATGCGTTCAATGGTTTTCGTCGCCAGCTGCTGGGCGAGAAATTCATGTCCCATGCGGCGCGCCGGATCGCCGGTACACGATTCTTCCTTGCCGAGAATGGCGAACTTCAGCCCCGCCGCCTGCAGAATGCGCGCCAGCGCGATGGTGATCTTCTGGTTGCGCGAGACGAACGAGCCGACGCAACCAACGAAGAACAAATAATCGACTGTCTCACCCTTGGCAGCGACGTCTTTCATCTCATCCACCGGCGTGGTCATTTTTTTCGTCCACGCCGCGCGTTCCATCGGCACCGCCTGATACGGATTGCCCAGGCGTTCGAGGCTGTTGAAGATCGGTTGCACTTCGGGCGGGAAGGAGTTCTGCTCGGTGACCAGATTGCGCCGCAGGGTGACGATCATCGGCACGTGTTCGATATGCACCGGACACTGCTCCATGCAGGCGCCACAGGTGGTGCAATCCCAGATCTCTTCTTTCGATACCACGCCGCCGATCAACTGGCGCTCCGCGCCGCGGCCGTTTTTGAAGCGACCCGCATTCATGCCCTCGCCCAGCACGCCGGAGAACACCCCGCCCTGATCGGCCTGAAAGCCGGCCAGCGACAACACCAGATCGCGCGGCCGCAAGGCCTTACCGGTGTTGAAGGTCGGGCAGAATTCAAGACAGCGCCCGCAATGCATGCAAGCATCGACCGACATCAGTTGCGCCCAGCTAAAGTGTTCGAGTTTGGAAGCACCGATCACCTCGGCAGTCTCAATATTTTCGATGGCATCGAGTTCGCCGCGAGGCTTCAAGCGGCGTAGCAGTACATTGGCGATGGCGGTGAACGGATGCACAAGCTTGCTGTACGCCGCATAGCCGATCAATGCAAACGCGACAATGGCGTGCGACCACCAGACCACCTGATGCATGCGCGAGAGCATTTCGGGCGCGATGCCGCGCAACGCCGCCGCCACCGGATACGAGACGAACGACCACAGCGCCCACGGATCATGCGTCAACGCCAGACGCAGCGCCTGCAAGGCATAGCCCTGCACCACCAGCACGGCGAGCCAGGCGAGAATCAGCATATCATCGGCGCTGGATTCCTGGGTGGGCGGCTGCAACACCAACCGCCGGTAGAACGCCAGCGCAATGCCGGCGAGCAACAACAAGCCGCCGAGATTCATCGCCAGCTTGAAGGCGAGATAGAAGTCACCCCGCAAAAAACTAAAACCGAATACCGGCACGGCGATATCGGCCTCGATAAACACCAGCGTGGTGCCGGCGAGCAAGGTGGCAAAGCCGCCGAACAGACAGGCGTGCATCAACCCGCCGTAGAGATTGCGGCGACGCACGACGCGGCCATGAAAGACCGTCATGCGCAGCGCATACAGCACGCGCTTTGCCATCTCATCGAAACGATTTTCAGGCTGCCCCATGCGCCAGCGTCGCACGCGCCGCGCCAGACCAAAAGCGAGCAACGCCACCGGCAGCGTCATCAACAAATACATGGCGACTACGCTGTAGGGATCAATGTTGAAGAGTATTTCGCGCGACGGAATCATGACTGCCCTTCGGCTGCACGCAGTGCGCGCAACGACACCGCGCCCGCCGCGCCGATAACCGCCAGCAGCAACAAGGCCAGCAGAGCGCCCGCGTTCAGCGCCACCGCCGACACCTGATCGGCATGCGGACGCAAGACGGCGCCCATCAACGTCAGCACCAGGCTCAACACCACCGGCAACAACAACAGCACGACCAGCACGCGCGCCAGACGGTGCGTGAAACGCGCGGCGATTTTTTGCAACAAGGCCGGCGGCCGCACCGCCAGCCCCGCGCGCACACCGCCACCGAGCGCACCGGCGAGCAGAACGCCGACGGCGACGATACGCAGCGCCGCCAGCCCGCTAAATTCGGACACCATCAGAATGACAAAGCCGACCGCCAGCAATATTGGACAAACCATCGTATTGACCGAGCCCGTTTAATCAATGCATTGATCCCCTCACCGCCTGCACAGGGGGAGAGGGGGCTTATTAACGCCGCGTCAAGCTTGCAGCGCCGCGTTCGCTGCACCAGTGCCGGCGACACGACCGAAGGTTGCGCCGGCCATCATGCCAGAACCCGAGGCATAGTTACCGACCCACAAGCCGCCGGCCATTTCACCGGCCGCATAGAGCCCCGGAATCGCCCGCCCGGCGACGTGCTGCACCTGGCCGTTTTTCGGATCGATCTTCAGGCCGCCGTAGCAGAACGTCATGCCGCAACGCACCGGGAAGGCTTCGAACGGACCGTCTTCAACCGAGAGGCAATAGTTGCTTTTGTTGATCGTCAGACCGGCGGTGTGTTTGCCGTCGAGCTTGTGACGATCGGCATTAAATTCACCGGGCTGGATCGCCGCGTTGTATTCGCGCACCGTGCGCAGCAGGTTCTGCACGTTGATATCGAGCTCGGTGGCGAGCTTTTCCAGCGAGTCGGCCCTGGCGGTGGTCGCATCGTCGTAATTCATCGGATAGATGTCCATCTTGCGCGCCTTCGAGTCCAGAATCTGGAAGGCGATGCCGCCCGGTTGCGAGAGGATCGCGCGCCCCATCGCGGCGTAGGTGCGACCGCGCAGATCGTACGCTTCATCGATGAAACGCTCACCGTTGAGGTTGACCATGATCGAGTACGGATACATATAACGCGCCTTCGACGCCTTGGTCGAATAGCCGATCGGAATCTTGTGCGGCGCCAGATTAATATCCTGCGGCGAGGCATGACAGGTGCTCCAGCTGCCGTGCGGCATGGCACCGATGTTCATCGCCATGCGCAAACCGTCGCCGGTGTTAAACGGTACGCCGCGCAGACGCACCATGTCCCAACCCGGCCCGAGGTAACGTGCGCGCATTTCGGGATTCGACTCGAAACTACCGCAGGCAAGCACAATGGCTTTGGCGTGGAAAGTTGCAAAGCCCTGGGGCGTCAACGTTTTCACCCCCGTGACACGGCCCTTTTGATCGAGCACCAGATCGACCGCCGAGGTTTCATAGTGAAAGGTCGCGCCCGCTTTTTCGAGCAGCGCGAAATTACGCTGCTGCAGGCCGTAGCCGCCGCCGTTCATCAACAAGATGTTGTCCGAGGGCATCTTGAATCCGCCGGCGGGCACCCAGTCGTGTCCCTTGCTGGCCAGCCAGTGCACGGTATTGCGCGATTCAGTCACATGGACTTGCAGCATCTCCTGGTCGGACTGGTTGTTGGTGACGTGCATGATCTCGTCCCAGTGCTCGGCCTCGGTGCGATGCGGCATGCGCTCGAGCAGCTCGTGCAACTCGGCATCCGACATATTCTTCACCAGCGGCCGTACATCATCAAAGCCGTTGAAGACGAAACGCATGTGGCCGGTCAACGCGCTATTACCACCGCGATTCATCTTCGAGGATTTTTCGAGGATGCCGACACGCGCCTTCTTGTCGATCGCCGCGTGGGCCGCCGAACACGCCGCGTTACCGGCGCCGACAATCAACACGTCATAGTGAAATTCCTGGTCTGCCATGATGCTCTCCTTGTTAATATTTTTTGTTAACGACCTGATGGTGTGCACTACACACCATCAAGCGCTGTTCTGCGTGCGCGGTGCGCCCCCTGCGAGTGCTCTTTGATTGATGGCCTTCCGGTTACTCCACCGAAAATGTTTTTGCTGCAGCCATTTGTTCCAACCGCGCAAAGCGCGCCGCTGAGGGGGCATCATTGACGCCTCCTGTCAACAGCATGAACTTGCGCTTGAGGTCTTCGCTGGTCAACGGCTCGGCGGGCATGCCCTTGTACGAATCGCGACGCTTGCTGACGGTGCGGCCGTCTTTCAACTGTACCGTCACCGTCGAACTGCGCACCGAACCTTCGCCAGCACGCTGTTTGAGTTCCAGCACTTTGGCGGTGGCGCGGATCGCCGGATCCTGCACCGCCGATTCATCGAACGAACGCGGATCATCCGGGTCGCGATGCAACGCAATCGCCACGCAGAACGGCACGCTGTATTGCGCCTTCAGAATATCCACCGGCTCGGGGATATTGTGATGCGTCATCAAACGCTCGCTGCCCTCGATCAGCAAATGCGCAACATCGGCGGCGACGAATTTGTGCTCACTCATCATTTCGCGCAGTGCCTGCACCGGCGTATGGGCGTTGATATGCGCGGCGTAACGCTTGAGGCAAATGCGGCGCACCTCCCACTCACTGCCCAGCCCCTTGGTGAGCTGCGAGGCTTCGCACATCTCGGCAATGCCATAAGCGTCGAGAAAGCCGAACTTGCCTTCGAGCACGGTCTCCGGGCCTTCGTAACCGGTAGCGGCCAGACGCGCCGCCATGATACCGCCTTCAGACGCACGACCCAGATGCAGCCGCTTGACCATCGCGCCCTCTTTCGACTTCGAGAACGCCAGCAGACCGGAAGACAGCGAACCGGCAATCGCCAGCGCATGTGTCAGCTGTTTGGCGTTCAGCCCATAGATGAGGCCCGCCGCAATTGCACTGCCATAGGTGCCGGTAAGACCCGGCGAATGGAAACCGACATGCTCGGGGCTGTGGTGCGAAGCCACCGCGATACGGAACATCACCTCGACGGCGGCAACATAAGCGGTCAGCGCAGTTTTGCCATCGACCGGATTTTCTTCGCAGGCGGCCAGCAGTGCCGGCAGCACGGTCGCACCCGGATGCGAACCGGCCCCCGGATCGCGCACGCTGTCCTGTTCGAAGGCGTGGCCGAGCGCGCCATTGGCGAGCGCCGCATAAGGGGCGTGCACTTTCACGCCGGGCATGCCAAAGATCGAACACGGTCCGCCCGCGCCATAGCGCTGCGCGTAATCAATGACGAGCTGGCTCCACGGAAACTGCGCGCCATACGTAGCGGCGGCGATGGTGTCGATGATGCAATCGCGTCCGCGCGTGACGACGTCTTCAGGGATATCTGTGAATTTCAGATCGGCGGCGAATTGCGCCAGGGTTTGTGATGCAGTGGCCATGGTGTTCTCTCTCGTCACGTACAATGGATGATTTCAGCCCTTGATGCCGGCGTCGCGGATGACTTTGCCAAGACGCGCCATCTCGGATTTTACCGTCGCGCCGAATTCCTCTGGAGTGCTGCCGACGGTCTCGACGCCCGCACTTAAAAACCGCTCTTTGACTTCGGCGCGCGCCAGTACGCGCACGACCTCTTGATGCAGCCGCGCGATCACCGCCTCGGGTGTTTTCGCCGGCGCAAACAGGCCGACGATGGACATCGCCTCGAAGCCGGGTAGTCCCGCCGAGGCCACCGTCGGCAAACCGGGCAGCAGGGGCGAGGGCTGCGGACTGGTCACTGCCAGCGGCCGCAACCGCTGCGATTTGATGTGTGCAGCGACCGAACCGGGTGTGGCAAACGCGAGTTGCACTTCGCCGGCGGTCAGCGCGTTGAGCGCGAGGCCGTTGCCCTTGTAGGAAATCTGTGTGATGTCGAGTCTGCCCGTCGCCTTGAACAACTCGGTAGCGATCTGGCTCGACGAACCCACCGCCCCGGCGCCGTAATTTAGGGCGCCTGGCCGTGTGCGCGCCAGTGCGAGCAATTCTTGCGTGCTCTTCACCGGCAGCGAGGGATGCACAACCAAAATGTTGGGCGCGCGCACCGCCAGCGAGATCGGCGCGAGGTCCTTGAGCGGATCATAGGGCACGCGTTCGCGCAGAAACGGCAGCAGCCAGATGTTGCTGCCATAGAGCAGCAACAGATGTCCGTCGGGCGCGCCCTTGGCCACCGTTTCGCCGGCGATTGCACCGCTCGCACCCCCGCGATTATCGACCACCACCGGCTGACCCAGCGGCGCGGTCAGACCCTGCGCGATCACCCGCGCGGCAAAGTCGTTGCCGCCACCGGGTTCGGAGGTAACGATATGGATGGCGCGGTTTGGAAAATGCTGCGCGTACGCGAGCGCCGCAAACACCATGCCTGCGGCGGACAACGTGAACGTCTTTACCAGAATACGAATAAGCATTTTTCTCCTCATACCATCCGGACCATTCCCTTGCACTGGAATCCGCGACAAGGGTTAGGGTTAGGCTTAGGGTAAGCGCGATATTGAACATAATTCACCAGCCCGCGAACCCGGCAAAAATCGCCCCTCACCCCCGCCCTCTCCCCGCTCCGCGGGGCGAGGCGGGATCTCTTGATACCGCGCGAATTTACTGGGTCTCTCATGATAGTCAATGCCACCCCTTACAGGGCGATGCTGCTACACTAGCTGCTATTCCAAACTGGCATATGTTAACGCGTATCCTCCACCATGGACCTGCGCCAACTCGAAACCTTCGTGCATGTCGCCGAGCTCGGCAGCTTCACGCGCGCCTCCATCGTGCTGCAGGCCGCACAGCCGGCGTTGTCCAAACAGATCCGCAGACTCGAAGTCGAACTCGGACAAACGCTGTTCAGCCGCCACGGCCGCGGCATCGTGCTGACGGAGGAAGGTGCGCTGCTACTCGAACACGCGCGCGGCATCATTGAACAAGTCGCACGCGCCCGCCACGCCCTCGGCGCGATCAAGGATACGCCGCAGGGCAAGGTGGTGATCGCGACCCCGGCCGTCACCGGCAAGGTGATGACCACCGGCATCATCACCACCTTTCGTCAGCGCTTTCCGCAAGCCTCGCTTGAAATCATCGAGGGCAAGAGCCGTTTCATCACCGAGCTGTTGCTGACCGGTCGCATCGACATCGCCATCCTCTACGACCCGCCAGCCTCGCCACTGCTCGAAATCACACCGCTGATGAGCCACGAGCTATCGCTGTTTTCACTCGCTGGCAAGACCCTGGCGCCGAAAGGCAAACCGGTGCAATTCCGCGACCTTGGCAAATATCCGCTGATCCTGCCCGGACACCCGCACAGCATCCGCACGCTGGTGGAAACCGAAGCGGCCAAAGCCGGCGTACAGTTAAACATCGTGCTCGAAGTCGACGGCGCGTCGTTCATACTCGAACTCGTCCAGCTCGGGCACGGCTACACCCTGCTGCCAGACTTCTCGCTCAAACGCAGCAGCTTCGCGAAGACCCTGCAACTCAATGAAATCGTCGCGCCGCGCCTGAAGCGCTCGTTGAAAGTGGCGGTCTCGACACAACGACCAGTGACGCGTATCACGCGCGAAACGGTTAAATTGATCCGACAATATCTGGGCCCGGGTTCGGAGTTCGGAAAACGCTGAAACCTTTGTAAACGGACGAAAATAGATGCGCTTCAAAATGGAATTCATCATTACCGCAACGAAGGAAATTCCACCCGCGCGTAAGGTGCGCAGTGCGCACCTTACAATCCGCCGCATGCGATCCATCGCAACCATGGCCTTGGTTGGTGCGGGCCTGACTGCCGCCCAAGCCGCCCAGGCCGCCGATGCGCCCTACCCGAACCGTCCGATCCGCCTGATTGTGTCGGGCGTGGCCGGCAGCAGCAACTTTGCCGCGCGGCTGATTGCCAATGGTTTATCCGGTTCGCTGGGTCAACAAATCGTGGTCGACGGCCGCGAAGGCGGCGTGCTGGCTGCGGAACTGGCGGCACGCGCCGCGCCCGACGGCTACACAATCCATTTGAACGGCAGCGCCTTGTGGCTGCTGCCCTTCATGCGCACGCGGGTGCCTTATGACGCGGTGCGCGATTTCACGCCAGTGACGCTCGCTGTGGCAACCCCCAACGTGCTGGTGGTGCATCCGGCGGTAGCGGTGAAATCGGTGCGCGATCTGATCGCACTCGCCAAAGCCAAACCCGGCGACCTCAACTACGCCAGCGGCAACGCCGGCACCTCCAATCATCTCGCAGCGGAGTTATTCAAATCGATGGCCGGCGTCAATATTACGCGCATCCCCTACAAGGGCGGTGCCCCGGCCATCAGCGATCTGGTCGGCGGCCAGGTCCATTTGATGTTCGGCGCTTCGCTGGCGGTGGCGCAGCATGTGCAATCCGGCCGCTTGCGTGCACTCGCGGTTACAAGTATCAAACCTTCCGCACTCGCGCCCGGATTACCCACAGTAGCTGAGGCCGGCGTGCCCGGTTACACCTCGGTGGCGATCTTCGGCGTGTTGGCCCCGGCGAAAACACCCGCCGCATTGGTCGAGCTGCTGAATCGGGAAATCGTCAAAGTCTTGCAGCTCCCCGAAGTGAAAGAGCGTTTGTTCAACGCCGGCTCCGAAGCGGTGGCGAGCAGCGCCGAGGCCTTTGGTGCGGCAATCAAAGCCGAGATGACGACGCTGGGCAAACTGATCCGCGATACGGGGATTCGTGATGACTGATCCATGGACACCCGCTCCTCCTGAACAGGCGCAAAGGGCTGGGGTTAGGCGGCAGTCGGCAATCATGGCAACGTCTAAAAAAATTTTCGGCCGTCACGCCCCGCCCCCTGCTGATGCGGGGACAGGACGTATTTTTAGCTTTACACTCGCTCTCGTGCTTTGCAGCGTAAGCGCCATCGCTGCCGCAACCTACCCCGATAAACCCATCCGCATGCTTACCTCTGAAGCCGGTGGCGGCAGCGATTTTGTCGCGCGTCTGGTCGCGCAGGGCATGGGCGCGCATCTCGGCCAGCGCGTGGTTGTCGATAACCGCGGCATGATCGCCGCTGAGATTGCCAAACATGCAGCGCCCGACGGTTATACGCTGCTGCTCTACGGCAGCCCCTTGTGGCTGTCGCCTTTTCTGCGCGAAAAACTGCCCTACGATCCAGTGCGCGATTACGCGCCAGTTAGTCTGGTGGTCAGCACACCTAACGTGATGGTCGTGCATCCCGGCGTAGCGGCGCAGACCGTGGGTGAATTCATTGCTCTTGCAAAGTCCACGCCCGGCATGTTGAATTACTCGAGTGCCTCCACCGGCTCGACCCAACATCTGGCGGCGGAACTCTTTAAGAACATGGCCGGCCTCAACATCGTGCGTATCCCCTATAAAGGCAGCGGGCCCGCGCTGAACGCCGTGATTGCATTACAGGTCCAGCTGATGTTCCCGAGCGCCGGCTCGGCCACACAACACGTCAAGGCCGGACGACTGCGCGCGCTCGCCGTCACCACCGCACAACCCTCACCCTTGGTGCCCGGTCTGCCGACCGTCGCTGCATCCGGATTACCCGGTTACGAATCAAGCTCGCCCTTCGGCATCTTTGCGCCGGCCAACACACCGCAGGCGATCATCGCCCGCCTCAGCCGCGATATCGCGCAGGGCTTGAACGAGGCGGAAATCAAAGCGCGATTTAATGGCGCGGGCGTCGAGACCGTCGGCAGCACGCCGCCTGAACTCGGCGCCATGGTGAAAGCGGAAATGGCAAAGTGGGGCAAGCTGATTCGCGAAGCAGGCATTCGGGAAGAATAGCCGTGACAACC
>CAMDSO010000039.1 GCA_945906935.1 Bordetella parapertussis
TCAACAAGACCCGAGGCCGTCAGGCGGGCGAGTTCTCGCTGCAAGGAGCCGTTTCCCGTTTTGCCCAATCGTGCGATCTCATTGGAGTAGAACGAGCGATCAGGATGCCCAAACAACAGGCCTAGAACCTTTTGCTGGACGCCGGAAAAAAGGGCGTCACTGAGTGAGATGGAGTTTTTTTTACCCATATTGGGGATTACCGCCCCTGATATTAGGATTGTAAACTGATTATCGCCCTTTATTTGGGTGTGATCGAGCCTGAAATAGGGATGATCGATGGGGCTAATTTGTAGGGGATAGCCCACCCATTGGAATTATTCCAACGCGCCCCCGCCGGTCGGGCGCACCCTTAGTTTGAGGGGATAGTCCACCAACTCAGGGACACTTTGTCCCTGAGTTTTCGTCGGAGGCACCCCTAATTTGAGGGGATAGTCCACCCAAAACTCAGGGACAACGTTGTCCCTGAGTGTCGGAGGCACCTCTAGTTTGAGGGGATAGTCCACCGTCAAGGGGTGAATCGGAATTTTCCGACGCGTCGGAGGCACCCCTAATTTGAGGGGATAGTCCACCTGTAACTGAGTCAATGTGACGCAGTTTTGGTCGGATGCCCCCAGATTTTTCAAAATACTGTTTTATAAGCATTATTTGTATTTCGTTCATGGATATAATTCGTTCGCGCGACGTGAACATAGTTATTTTCTGAACGAGGCGTCAACTTTGTTCATGATTGATCGTTGTTCTCGTGACGTGAACGTAATGATAAAATGAACAAAACGACTTGGATACCCCTATGGCTCACCCAAAGTTGATGCACGAAGAGCAGCACCTGCTGGCGGAACTCCCCCGGGGGCTCGCCGCCTTGCGGCAGACCGCCGGCGTAGAGGGGCGCCTTGTCGAGACAGGGGCGGGCGCGGCGGATCAGACGGACGCGCTGGTCGAGTTTTACGTGGATGGACGGGCCTACCGCTATGCCGTCGAGGCGAAGGCCCGGATCGACCGCTACGCGGCCCTTAACCAGTTGAAGGAGCGTCTGGCCCGCAAAGGCACCCCATGTTTGCTGTTTGTTCCCCATATGACAATAGCATTGGCACGGCATTGTCGTGAGATGGATATGGCCTTCCTTGATCTGGCTGGAAACGCCTATTTGCGACAGCCCGGCCTGTACGTCTGCGTGAACGGCGAAAAGCCCGATCCGGCAACGACAACCATCGGCAAGCGCGGCCGCGGAACGGCAACTGCGTTGCGGGTGACGTTTGCGCTTTTGTGCAACCACACCCTACTCAATGCCACCTACCGCGACATCGAGGCGGCCGCCGATGTCGCCATCGGCGCCATCAAAGGTGTTTTTGTCGATCTCGAAGAGCGCGGTTACATCGCGGGGGCGCAGCGAAAACGCAACCATCGACTGCTCGAGCCGGCACGTCTGTTCGAGGAGTGGGTGACCAATTACCCGATAACCTTGCGGCCCAAGCTGAACCCGCGTCGCTTCCGGGCGGAAGACCCGGAGTGGTGGAAAAAAGCCGATCTCACGGGATTGGGTGCTTATTGGGGCGGCGAAATCGCCGCCGACCGTCTGACCAATTATCTCAAGCCGACAACCTGTACCATCTACATTGAGCCGGATACGCGCCCCGGACAAGCACTGCAAGCACTGACCAAACTGGTGGTTGCGAACCGTCTACGTGCCGACCCGAAAGGAAACATCGAGATACTCGATGCATTCTGGCATCTGCCGCCGGCCCCCGATCATGGCGATTGCGTGCCGCCTATACTGACCTATGCCGATCTTATGGCAACACACGACCCGCGCCATCTTGAGGTGGCCAAATTGATCCGTGGTCAATATATCGAACATGGTTTCAATCAAGTCTGACCGGCCGATCGACCGCTTGACGGTCGCGGTTATGCGCGAGATTGACGCGCTCGCCCATGAATTGGAGCTTCCGTATTTTGTATGCGGCGCCATGGCCCGAGACATTCTGCTGACGCATGTTCACGGCATTAACACTGGATCTGAAACGCGAGACGTTGATTTTGGCATCGCAGTCTCAAGCTGGGCTCAATTTGAAAACATCAAGAGGCGGTTGGTCGAAACGGGTAGATTCAAGCCGGTGGATAAGGTGGCGCAATGCCTGCTTTACACATTGAATGACAAGGCTGCCGGCTACCCCGTCGATATCATTCCTTTTCGTGGCGTGGAGCAACCGCCCAATACCGTTGCCTGGCCGCCCGATCGCGGTGACGTGATGAACGTCATAGGTTACGAAGAAGTGCTGGCCGCAGCCTTGAAGGTTGAGGTTGAACCGGGCTTGCTTCTTTCAGTCATCTCGCTGCCGGGAATCGCGTTGCTAAAGCTTTTTGCCTGGGCTGATCGAGGACTCAAGAGTCCAAAAGATGCGCGCGACCTTGCGATCTTGTTTCGCCACTATACCGACGCCGGAAACTATGATCGCGTTCTGGCGGAAATGCCGGACGTCCTTGAGAGGCTCGATTATAAAATTGATCTGGCAGGGGTGCGTCTCCTCGGCCGCGACGTGCACAACATGGCGGCAGCAGGAACCCTCGATCAGATCGCCCAATTAACCGCTGACGATGTGCGCATGGAAAAGCTGGTCACGCATCTGGCGACCCAACTGCGTGCTTATGAATTCGATGATGCAATATCGCTTGCCGAAGATTATCTGGCGCAATTCAAGGCGGGATTGAGCGGCAGCTAACCATGATTCGAAAACCAGCCGGGCCGGTGTCCCCTACATTGCGGGATTACGGCGGCAGGCGCTGCGTGTTTGTGAATCGGTTACGTAATAGCTCCAGATTCGAGATCTGCCTCTCGCCACAACCCTGCGTGCAGTCAATCCGGGTGCGTGATCTGGTCTCGTTCTAGGCAGATCCCCGCTTCTTCCCCGAAAGTCGGTGGGCCTTGCCAATGGTTGTTCTGGAGCTTGAATGTAAATTTAACCTTAAGTAGTACTGAGATCTTTAAGTTGTTCTATCATGTTCCTGTGTTAAGCGATCCTTGTGGGGGGGATAGCCATGAAGCAGCGGGGGGCTGCCGGCGCTGGCCGGTATTGTTTTTGGGGGGCAGGCACCTTGTGTCTGACGGTGATGTCGTCCTCAGCGATGGCGACTGGTTTTTTTCTGAACCAGCAAAGTGTGCAGGGACTCGGCCGCAGCGACGCCGGTAACGCGGCGGCGGCCAGTGATGTCAGCACGGTTTATTACAATCCGGCTGGCATGCCGTACTTGTGGCGCGACGCTGCCGCTGGCGGAGCGGATACGCGCTTCGCTATCGGCGCCCAGTTAATCGTGCCGCGTGCCCAGCATCTGAACACCGGTTCGACTGCCACCACGCCCCTGAGCGGGGGGGCTGTGGCCTACGCCGGGCCGAATGGCTCTGACCCGACCGCTCCGACGCCCGTGCCCAATGTGTTTCTGGCACATCGCTTGTCCGGTGGTCAGGGTTTTGTCGGTTTCGGCATGACCTCGCCTTTTGGCTTGTCGGCAAAATTCAACAACGACTGGTTTGCACGCTACGACTCGATCGAGACCTCGCTGCGTACGGTCAATCTCACCGCGGTGGGAGCGTATCAAGTGACGCCGGCATTTTCGATTGGCGGCGGGCTGGACCTGCAATATGCGCGCAGCAAGCAGGTGGCGGCGGTGCCTGATCCGCTGAACTTGGGCGGACCGACGGCAGCCACCGATGCGCGCGCCGAAAGCACGGGCAGTGCGTGGACGCCGGGCTTTAACGCCGGCTTCATGTGGCAGGCCAATGAGAAGACGCGTTTCGGCATGCATTACCGCTCGGAGATCGATCACAAGATGAGCGGCACCGTCACCACCAGCGGACTGACTGGTCTGCTGGCGGCGGGTAACGGGGCGGTGGGCGCCACCAGCCGCCTCAAATTGCCGCGGGTGGTCGGCACGGGTGTGGCGCATCGCGTTGACGACCGTCTGACGCTCTATGGCGAGGTCGACTGGTACGGTTGGGCGACGTTGAAGGAATTGCGGATTCAATACGACAACGGCGCCGCCGATTCCGTGCGGGTGACGAATTACCGCAATACTTTTGCCTATGCGATCGGTGGTGAATACCGGCAGACCGAACGCTTGACTCTGCGCAGCGGCGTGCAATGGGATTTCACACCGACGGTGGATGGTTTTCGCGACACTACTTTTCCAGATTCAAACCGCTTTGTGATTGCCGCCGGCGCCAGTTATCGCGTGAGCCGCGGTGCTTATTTTGATTTCGCGCTCAATCACGTCAGCTTTCGCACGGCGACGGTAGCAGTACAGCGCCCGTTTTTCGCCGGCACCGCGCTGGCGAGCACCGTCAATGTGAATGACGTGGTGAATGCGCGGATCAACACGCTGTCGGTGCAGTTGCGTCAGGCATTTTGAGCTTGACCCTCTAACGGCGTGTGTTGTGTGCGGATGAGGTCGCGCAATAGCGCGCGTTGATCCGTTCATAACGTTTTAAGGTTTTGCGATGGCCAAAGAAAAATTGATGGTGCTCGGCGGTGGCTGCGCGGCAATGGCCGCGGTGTTCGGTATCACCGATCGCGCCGGCTGGCAGGATCAATACGACATCACCGTCTATCAGCCCGGCTGGCGGCTGGGTGGCAAGGGAGCGGCGGGGCGCAATGCGGCCGCCGGGGACCGCATCGAGGAGCACGGACTACATGTCTGGAGCGGTTTTTACGAGAACGCGTTCTGGATCATGCGCAAGGTTTATAACGCCCTCAAGCGTCCGGCGGTCGATCCGCTGTCGACTACCTTCACGGCCTTCCGCCCACATCATTACGCCGGTCTGAGCGATTACGCCAATGGCGACTGGGTGTTCTGGAAGGGTTATCTGCCGCATGCGGGCGGTTTGCCTGGTGATTTCATCGATCCGGATGAATATCACGCGCGTAGCGAGATCCCCGAACCGTGGGCGCTGTTGTGCGAGACCGTGTTGTGGTCACTGCGTTACTTCGAGACCACCTCCAACGCGACCAGCGGGCGCGAACCTGAGTCGTCGGTGGAGCCGGCGTGGCTGCTGGATGCCTTCATGTACAACCGTGCAGCACCGCGCAATCTCTGGCAGCGCATCAAGGGCTGGTTTGAAATCGGCTTGGTTGGCATGATTCTGTGGCGTGTCTGGCTCGCCTTCAAGGCGGCGCGCCGTTATCACGCCGATGCCCTCGCCAATGCTCGCGCCAAGACGCAAAAAACGCCGCATCACCATACCGACCAGGCCTATGTGCGTCTGGCCAAACGGTTGCAGTGTTTATTGTGGTGGTTTCAGCGCGAAGCGCAAAAACTCGATGGCAGCAATTCCGACAAGCTGAGTTTTTTTCTGCTCGGTGATTTATTCATCTCGATGATGATCGGCATGTTGCGCGACGGTGTGATCGAGCATGGCTTCGATGTCATCGATCATCTCGATTTACGCGAGTGGCTGCGGCGCCAGGGCGCGCGTGAAGAAAGCCTGCACAATCCGACCGCTGATGCCGCTTATTGCTATGTGTTCGCTTTTGTCGATGGCGATATCGACCGGCCGGCGTTGGCGGCAGGCGTCGCCATCCGCATGCTGTTGCGGTTGCTGCTGTGTTCGCGTGGTGCGGTGTTCTGGGAAATGCAGGGTGGCATGGGCGACACCATCTTCGCGCCGCTCTACGAGGTGCTCAAACAGCGCGGCGTGAAATTCCGGTTTTTTCATCGCGCGCTTGCGCTGAAAACGCACGATGGCAGCCATGTCGACGAGGTGGTGATCGGCCGTCAGGCCACCTTACAGCACGGGCAGGATGAATACGCCCCGCTGGTGACGGTGAAGGATCTCCCGGCCTGGCCCTCGGTGCCCGATTACACGCAGTTGGTGGAGGGCGCGGCGCTGGCGGCCAAATATGCCGACGGGCATTGCGAACTCGAATCGATGTACAACGACTGGCCCGACCGCGAGACGCTGACCTTCAAAAAAGGCGAACACTTTGATCGCGTGTTGCTGGGCGTTTCGGTTGAGGCGGTGAAATTCATCTGCGCTGATCTGAGTGCGCGCAATCCGCATTTCCAACAAGGCGTGGAGTCGCAGAAAACCGTGCGCACCCAGGCCATGCAATTGTGGGCCGACCGCAGCCTTTACGATCTCGGCTGGCGTTTGCCGTCGCCGATCATTTGTTCCTATGGCGAACCGTTTGATACCTGGGCCGATTTGTCCGGATTGATCGAACGCGAGAATTGGCGGCGCGATGATTGTCCGGTGAGTGTGGCGTATTTCTGCGGTGCGCTGCGTGATGACGCCGACGGGGTGTTGCCGCCGGGGCCGCGGCCGGGTTATCTGCACGCCGCTTATGAGGACGTCAAACAAAACGCGCGCCGCTGGCTGTCGTTATATACCGGCGAGTTGTGGCCGCTCGGCCGGCGCGCGGGTTCAACCGATCTTGATTACAACCTGCTGCATCGCGACGGCGGCGGCGACGCGCAGGCGCGTTTTGATGCGCAATGGTTTTCCGCCAACGTCGATTTAAGTTCGCGCTATGTGCTCTCACTCCCCGGCACCATCTCGCAACGTCTGAAGGCGGGTGAGTCCGGCTTTGCCAATTTGGTGCTGGCCGGTGACTGGTTACACAACGGCTTGAATTACGGCTGCGTTGAGTCGGCGGTGCTGGGCGGCTTGCAGGCCTCGCGGGCGATTTGCGGTTACCCCGGGCGTCTGTTTGGTGAAACAGATATTCCATCGACGTCGCCGTTCGCGACTGCGCCGGCCGTGCCCGCGCCCTTGTCGGCGGTATCGCAGGATGCAGCGGTGCAGCCCTACGTGCAGCCCTACGTGCGGCGCGGCGGGCTCGATACCCAACCCGCACCCTGGCGTTGTGATCACGCCGAGATGCACGTTTTTTATCTGCAGGCCGATCTCACCGCCTTGCAGCGCCTGTGTGATCGCACCATTAACGAACCCGCGCAGGGTTATCTCAACTACCAGCCCGACAGTAATTTTGTCATCGTCTCGTTCCAGTATTTGCACGATCTGCACTCAACCGCCAACGGCGTCAGCAAGCACGGCGCCCATAGCTACGGTGAGGTTTCATTTTGGGTGCTGGTGAGCCGGCGTGACCGCAACGGTAAAGTGATCGGCGAACCCTCGGTGCTGACGCCTTACATCTTTGCCGAAGACGGCACGGCGGTGGCCACCGGACGCGAGCTCTATGGTTATCCCAAGGAGCAAGCGACCATCAGCATGCCGCGCGAGGCGACGCCGGACGCTGAATACCGGGTGCGCGCGCTGGCGGTGCCGCGCTATGTGGTGGGTGCGCGGGCGCTTCCAGAGACGACGATACTGCGCGTGTTGCGCAGCAATGATTCGACGCTGGCAGGGCTAGCGCATGCGGCGCAGACCATCGGTGCCGATCTGCTGCCCGCATTGGTGCAGGGGCACATCGACGGCACCAGTCTGGGTTTGATGAAGGATTTTCTGTCTTTGTTGCTCAAGCGCCGCCTCGGCATGGTTTTTCTGCGCGAGTTTCGCGCCACTGCGACTGCGGCGGGTAGCGACGGACAGAGTGTGGTGGCATCGGCGCAGGATCCGTTGGAACTCAAAGCGCTGCGTCTGCTGGGCGGACGCTACGCGCTTGAGTTGCCAGCGCTCGACAGTCATCCGATTGCGGCGGATCTCGGACTGCAGATGGTCGACGGCCAGGTTGATGTTGCCATGGCGGTAAAAATAGACCTCGCCTTTACGCAGGGGCCGGGTAGAACGATATGGCCACCACAGAGGGCTTGAGCCGGCCATCACTTGAGGGCTGCAGAGCGCACCGATGAAGACGCCGCTGGCCGCCTATAGCCGTTTTCTGCCGCAACGTGTGATCGCGCGTCATCGCCTCGACCCGCGGGTGCCCGGCGGCCTGCACGCCGAGGTCTTGCGCGGTGCCGTATTGATGGCCGATATCACCGGTTATACCGCGCTGACGGAACGTTATTCGCAGTGGCCCGAGGGCATCGAGCAGCTGCAAACCCAACTCAATGATTTTTTCGGGCGTCTCAATTCGGTGATTGCGGGTTGGGGCGGCGACATCATCAGCTTTGCCGGCGACTCGGTGCTGGCGGTGTGGCCTGAAGCCGGCGGTTTGGCGGCGGCGGATGCCGCGGCACGTTGCGCACTCGAGGCGCAGCGCACGCTGGATCGCAGTGACCTCGGCGAGAGCCTGCAGTTACGTATGCGCATCGTGGTCGCCGCCGGTGACTGTACGGTGGCCACGGTCGGTGGCGCCGATGGCAAATGGGCTTGCGTGGCGACCGGGACAGCGGTCGGCAGTCTTGCGCGCGGCATGGGTATCGCGCAGCCCGGGGGCGTAGTGCTGGATGCCGAAGCGCAACACCAGTTGGCGGTTGGGGCAGATTTGACGTTGTTGTCTGATGGGTATGCTGCCTTGTTGCGTTTGCAGGTGCCCGCGGTATTACCTGAAGTCGAGTTGCTGTCTGCTGGAACCGAACTGACCGCTGCGCTGCGCGCTTATATTGCGGCGCCGGTGCTGGCGCAGCTCGATGCCGGCCAATTCGAATGGTTGAGTGAGTTTCGTCGCGTCAGCACCGTTTTTATCCGTATCGGCGGCATCGATTTTGCAGGCACTGATGCGATCGCACGTCTGCACGGCGCCACCCAAATTGTGCAAGCGGCGGTGGCGCGTAGCGAGGGTGGTTTTCAACGCGTGATTGTGGATGACAAGGGCAGCAACATGTTGTGTGTGTGGGGTGTTCCCGGGCGTGCCCACGAAGATGATCCGGCGCGTGCCGTGAACACCGCACTGGCGATCCATGCCAGTTTGCAGGCGGCTGGCTTTGACGCCGGCATCGGCATCACCACCGGACGCGTGATGTGCGGACCGATGGGCGGTGGCTGCCGTTTTGAATATACGGTGGTGGGCGAGGCAGTGAATCTTGCTGCACGCTTGATGGTGGCCGCTGGAGTGGGTGTGCTGTGCGACGCGCCCACCGCAGAAGCAGCCGCCGGCGCCTGTTTGTTCGCGAGCGTCGAGGCGGTGACGGTCAAGGGGCGCGCTGGCCGCGTTGCGGTTTGGCAGCCGCGCGCGGGCGTGCCGGCGGGCACAACTGAACACGCCGACAATGCGCCGCGCAGCCGATTCCTTGGACGCGTCGCCGAACAGGATCGTTTGCGCAGTTGTCTGCAGGCGGCGCGCGCCGGTCATGGCGGGCTGGTTCTGATCGACGGCGAGCCCGGGGTTGGCAAGTCGCAACTGGTGGCGGCGTTCCAGCGCGAGACGGCAGGTAGCGGCGTGACCTTTCTTGTCGGTCAGGCCGACGCCATTGAACACGGCACAACCTATTTCATCTGGCGCGCCATTCTGCGGCGGATTCTTGCCGAGGCCGGTGCCAGTGGCAGCACCGAGCAGCGCCATTTACTCGAGGCGATGTTTGTGCGTGAACGCGTGCTGGCCGGCTGGTTGCCACTGCTCAACGATGTGCTGCCGCTGGGATTTGTCGAGTCGGCGGCGATCCGTGCGATGAGCGAGCAGGCGCGTGCGGAGAGCACCTTGCAGGTGTTGCTGCACTTGTTGCGCACGGCGCTGGGCGACCGGCCGACCGTACTGGTGCTCGAGGACGCGCATTGGATGGATTCGGTTTCGTGGACGCTGGCGGCGCGTCTGCTGCAACGCGCGCAGCACGTGTTGATGGTGCTGGCGATACGTAGCGGGCATGCACCCGAGAGCGATGAAGGCAGGGCTTTGCTGGCGCAGACCGCCGCGCAGCGCATCAGCCTGGCGGCGTTTTCATACGAGGATACCGAAGCACTGGTGTGCGACCGGCTGGGTGCCGACAGCGTGCCTGCGGTGCTGATCAAGCTGATTTACCAGCGCACCGACGGGCATCCGTTGTTCAGTGAGGAGCTTGCCTACTCACTGCGTGACTCGGGCTATCTGTTGCTGCGCGGCCGGCAATGTGTGCTGGCCGGCAATGCGCTCGGTATTGATGCGGCGAAAATGCCGGTGACGGTCGAGGGCATCATTGCCAGCCGTGTCGACCGGCTGGGCAGTAGCGAACAATTTACCCTCAAAATCGCCAGCGTACTCGGACGCGGTTTTGCGCGCCGGACTTTGTGTGCGGTGCATCCCTTGCGTACCGGTGAGGCTGAGATTAATCGTCAGCTCGAGCGCTTTGTCGCGCTTGATCTGGTGCATACGCGCAAGACCGGTGACGGCAACGATTATCAGTTCAAGCACATCATCACGCAGGAGGTCACCTACGGCCTGTTGTCGTTTGCGCAACGCCGCGATCTGCATCGCGCCGCCGGCGGCTGGCTGGAGGGCGCGCATGCCGGCGACTTGAGCGAGGTCTATCCGTTGCTTGCCCACCATTGGTCGCGCGCCGCCGATGCGTCTCGGGCTTTTCATTATCTGCACAAGGCCGGCGAGCAGGCTTTTCACCGCTACGCCAATCGCGAGGCGGCACAGTTTCTGACCGAGGCGCGCCAGCTTAAATTTCCTCTGGGTGCCCAGCCTACGCGTGTCGAGCGCGCCAGTTGCGAGCGTCTGCTCGGGTTTTCGTGGTTGTGGCTCGGGCATATCGAGCGCAGCACGCCGCACATCCATCGCAGTCTTGAAATGCTCGACTGCAATATTCCAGTGACGCGTTTGCAGCTTGCGCTGGGAAACGTTTATCAGCTGGTGTTAGCGGCTGGCAATCATTTGTCGGGTAATCTTTTTGTGCCGCGTGATGCGCGGGCGATGGCGCGACGGGGCGAAATTGTTGAGAGCCTGATTCGCTACGGACATATCGCCTGGTTTCGCGCTGATGTGGCGCTGAATTTTTACATCGCCCTGCGCATTCTGAATCTGGCCCGCCGCGCAGAAGATGCAGCCGAGACCGCGCTTATCTATGCGGTGTTGACGGCGGCCGCGGGGGCGATGCCGTTGCACCGGCTGGCGCGTCGCTATCGCGACTTTGCGTTGGAGGCACTGCCGGCTGCAGGGGAGCAGGGCATTCGTTCGCAGGTGCTGTTATTTCTGACCCTCTATGAAGGGGGGCTTGGCGAGTGGGAACACTGTATCGCGCGCCTCAGCGAGGGTGAGCAGTTGGCGCGCGCGATCGGCGATCTACGCCGCGCCGAGGAACATATGGTGATCACTGGCTATATGCGCCTGCATACGGGGGATATCGCGGCGGCGCGCCAGTGTTATGCCGCGGCTGCAGAATCCGCGCACTGGCGCGGCGACCACCAGACCACCAGCTGGGGCTTACTGGGCGCTGCCCGGGTCGAGCTTGCCTGCGGTCATGCGGAGCCGGCGTTGCTGGCGCTGGCGCAGGCCGCGCCCTTTGTCACCGACAGTCTGGGCGGGATCGAATTGCACGGCATGTATGCACTCGCGCATTTACGCACCGCACAATTCCAACAGGCCTGGCAGTCGGCGCGCACCGGGCTCGGCATCTTGCGCGCTGCGCGCCCCGTCTCCTTTACCGCGTTGACGGGAACGGCCGGGGTGGCGGAGAGTCTGATCGCGTTGTGGATGCATGCACGCTTGGGGGTGTCGGTTGATCGCCCTGATGTGATTGAGCGCGAGGCGCGGCGCGCGCTTGGCCTGTTGCGACGCTTTGCTAATATTTTTCCGGTGGCGCGCCCCGCTTATTTTCTGCAGGAAGGTTATTGCTGGCATGTCTCTGGAAAGCCGGGGCAGGCGGTTGCTTGCTGGCAACGCAGCAGCGAGGCGGCGGCAGCTTTGAGCATGCCGCGTGACGAGGCGCTGGCCTGGCAGGCGCTGGCGCGATATGCCGAAGGGAGTCTGGCCACCGTCGCCCATGCCAGGGCTGCGGCGTTGTTTGAAACTCTCGGCGTGGCGCAACCCGCGCCCCTGCTGCCGGCATAGCACGCTTGCTTTTGGCCGAGGGCCTCGGCCGTTCCGTCGCGACGCTCCAATAGCACTGTGTTCGAGCCATCAATGCTATCGGTGAAATCATGTACGTTTACGCACATACCGGATGTTGCATGTTCCCTAGACTGCAAGGCGTATCACGATGAAGACGCAAGGGCTAGGCCGTTGCGTGCGCCTGCCCGGGGGGGCAGGCGTGTGACGGACCATCGAAACTGGGCTATCAACGGGGGGATGCAATGAAAGACATGGTGATTTCAGAAGCGACAAAAGCCTTTTTGCAAAATGCGATTCAATCCGCGGCAGGACGCCAGCCATTTGAGATGGTCGCCGGCAACGCGCCGGTTACACGCCCAAGTGCGGCGCGAAAATTACTGACGAAGCGCCAGCTTGATGTGCTGGCGCTCTTGTGCCGCGGCATGACCAACAAGGATATCGGTCGTACGCTTGGCATCGGCAATGCGACGGTGAAAATCCATGTCTCCAGCATCTTGCGGGCGTTGAATGTTGAGAGCCGTTTGCAGGCTACGATTGCAGCGCGGCGTCTGGGCCTGGCGGTTGACGATCAGCCGATGCCGGAGACCGTGGGCGCAGCGCGGGCAGGTTTTCAACCGGTGATTTTGCGCGTGGTATGGGATGGCAGCAGCGCGCAGATCATCGGGGTGGATAAGGAAACGGTGATTACCTGATCGGTCGTTGCGGCTGGCACCAGTCAGCCGGAATGACGCACCGCTGAAACCAGTGATTCGAGGCCTGCGACATCCTGCACCACCAAGGCGCGGGCGTCGCGTGCCACCAGGCCCTGTTTGACCATACGTGAAATTTCGCGTGTCACCTGTTCGCGATAGGTGCTGACCTGGGCGGCAATCTCGGCGTGTTTTGGGGTGGGTTCTATGCGCGAGCGGTTTTTGGTGACGCCGGCCTGGCGTGCGAGCCGCAGTATTTCCGCATGCACACGGTTCTGCACGCCCAGCGTACTGAATTCGAAAATCCGTTCGGTCAGCTCACGCACCGAAGTGACGAGTCGCAGCAGGAGGTGATCGCAGACCGATGGATGGCTGTGTATGAGTCGTATAAAAACGGCGGGACTCATGATCGCCACGAGGGATTCTTTGACCGCCACAATATCGGCTGAGCGTGCGTAGCCATCGATTGCAGAAAAATCGCCGAACCACTCACCGGCGGGTATGTCACGATAAGTCACCTGCCGTCCGGCGGCGGAAAACGCGGTCGCGCGCACCATGCCAGTGACGATCAGATACACATCGCGGTTACTTGAGTTGCGTGAAATGACCGACTGCCCGGCCAGATAACGATGCCAGCGGCAATCGCGGCCCAGTGCTTCAAGTGCGCTGTCGGAGAGTTGATCCAGGCCCCGTATCCTGCGCAGTCCAAGTATTGACGGTTCGGTATTTTTTGCGCTGGGCATGGCGGGCTCCGCGAGACTCTGCGCTGGATTGTATGCAGTAACGACGAAGGCTGCAAAGCGGACTGGTAGCGCGGCCCGCTGGGCGCTGATGTTTTTAAGCTGCTGCAGGTCCTATGCAAGCGCATAGGTTGCCCCCTCCGGCGGGGGGCTTGTAGCTCAGGGCTAAGCTAGCACCGGCGGTAGTTCCTTGGTCAATGCTCCGCGTTCCGCGGTGGCTTTGCCGTGTAATGCAAAGCCGAGCAGTGTGCCGTCCGCCGCTTTAAACAATGCTTTTAGACCCTCTGCGTCGGCGGTGATTTCCCACGCACCGGTTGCCCCTGCGGCTGGTGGTGACACGATGGTCGGCCAGGCAGGTGTTTTGACCAGCACCGGCATCGCGGGGTAACTCACCAGCGTTGCTTTGCCTGCCAGCGTTGCCGCGAGCGCGCGCGCCGAGGTCATCAGCGGCATGACATAAGGCAGTAAGAGGTCTTCGATTTCGATGCAATCGCCAAGCGCATAGACACCGGGGGCGCTGGTTTCATGCAGGCGGTTGATGACGATGCCGCGCCGGGTTTGAATGCCTGCCGCTTGCGCGAGGGTGGTGCGCGGGCGCAGACCGACCGCCGAAAGCACAACGTTGGCATCGAGCACCGTTGCATTGGCCAGTGCGACCTTGAGCCGGTCGCCGACTAGATCGATCGAGGTCACGCTGGTTTCGAGATGCCAGGTCACGCCGAGGGCTGCGAGTTTTTGCTGCAACAGGGCGCCGCTTTCCTGCGGCAGCAGGCGCGCCAGCGGCCAGGCGGCGATATCAATCACATGCACGGTGTGGCCGCCGCTGGTGAGGTCGTTGGCGAATTCACTGCCGATCAAGCCGGCACCGATCAGCGCAACTGTCGATTGTTCCTTCAGTGCGGCGCGGAAGTTTGCATACTCATCGAGATCATTGACCGTCATCACGGCGCCCGCGGCGTTGCCTTCGATCGGCAGTCGGATCTGCTCGGCACCGAGGGCGATGACGAGTTTCGAATAGACGAGGGTTTCATCTTTGATGCTGACGGTATGCGCCGCCGTGTCGAGCGCAGTGACGCTGGTTTTGGCACGCACCGTTGCATTGAGTTGGGCCGCCATTTGTTCAGCCGAGCTCATGGCAATGCTCTGCGGTGTTTTGCCAGAACCAAAAGCCGACGACAGCATCGGCTTTGAGTAAAACGAACCACTATCGGCGCTGATGATGGTCAGCGGCGTGGTTTGGTCGAGTTTGCGCAACTCGCGCGCGACGTTATAGCCGGCGAGTCCGCTGCCGAGGATGACGATGGGATGCATGGTGTGACTTTCAGCAGATTAAGAAAACGCCGGCGTGATAGCCAACGGAGAATGCGGCGTATTTTAACAAGTGCGCAGCACCGGCCGTGGTTGTGGTGCTAACCCCTTAAGCACTACAGGTTAGAGTGCCTGGCAGGCTGAAGCAGTATTCGCCAACAGCCCGTCATCCCGCAATCGGATGTGCGTCGGGCAATAGCGTAACGCCGGGTAGTTTGCAGGCGAGGATGGCGCGCCGCAGCGCTTCGACTGCGGCCGGTCGCGGAAAGCTGGCGCGCCAGACCAGCGCAATGCTGCGGCTGGGCGAGGGCGCGGTGAACGGTCGCGTCACTACCAGCGGGCTTGAGGAGGAACGCGACTCGGCCGCCGTCGAGGGCAATACGGTGACGCCCACGCCGGAGGCGACCATCTGGCGTATGGTTTCGAGCGAACTGCCTTCGAGCGCTTGCTGCAGGTGGCTCGATTTGGCTTTGGTGGCACGTGCGCAGGTTTGCATCACCTGGTCGCGAAAACAGTTGCCGGCGCCCAGCAGCAACAGGGTTTCGTTGCAGAGCTGATCGGCGGCGATGGTTTTTTTGCTGTGCCACGCATGTTTGGTTGGCATGACGACGCGGAACGGTTCGTCGTAGACCTCCTGCGTGACGAGGCCAGACTCGGCGTATGGCAACGAGAGGATGACGACATCGACATCGCCACTTTTGAGCATGGCACCGAGTTTTACCGTGTAGTTTTCCTGCAGCAGTAGCGGCATTTTCGGCGCCGCCTTGTGCATCAATGGAATGAGCTGTGGGAATAGGTAGGGGCCGATGGTGTAGATGGCGCCGACCCGCAATGGCGTGGCCAGCTGGTCTTTGCCGGCGGAGGCGATTTCCTTGATCACCGCGGATTGCTCCAGCACGCGCTGCGCTTGCTCGACGATACGCGCGCCCAGCGGCGTGACGGTCACGTCGTTGCTGTTGCGTTCGAATAGCGCGACGCCGAGTTCTTCTTCGAGTTTTTTGACCGCCACCGAAAGCGTCGGCTGGCTGACGAAGCATTTCTCCGCGGCACGGCCAAAATGGCGCTCGCGGGCGACGGCGATGATGTAACGAAGTTCGGTCAGAGTCATGTTGCAATTATGCACGAGTGCGCGTGCGCCGCCGCACGGGATTGCGGTTGCGCTACTGAGAGGGTTTGGTTATTGTCTGCCTCGCACTTTCAACCACCGGAATCCGTCATGGCAAAAGAAAAACGCGGCATGCGTCGTGGACTCACTGCATACGGCGACGAGGATTTTTCGCTTTTCCTGCGCACCGCCTTCATCAAGGCGATGGGCTATAGCGACGACGCGCTTGATCGTCCGATTATTGGTATCACCAATACCTTCAGCGGTTTCAATGCCTGCCATCGCAACGTGCCCGAACTGATCGAGGCCGTGAAGCGCGGCGTCATGCTCGCCGGCGGGCTGCCGGTGGAGTTTCCAACGATCACGCTGCATGAATCGTTTGCGCATCCGACCTCGATGTTTCTGCGCAATCTGATGTCGATGGATACCGAGGAAATGATACGCGCGCAGCCGGTTGATTCGACGGTGCTGATCGGCGGTTGCGACAAAACCGTGCCGGCGCTGCTGATGGGCGCAGCGAGTGCGGATGTGCCGGCGATCATGCTGGTGACCGGGCCGATGATCACCGGCGACCACAAGGGGGAACGTCTGGGCGCTTGCACCGACTGCCGCCGTTTCTGGGCGCGTTTCCGTGCCGGTGAAATCGATCAGCCGGAAATGAAGGAGATCGAAGCGAAACTCGCGCCGAGTGCCGGCACCTGCATGGTGATGGGTACGGCGAGCACCATGGCCTGTGTGACCGAGGCGATGGGCATGATGCTGCCGGGCGGTGCCTGCATTCCAGCGGTGATGGCCGAGCGCCTGCGTAACGCCGAAGCGACGGGGACCCGCGCGGTGGCGATCGCCAAGGAGAAACTCACGCCGTCGCGCATCATGACCGCGGACGCCTTCGAAAACGGTTTGCGTATGCTGCTCGCTATCGGCGGCTCGACCAACGCTATTGTGCATATGGCGGCGATGGCGGGGCGTCTCGGTATCGAGCTTGATCTTGAGGGGTTTGATCGCATGGGCCGCGACACGCCGGTGCTGGTCGACCTGAAGCCGACCGGCCAGCATTACATGGAAGATCTCGATAAAGCTGGAGGTGTCACCACCATCCTGCGCGAATTGATGCCACAACTCAAATTAAAGGCGCTGACCATCACCGGCAAAACGCTCGGCCAGAATATCAAGGCGGCACCGGCGGGTTGGAAGCAGGAGGTAGTGCGTCCGTTTAACAATCCGATCTTCAAGGGTGGCAGCATCGCCGTGTTGCGCGGTAACCTCGCACCCGATGGCGCCATCGTCAAACAGGCCGCAGCCTCGCCCAAACTGATGCAGCACGAGGGCCGCGCCGTGGTGTTCGATTCGCTGCCAGATATGGCGGCGCGTATCGATTCGCCCGAACTTGATGTGACGCCGGACGATATTCTCGTGCTGCGTAATGCCGGGCCGATTGGTGCGCCGGGCATGCCGGAGGCTGGTTACATTCCAATTCCGAAGAAGCTCGCGCAGAAGGGCCTCAAAGATATGCTGCGTATGTCGGATGCGCGCATGAGTGGCACGGCGTTTGGCGCCATTGTTTTGCATATCACGCCGGAGTCGGCGGTGGGCGGGCCGCTGGCGCTGGTGAAGAATGGCGATCGCATTCGTCTGGATGTGAAAAATCGCAAACTCGAATTGCTGGTGTCGGATGAAGAGCTGGCGGCGCGGCGCAAAAAATGGAAGGCGCCCAAGCCGCGCAAGGGTGACGAACGTGGTTACCGCAAGTTGTTCATGGATACGGTACAGCAGGCTGACAAGGGCTGCGATTTTGAATTCCTCACCGCGCCGCTGACCAAACGTACGCCGTCGGCCAAGCGTTGAATGAACGGCCAGATTGTCGCGATTCTGGAAAACCGGCTTGGCGCGCAAATGGTCGAGCTGGTGCGCAAGCGCGGCGGTCAGCCACTGCATGCGCCGGCGCTCTCCGAAGTGCCTGATCTTGATCCCGCTTTCATCGTCCGGCTGATCACCGAATGGGAGGCGGCACCGGTGAAGGTGGTGGTGTTTCAAACCGGCGTTGGCACGCGCGCCCTGTTCAAGGCGAGCGATGAACTCGGACTCACCGCGCGCTTGCTGACACTGTTGTCGGCTTCTACGGTGCTGGTGCGCGGGCCGAAGCCGACGGGCGCCTTGACCTCGCGCGGCGTGCGTATCGATTTGACTGCGGGCGACCCTTACACCACCGCTGAAATTATTACCTTATTGTCTGCGCTGCCGTTGCAGGGCGAGCGTGTGGTGGTGCAGCGCTACGGCGGCAAAAATCTCGAACTCGAAGCGTGGCTGCAGGCGCAGGGCGCGACGGTGCTGGAAATTCCGGTGTATCGCTGGTCGATGCCCGAGGACACCGCGCCACTGGCCGCCTTGATCGCCGCACTCGCCGAGAGCAGCGTGGCGGCGGTGGTGTTTACCAGTGCCTCGCAGGTGCACAATCTGTTTGCCTTCGCGCAACAACAGAACGTGGCTGCTACGGCGTCGACCGCCTCGACCGCCTCGACCGCGATCACTACACTCGTGGAACATCTGAATGCATCGAAGGTGGTGTCGATCGGTCCGGTCTGTAGCGTAGCATTGAGGCAATACGGCGTGCAGCCGCAGGTCGAGGCGAACCCGCCGAAACTCGGCCCCTTGATGAGCGCGCTCGACGCGGCGCTGGCGTAATTGCTTCTTATTCATTTATGAGTGCACCGCAATGGATGTCGCCGCTGTCAGGCGCGCTGGCGTTTGCGGCCTTATGGATCGCGGTGACCTGGCTGCTGTCCCATACCAGCGGCTGGGTCCGGCTGGCGCAACGTTATCGCGCTGATCGCGAGGCCCGGGGCATACCGGTACGCGTGCGCGCAGCGCGCATGGGGCGCGGTTCGCTCGGTCGCTATCGCAATGTGTTGACGCTGTGGGTGAGTGCCGACGGATTTCATCTGCGCCTGCTGTTTTTTTTGCGCATCAACAGTCCGGATTTGTTTTTTCCCTGGCCTGAGGTGACGGTCACCCAGGGCCGGTATTTGTTTTTTGATTATGTCGAGCTGACTTTTCAACAAGCACCGCAGATTCCGTTGCGTATATACGGCCAATCCGCCGAACGGCTGCGTGAAGCGGCGGGGACCGACTGGCCTGCGGAAAAATCATTGCCTGTGTGATTATCGATGCCCCGTGGTCATCAAACCTGAACGGACACCGTTTCAGTTGAAGCGGCCAGTGCCGCCGCGAGTATCGCCCAGGGCAGCGCGGCGCAGGGCGTGCGCGAGGGAAGATCACGCACCGTCTTGAGTAGCGCATGCCGCATCGGATCGTCGTCGGCGGCCGCTGGTGGTTCGGCGTGTTTGAGTAGCGCCGCGCTGATGGCAGGCACTGAGATCGCCAACTGCGCGACGTTTTGTTCACGCACGTATTCGGACATCATCGATGCCGATGCCATAGACACGCCGCAGCAGCTGCATTGATACGCAAGTTCCTCGACTCGATCTGCGCTGATACGCACGTACACGGTCATCTCATCGCCGCAGAGCGGATTGATGTCGTAGGCCTGGTGGGTGGCGTCATCAAGCACGCGGTAAGCGCGTGCGTTCCTGATCTGATCCATGACGCGTTCGTCGTAGCCGCGGGCGTCTGCCATAGCCTACGCTCCGGACGTTTGAGGGCATGCGTTTTTGTGCGTAGCGGGAAGCTTGGCGTTGATTCTAGTGTGACGTGCCAGTACGACGGTTTGCGCTGGCGCAAAGCGCCGCGTGATCAGGACTCGTTGGCGACCGCCCGGGGTTTGCGCAGCACCAGTGCCACTCCTGTGACGCCGATCAGCATGCCGGTCAGGGCCAGCCAGTCGAGCTGCTCTTCGAAGGCGAACCACGCCATGGCGGCGGTGGCTAGTGGTGTGAGATAAAACAGGCTCGATACGCGTGTTGCTTCGCCGTGTTTGATCAACACAAACAGCAGCGAGACGGCGCCGATCGACAGCACCAGAGCGAGCCAGCCAATGGCGAAAATAAAGCGTGTATTCCATTCGATATGCATGGTTTCGGTCAGCAGCGCCAGTGGCAGCAGCACAGCGAAGGCGGCGACAAATTGGATCACCGAACCGGCGCGCAGATCAAAGCTCGGGCAATAGCGTTTTTGATAGAGGGTGCCGGCGGTAATCGCACACAGTGCTTCGAGCGCCCACGCCACACTGACCGGATCAAGGCCTTGCAGACCGATCTTTGGCCAGACCACCATCGCCACACCGCCGAAGCCGAGTGCGAGGCCCAGCCATTGCACGCGCGAGACGCGCTCGCCCAGCAGCGGGGCGGCAGCGAAGGCGGTGAGTATGGGTTGCAGGCCGGTGATCAGCGCGATCATGCCGGCGGGCATGCCGTGATAGACCGCGGAAAAACAGCCACTGAGATAACCGCCCTGCATCAGGATGCCGGCGATTGCGATGTGGCCCGCTGCGCCTTTACTCTGCGGCCAGCTGACGCGCAACAACAAAGACAGCGGCAGCATGATGGAGAGCACCACGCTAAAGCGCAGCAGTAATACTGTAAAGGGTTCGGCATATTGCACGCCCAGGCGTGCGCCGATGAAGCCGCTGCTCCACAGAATGACGAAGAGGGCGGGGGCTAACGCGTATGCTGCGCTGGCACCGTCCCGGTTCGTCATTTGCACCTCTGCGGTCGCTTAGACCCGCAGATGCTTAGGCGGCTGCGCGTGAGGCGCGCTTGCGATCCTGCTCCGACAGATGACGCTTGCGGATACGGATCGACTTCGGTGTGATCTCGACCAGTTCGTCATCGGAGATGAATTCAATCGCCGATTCCAGCGTGACCTGTACCGGCGGCACCAGGCGCACCGCCTCATCGGTGCCCGAGGCGCGCACGTTGGTGAGTTGTTTGCCCTTGACCGGATTGACGACGAGATCGTTGTCACGGCTGTGGATGCCGATGACGATGCCTTCATACAACGGGTCGCCGGGGCTGACGAACATGCGGCCGCGTTCCTGCAACTTCCACAGGGCGTAGGCGACGGCTTCGCCGGATTCAGCTGAGATCAGCACGCCGTTGCGGCGCTCGGCCATGTCCGGTTTCATCGGACCGTAGTCGTCGAAGACGTGGCTCATCAGACCGGTGCCGCGGGTGGAGGTCATGAACTCCGACTGGAAGCCGATGAGGCCGCGTGCCGGAATGCGATAATCAAGACGCACGCGGCCCTTGCCGTCCGGCGCCATGTCCTGCAGATCGCCGCGCCGTGCGCCCAGCGCTTCCATGATCGTGCCCTGATTGGTTTCTTCGACATCGACCGTCAGCAGTTCGTAAGGCTCTTGTTTCTCGCCGTCGATTTCTTTGATAACGACGCGCGGACGCGAGACGGCCAGCTCGTAGCCCTCACGACGCATATTTTCAAGCAGGATGGTCAGGTGCAGTTCGCCACGGCCACAGACTTCGAACACGTCCGCGTCGGCGGTCTCGGTCACACGCAGGGCCACGTTGGCCATTAATTCGCGTTGCAGACGCTCGCGCAACTGGCGGCTGGTGACGAATTTGCCTTCACGTCCGGCCAGCGGCGAAGTGTTGACCTGAAAGTTCATGGTCAGCGTCGGCTCGTCCACTTTGAGCAACGGCAATGCATCGGGATGCTCGGTGTCGGTGATGGTGACGCCAATGCCGATTTGCTCGATGCCGTTCACCAATACGATGTCGCCGGCTTCGGCTTGATCGACCGTGGTGCGTTCAAGACCCTTGAACACCTGGATCTGATTGACTTTCGCATTCACTGGCGTCGAGTCCGGGCCGTTAAGCACGCTGACCTGCTGGCCTGACTTGATGGTGCCGCGCGTAATGCGGCCGATGCCGATACGCCCGACGTAGCTCGAATAATCCAGTGAACAGATCTGCAGTTGCAGCGGACCGTTAGGATCGTCAGCGCGCACTGGCACGTTCTTCAGAATAGCTTCGAACAGCGGCTTCAGATTGTCGCTCTTTTGGGCGAGATCTTCGGTCGCCCAGCCTTCGAGGGCGGATGCGTAGACAATCGGGAAGTCGAGCTGTTCCTCGGTGGCGCCGAGTTTGTCGAACAAATCAAAGGTATGGTTGATGACCCAGTCAGGGCGTGCGCCAGGACGGTCGACTTTATTGACGACAACGATGGGCTTCAAGCCGAGGGCCAGTGCCTTGCGCGTGACAAAGCGCGTCTGCGGCATTGGGCCTTCAACGGCATCGACGAGTAGCAGCACGCTGTCGACCATCGACAGCACGCGCTCGACTTCGCCACCGAAGTCGGCGTGGCCCGGTGTGTCGACGATGTTGATGTGGGTGCCGCCATAGGTCACGGCGCAGTTTTTTGCCAGAATCGTAATGCCGCGCTCTTTCTCGATATCGTTCGAGTCCATCACCCGTTCTTCGATATGCTGGTGTGCAGCAAACGTGCCGGACTGGCGCAGGAGTTTGTCGACCAGCGTGGTTTTGCCGTGGTCAACGTGGGCGATAATGGCGATATTGCGAATGGCGCGCATGGTGCGACCCTTGGGGGTGTTTTGAAAAGCGCGCGACTATAGCACAAGTGGTGCTATTGCCTTGAATTTTTTGGGGATATCGTAATATTGCTGCAATGCAGGCATGGACTTCGCGCAGTTCTTTAAGTCCTTTTCGGTAAGTGCGTAAATTAATTCGCTATTTTCATTAGTTTTCTGTATATTGCGCGCACCTCGAAGCGGCCCCGGCCGAAAAACTCCGAGTTGCATCTGTCCCTGACCCCTTCGTTTCAGCTTCCTTCCTCGAATAGCTGCTTCTGCCACGGTTAGCGACGATACCCGTGCGCTGACGGCATTCGCCTGTCGCTTATTGCGGCAGACATTCCAGTCTGCAGGTCTGCGCTTTTGTTGTTTTTTTTGTTACGAAAGCCACCATGTCATTTGCATCCCTTAATTTAAATGCTTCTATTCTGCAGGCGGTGACCGCCGCCGGTTACACGGCAACCACGCCGGTTCAGGCGAAATCGATCCCGCAGGCACTGGCCGGTCAGGATCTCATGTGTTCGGCGCCCACCGGCACTGGCAAAACCGCCGCCTTCGTGCTGCCCGCTTTGCAAAAATTGCTGCAACCGGCCAAGCCTGGTCGCGGTCCGCGCGTGCTCGTGTTGACGCCGACCCGCGAGTTGGCCATGCAGGTTACCAGTGCCGTTGAAAAGTACAGCAAGTTCATGCCGCGCGTGCGCACTGGCACGGTGTTGGGCGGTATGCCTTACCCGAAACAGCGCCGTCTGCTTGAAATGCCGCTCGACATCCTGGTGGCAACGCCGGGCCGCCTGATCGATTTCATCGATCAGGGTAAGGTGGATTTCTCGCGTCTTGAATTGCTGATTCTCGATGAGGCCGATCGCATGCTCGACATGGGCTTCATCAAGCCGGTGGAAAAAATCTCCGCCGCGACGCCGGCCGGTCGTCAGACCCTGTTGTTCTCGGCCACGCTCGACGGCGGCATTGCGAATCTGGCCAAACGCCTGTTGCGCAATCCGCAGTTGATTGAAGTCGCGGCGCAAAAACAGCGTAACGACAACATCGAACAGCGTTTGCATTACGTCGATGACGGCAGCCACAAACATCGCCTGCTCGATCACCTGCTGCGTGACGCCGATCTGACGCAAGCGATTGTGTTTACCGCGACCAAGCACGGTGCTGACCGTTTGTCCGCTGCGCTCAACGACAAAGGTCATGCTTCCGCCCCGTTGCACGGCAATATGAACCAGTCGCAGCGTAACCGCACACTGGCCCGTTTGCGCAGCGGTAACGTGCGCGTGCTGGTGGCGACCGACGTCGCCGCCCGCGGCATCGATGTCGCCAGCATTACGCACGTCATTAACTACGATCTGCCGAAAGTGGCTGAAGACTATGTGCACCGTATCGGCCGCACGGGTCGCGCTGGCGCCACCGGTATCGCGATTTCGTTCGCGGCGCCGGATGAAGGGCATCAACTCAAGCAGATCGAGCGCTACACCGGCCACCAGATCGAGCGTCATGTGGTCGAAGGCATGGAGCCGAAGGTCAAACCGCGTAGTGGCCCGCCCTCTGGCCCGCAAAAGCGTTTTGGCAACGACAAGCCGCGCCCGAGTACTGGCGGCAATGCGCGCTGGGCGGGTGCCGGCCGCGGTGATGCACGCCCGGGTGGTGGCAAATCGTTTGCTGGCAACGGTGCGCGACCGGCACGCGATGGCGCCGGTTTCGGCGCTCGTCCGCGCGGACGTGGTTAAGACTTAACGTTGCATATTCCGGCTGCGGCCGGAACCAAAGGAAGGCTGACCCCGCAAGGCGTCAGCCTTCTTTATTGCGCATCCAGTCGGCGGTCTTGAATAGGGAATCGAGCAGGCTTGCCTGCAAGCCGGCAGCGACGACGCAATCGTTCATCGCCTCCTGCATACAGGCAAGCCAGGCGTCGCGCTCGGCGATGCCAAAGGCGAACGACAGATGCCGCGCACGCAGCATTGGGTGACCCAATTTTTCCGCATAGCGTGGCGGTCCACGCAGCCATCCCGACAGAAACAGGTAGAGTTTTTCGCGCGAGCCTGCAAGATCCGCCGGATGTAGTGTGCGGATCACGTCATAAGTGGGCACGGTATGCGACGGTCATAAGCGTGAAGGTGGGTGCGTCATACCCAGTGAGATCTGCAAGGGTGCCGAGGGGCAACCTCCGTGCTACCGACATCGAGAGGTGACGGGACGCTCATACAGAAGTCAGCAGAGGCCATGTAGTCCCCTGCCAGTAGTTTGGCCTTGATCGTCGGCCAGTGTTGCTTCAGAGGGTCGTCGAACTCGTCAATACCGATACCATCGACGCCGGCAGCGCCTTTGTTCTTGACCACCCTCCAATAGGCAGGCTTGAGGTTGCCGCGTTCGCACACGGCGTCCAGCAGCCCGCTTGTCCGCTCCCACTCCGCTTTGGTCCGCGGACGGGTCGTCACGTCAGACTCGCCGCCGCCCAAAGTCCCCTCGGGGTTCTGCCCCGATTCATCTTCGACGGTATCCGCTTGCCGCGAATCTTCTGCCTTCATCGACTGTCCGTGTGGTCCCGCCGCCTACTCGCGGCTTTCAATGTTCGGCCCTTCCCGGCGCCTACTATGGACCAGGCAAAAACTACGCTGCATTCTGTGGCGACGGTGGAAACGTCCCTATACTCGCGCCAAGAACATGATGAAGACTGGACTGAAGGTAGAACGGGCGTTTCGCTCGGCCTTCAATCAACGCCGGCCGTGGTGGAACAGTGGTGCGAGCCACATGAAGCGGGCTTTCCCGAAGTCGTTCTTTGATCGCTTAGGTCTGGTTTCGCTGCTCGATACGATGCGACGACTCCAGTGTGTTCAATGAACCGCCGGCTGCAGAACCGCACGTCCGGTGGTAGGAGAGGGCGACGGGGGTAACTCCGTCCCCTACTCGATGGTTTGAACGAATCAATCAGCGGCCGCCGCGACCGCCACCAGCAGTCATGGCGTAAGAGCGTTGCTGGAAGCTGTGTTGTTGCGCGTTGCCTTGATAGCTGTGGGTCTGACGAGCGCCGTTGGCTTGGCGACGCCCGCCCTCGCGCTGATGATTATGCGCGCCGCGACCCTCACGGGCTGGATGAAAATCACCGCTGCGCTGCCGCTGGCCATCGCGGCGCTCATCGTGAATTTGCCGGCTCTGATGGTTTTCAGCGCCCTGAATGCGGTGTTGTTCGTTGCGGTCGATCCGGCCATCAGCGCCCGCGCGCGCCTGCATGCGCTCGGTGCGTGCCTGGCCGTTTTCAAGGCGTGCCGCTTCGCGATTGGTCAGTTGTCCGCTACTCAAGCCCTGCTGAATCCGTTCCTGTTGGGCGAGGTTGCGGTGGACGTCCGACTGCATGCGTTGCGAAGACGCCGAGTTTGGATTGCCGCGTTCGTTGTCCTGGCGTTCGCGCGCAATATCCTGGCTGACGCGGTCTTGCGCACGATTGATCTGCGCGCGTTCGGCGTCGCTGACTGTGCCATCGCGCAATGCGCGGGCCTGCAGGCTGTTGACGCGCGACTCTTCGCGTTCAAGGCGAGACGCCTCGCGTACGTTCAAATCGCCCGACCGCAGGCCTTGCTCAATCCGGCGCTGCTGCTCGACATTGCGATTGGCAAAACTATCATTGGTGATGACGATGTTGTTCGCATTGCTACCGCTGTTGGCGTTGCTGCTGATACCTGTATTGGCGGCGCTATTCACGCCGTTGTTGGCGTTGGTTCTCGAGCCGCCATTTCGGCCGTCGGTGTTTTGTGCCTGTGCGGTGACGGTGAGGGCGGCGAGGGCGGCGGTGATCAGTATTTTGCGCGACAGATTCATGATGTTTCTCCTGTGGAGTCGGGTAAGACCGGGTGGCTGCGACCGCACGCTGCGATCGTTGGAGAAATTAAACGCTGTTGCGTTTCTGCCGTCTACGTACAAGATGTCAGCAATGGTAAGTATTTGTAAGCGCCGGCGATGCACGAAAAAAAACACGCCGCAAGCGGCGTGTTTGTTAAACGATACGCGGTGTGATTAACGTGGCTGACAGATCACGTCGAGCAAGGCTGGTTGTCCTTTCTTTATCACATCAAGCGCGCGTCGCGGCGCGGCACCGAGTTTTGACGGGTCGGTAATCGGGCCCTCGGCCCATACGCCCATGCCCTGTGCGATTTTCGCAAAGTCGATATCGGGGTTCGTTATTTCGGTGCCGATGCGCGCGGTCGTCTGCGGCCGGTTGTGGATCGCCGCCATGCGTTGCACGTGCATGATCTCCTGGTGGTAGCAGCGGTTGTTGTGCATCAGCATCAGCATCAGCAGCGGAATCTTGTGGTGTGCCGCCGTCCACAATACGCAGGGCGCGTACATCATGTCGCCGTCGGGCTGGAAGGTGACCGAGATGATGCCTTTCTCCTTGTTGGCAAGAGCGGCGCCGACAGCGATCGGTGCGTAGCCGCCCTGGCCATAACCGCCGTTGCCGCCGAGCATCTGATATTGCTCGGTGACCGGCCACAGGCGGCGTGCCCACGGTATACGGTCGCTGACCACCAGAGACCATTTTTCATTTTTGATTACATTCCACATCTCCGCGGTCAGGAGCGCGGTGGAGATCGGCACGGCGTCAAAACCGACCGCCACCAGCTCGCGGTCGTGTGCGCGCATGTTGTCGTGCATTTTTTTGTAGGTCGTGCGGCGTTGCGCAACAGCAGCGCCATCCGGTGCGGCGCGTTTGACCGCGTCGATCAGGTCGGGCAGGGTCGCCTTGGCATCGCCGCCGATGGCGAGGTCGGCTGGCATGAAACGCTGGATATCCTGATGGTTGGATTTGCGCGCCAGATCGAGCATGGAGATGGGGATGAGCTTGATGTCGGGCTTGTGAATCGGACGATATTCCTTGTCGGGTTCGCTACCTGAATTGAGGTTGCCCCAGGGGTCGCCGACCTTCAGTATCTGAATGACATCGGCATCGCGTAGCAGCGATTGCTTGAGGTAGCTACAGTCCAGGTCGTGGCTGCTGTAGAAATTCATGCGCGAACCCAGATCAACCACCGGCGCACCCAGTGACTCGGCAAGCTCGACCAGCATGTTGACGTCTTGGTGCGTGCGTAGCGCGCGATCGGCGAGGATCAACGGCTTTTGCGCGGCGCCCCGCATTTTGGCGGCCTCGCGCAGTGCTTCGCTGTCCCCCTGTGGCTGGATCAGGCGGGAAATTTTTGGAATCTACAATTTTTTTTCGCATGCTCGATTTCTTCTTCCTGCAAATCCATGTCGAGAGCGATGAAGGCGGGCGCCACTGGCGAAGTCATGGTGAATTGAGGGGCGCGCACGGTGGATTCCGCAAAGTGCTGCAGCGATGCCGGCTGGTCGTCCCACTTGATGAATTCGCGCACTAACGCAGCCGGGTCCTGTGCGCTGTGGATCCACCCGACGCCGGGCCGTCGTGTCGCTGCATCGATACCGTTGGCACCAAACATCAGCATCGGCACGCGATCACACCACGCGTTATCGAGGGCCATCGAGGCATGTTGCAGACCGACCGTGCCGTGCACCATCACGCCCATCGGCTTGCCGGAGGCATTGGCATAGCCGTGCGCCATGGCGGTGGCGGTTTCCTCATGCAGGCAGGTGAGGATTTCCGGATTCTTGTTGCCGAGGTGGTTGATGATCGATTCCTGAGGGCTGTGAAAGCCGGTGGCCGGATTGATGGCTTTGTATTGCAGGCCGATTTTCTTCAGCACATCAGCCATGAAATCCGAGCCCGGATGGGTGATGAAGGTTGCGCTCGGCTGCTTTACCCGCTTCGCCTGCGGTGTCGGCAGCAGCGGCCAACTTGACGCTGGCGCCCGCTGCGGTCGCCGTGGCGCCTGCAGCAGCACCCTTTAGAAAGGAGCGGCGGTCGATGGTGTTTTGTTTTGAGTTTTGGTTATTCTCCGGCTCTTTGGCAGCCGGCATTTTTTCATCCTGAAATACGCGTTTGGAATGGCGTTCATGGCAGCACCGCCCCTACCTGGCGAAAAGCTCGTGGCGCGCCCGCTGTGGGCGTTTGACATCGCGAGGTCCCGCCATTTATTCTGCTGTTTTCTAATGGAATTGGTTTATGGATGTTACCAGCCCTGCAGTGCCGGCGAGTCTCGAGTTGCTAGGTCGTTTGATCGCGTTTCCCACGGTCAGTCGCGACTCGAATCTTGGTTTGATCGAATTTGTGCAGGCCTATCTACAGGCGGCCGGTGCAGTGACGCGTTTGACGTATGACGATGACCGGCGCAAGGCCAATTTGTTTGCGACACTGGGCCCCGCCGGTGACGGCGGTATCGTTCTTTCCGGACACACGGATGTGGTGCCGGTCGACGGCCAGCATTGGAGCAGCGATCCGTTTGTGTTGACGCAGCGCGATGGTCGTCTCTACGGGCGTGGTTGCGCCGACATGAAAGGGTTTGTTGCCGCAGCGCTGCATCTGGCGCCCGAATTCGTGCGGCGCGGTTTACGGCAGCCCTTGCATCTGGCACTGTCGTATGACGAGGAAGTCGGTTGTATCGGTGTCGGCCGCCTGATCGAGGATCTGGATGCGGCCGGCATACGGCCGCAGGCCTGTATTGTCGGTGAACCGACGTTGATGCGACCGGTGATCGCGCACAAGGGCAAACTCAGCTACCGCTGCCGGGTGCGCGGCTTGTCCTGTCATTCGGCTTATGCGCCGCAGGGCGTGAATGCGGTAGAGGCGGCGGCTGAGGCCGTTGCCTACTTAAAGCGCATGGCGCGCCGCTATCGCGATCACGGGCCCTATGACCGCGGCTTTGATATCGCCCATAGCACGGTGCATACCGGTGTCATGCGTGGCGGTACGGCGCTGAATATCGTGCCGGACGAATGTATTTTCGATTTTGAATTCCGCAATCTGCCCGGCGATGATCCGTTGGCGATGTATGCGGAATTCAGGCAGTTCATTGCGACGACGATCGAACCCGAGATGCGGGCGGTGGATGCGACCTGCGGGTTTAGCATCACGCCGTTGTCGGCGATGCCGGCGCTGGGCAACGCGCCGGAGGCTGAAATCGTCGGGCTTGCCCAGGAGCTTTCAGGCAATCAAGATTTCGGCAAGGTTTCGTTTGGTACCGAGGCGGCCCATTTTCAGCGCCGCGGTATTCCGTCGGTGGTGTGCGGGCCGGGTTCGATTGCGCATGCGCACAAGCCCAACGAATATGTCGAGGTCGATCAGTTGCTCAAATGCGAGACTTTTCTGCGCCGTCTGATGACGCGGATGTGCGCGCCGGCGTGAGGCGGCGTGGTAGCCGCTTCACGCCGTGATGGCGTCAGCTGGTGGTTGCAATAAACTTCGGATCTTCCTGCTGATCGCGTTCGAAAGTGAGGAAGTCGTAATAGCCGCAGCTCTTTGCCACCGGATAGTCACGGCAGACACCAGGCCGTGATTCATAAACGGTGCACTGGCGCTTGCGGGTGTCGAAGAGGATACAGATCTTCTTGAAGTGCTTGTCCTTCTGCCGCCGCATGGCGATCGCTTTTTCGCTCTTGTCGTAGCGCGTATAGCGTTTTTCTGCCTGCTCGTAGGTAATGCCAAAATGTTTGGCGAGGCGCGTGATGTCACGCTTGTTGATTTCAATCAGCGGATAGCTGCAGCAATAGCCCGGACATTTGGCGCAGTCATAGGCAGGCTTTTTGACTGCCTTGCGCTTCTTTTTCTTGACGGGCGTGGCGATGAGCTTGATCGGGATGACGCGTTTTTTTGTGGCGAGCATGATTTGCCGGTGGGTTGATTAAACGCGGATTGCGAACGCTAAATTCTACGCCAGCGCTGCGTTGATGGGAATCGTTTTGAAACACGTGGCGTAGTCTTTAATGGGAGAGGATTTTCGACAGGAACTGGCGTGCACGGTCCGAACGTGGGGTGGCGAAAAATTCTTCCTTGGCGGCGTCCTCAACGATCTCGCCGCCATCCATGAAGACCACGCGGTGCGCCACCTTGCGCGCAAACCCCATCTCATGCGTGACCACCATCATGGTCATACCGTCGCGCGCGAGATCGACCATGACGTCGAGGACTTCGTTGATCATCTCCGGGTCGAGCGCCGAAGTCGGTTCGTCAAACAGCATGGCGATCGGATCCATCGCCAGCGCCCGGGCAATCGCTACGCGCTGCTGCTGGCCTCCCGACAACTGGCCGGGGAATTTTTGTGCATGGGCGGAGAGTCCGACACGTTCGAGCAGCGCGCCGCCCTTGGCCAGTGCCGCAGCAGGCGTGCGGCCGAGCACGCGGATTTGCGCCAGCGTCAGGTTTCCCATCACCGACAGATGAGGAAATAGTTCGAAATTCTGGAACACCATGCCGATGCGTGCGCGCAATTGCGGCAGCTTGGTGTCGCGCGCCCCCACCGAGACGCCGTCGACCGTGATGACACCCTGTGTAAAGGGTTCGAGGCCGTTGACGCATTTGATCAGTGTTGATTTGCCCGAACCCGAGGGGCCGCACACCACGACCACCTCGCCTTTGGATACGCGCGTGCTGCAGTTGTTGAGTGCATGGAAGCTTCCATACCATTTGCTGATGTTGTCGATGACGATCATGAAGCGCCCCGGTAGCGGTTAATGGACGATGGAGATGCGACGCTGTAGTTGTTTGACCGCCGCCGACAGCGAGTAACACAGTATGAAGTAGACGACGGCGACGAACAGATACATTTCGACCACCCGGCTGTCGCGCTGCGCGACCTTGACCGCGGCGCCGACGAAATCGGTGACATTCAGCAGCGACACCAGCGAGACATCCTGAAACAGGATGATCGCCTGGGTGAGCAGCACGGGCAGCATGTTACGAAACGCCTGCGGCAGCACGATCAGCCGCATGACCTGCCAGTAAGAGAGCCCCAGCGCGTAGCCGGCGCCGGCCTGGCTTTTGGCGATGCTCTGAATGCCGGCACGCATGATTTCGCAGAAATACGCCGCTTCGAAAAGAATGAAGGTGATATAGGCCGAGCCTTCGGCGCCGATTTGCGGCGGGCGCTCGGCGCCGGTCAGTGATTGCAGCAACACGGGCATCAGAAAATAAAACCAGAAGATCACCAGCAGCAGCGGGATCGAGCGCATCAGATTGACGTAGCCGGCGGCGGCTAGCGCCAGCGGGCGCGATGAAGACAGGCGCGCCATCGCCAGCAGGGTACCGAAGATCACGCCGCCCGCAGCGGCAACCAGCGTGAGTTGTATGGTGTATTGAAGGCCCGCCGCCAGATAAGGCAGAACGCGTCCGATGACCTCGAAATCCAGATCCCCCATCAGCGTGGCCCCGCAATATAGCCGGGGATCGCGACGCTGCGTTCGAGCCATGCCATCAGGCGGTTGGCGGCGAGCGCGATGACGACGTAGACGAGTGTGGCGGCGGCGAAGGCCTCGAAATAGCGAAAGGTCATCTCGCCCATTTCACGCGTGCGAAAAAATAATTCGGTGAGACCGATCGAATAAGCCACCGCGGTGTTCTTGATAAGGTTCATTACCTCCGAGGTCAGCGGTGGAATGATCAATCGATAGGCCAGCGGCAGCAGCACATGGCGATAGGCCTGCAGCGGCGTCAGACCGACCGCATAGGCGGCGTTGCGCTGGCCGCGCGCCAGCGACTGGATGCCCGAACGCACTTGTTCGGCGATGCGGGCCGAAGTAAAAAAGCCCAGACAAACGATGGCGGTGACCACCTGATGATGGGTTGGATCGAGCGTCGTGACCCAGACCTTGACCGCCGGTATCAGGCCGGGCACAACGAAATACCAGAGAAAGAACTGTACGATTAGCGGAATATTGCGGAACAGTTCAACGTAGGCCTTGCCGCAGCGGGTGAGCCAGCGCGTCTCCGTGGTGCGCGCGACGCCCACCACGGAGCCCAGCACAAAGGCCATGACCCACGCGCACAGCGCGACCAGCAGCGTCCATTGCAGGCCGGAGGCGAGCATCTGCCACCACGTGCCGTCGCCGTCCGGGACCTGCTGCAGGAAGATGTCCAGATTCATTACATCAGTCAATAAAAAAGCTGGGGCTGCAGTGGTGCGCCCCGGCTGTTTGGTTCAGGGGTTTTATCAAACGCCCTTGTCGTTCGGGTTTTTAAAGGCGTCGCGAATTGCCGGGGTCATCGGAAAATTCAGATTCACGCCCTTGGGCGCGATCGGACTGGTGAACCAGCGTGCGAAGATCTTTTCAATTTCGCCCGATTTCATCGCCGCGCCGACGCTGCGATCGACCAGCGCCTTGAACGGTGCGTCGCCCTTGCGCAGCATCATGCTGTAGGGCTCTTCACGCAGCGACTCGGGCAGGATGCGGTAATCGGCGGGATTGCGTGCATGGGCGATCTGACCGGCGAGCAGGATGTCATCTATGATGAAGGCGACAGCGCGATCTTCGGTCAATAGCAGGAAGGATTCAGCGTGATCCTTGCCGTAAATCTCCTTGACGTCGATCCCCTTGGCTCTTTCATACGATTTGATCAGCGGCACCGAGGTCGTGCCCGAGGTGGTCGAGATGGTTTTGCCGTTGAGGTCAGCTATCGCATTCACGTTTGATGACTTCTTCACCGCCGCGGTGACATTAATGACGAAATACGTCGGCCCGAACGCCACCTGTTCCTGACGCTGCACCGAGTTGGTGGTGGAGCCGCATTCAAGATCGATGGTGCCGTTTTGCAGCAAAGGAATACGGTTGCTTGAAGTCACCGGTTGCAGGTTGACTTTCAGGTTCGGCATTTTTAGCTCGGCTTTCACTGCATCGACCACTTTCATGCACAAATCGACGGCGTAGCCGACTGGCCGCTGTTTGTCGTCGAGATAGGAGAAGGGAATCGATGATTCACGGTGACCCAGCGTGATGCTGCCGGTCTCCTTGATTTTTTTCAGGGTGCCGCTGAGTTCCTGGGCGGCAGGCTGTCCGGCCGACAGGGAGGCGGCGACGCCAGCGCTATTGATGAGCGGCGCCCATTTGCTGATCTCGGCCTGCAGATGGGTACGCAGCGATTCCGGATTGGCTTTTGCCAGCGGTACTGGTTCTGCGCCGAGTTCGACCAGACGCGCCTTGAAGCGGGCATCCTGCACGGCGGCCTGCAAGGCGGCGACCAGCTTGTCCATGATCGGTTTCGGCGTGCCTTTGGGCGCATAGAAACCATGCCAGACGACGACTTCAAAACCCTTCATGCCCTGTTCGGCGAGCGTCGGCACTTCTTTGAGCGAG
>CAMDSO010000040.1 GCA_945906935.1 Bordetella parapertussis
CAGATACAGCGATGAGCCGCGCACCAGTTGCTTGAGATCGAGATTGCCGCCGAATGCACCGGGCGGACGCGAACTCACCATCGCGTCGCCCGGCGGCGGTGCGACAGCCATGATGCCCATGAACGGCGAAAGCGGAATCTCGATGTCGGACGAAAACGCGGCAACATTACGCTTCAAATCGAATTCAATAATACGAGACGTCGGCTGATTGAGGTGGGCCGGCAGCACGCCGGTGCCCCAATTCGATGCGTTCACGCCGTAAGGCACGCGAAATTCGACATTCACCACGCGCACTTCCAGCAAATCACCCGGTTCCGCGCCCTCGACAAAAATCGGCCCCGTCAATACGTGGGTGCCGCCGCCCTGCGGAATTTTCACTTCTTTCTGCACCGCAATCGCATCGGGCAGCACGTTTTCGGGTTTGACGCCCGCCTTGCCGAAAAACGCCACCGCGCCCTCCGGCGTGCTGACGCCCTGATGCGAAAGCGTGTCTATGGTGACCGTCTGGCCGGACTGCACCCTCAAGACCGGGGGCCGGTCGGTGGGCAGATGCCCGCGCACCACATTCGCCGGCACTGAAGGCAGTGCAATGACACCACTTTGCGCCAAGGCCAGCGCGGGGAATAGGCTCAAACCGATTACCGCCACAACACTACGTTGATACGCATTCATCTCTTCACTCCCTGGTTAATCAGACAATATTTTACCAAAGCAATTACTTTGCCATCCCCAACTCGGTCAGAATCGACTTCAGTTCACCGTACTGCGCACCGAGAAATTTCGTCGCCGCAGCCGACTTCATAAACTGCGGAGTCAGGTAATTGTCGTCGAGCTGTTTTTTCCATTCCTCCGTCACCGCCAGCTGCGCGAGCATCTCCTCCCAATAACGCACCTGCGCCGCTGACATGCCGGCGGGGCCGATCACGGCGTGCCAGAACGAAGCGATACTGTCGATCCCCTGTTCGCGCCAGGTCGGGCTCTGTGCATACAAACCGGGCACACGCTGCGGCGCGGTGATACCGATTACGCGCAGCCTCCCAGCCTGCACCTGCTGCAGGATGGTCGAAGGTGTCGCGGCGACAATATCAATATGACCGCCGACCACCGCCGTCACCGATTCAGCAACCGTATTGAAAACCACCGCCTTAACCTGCTTCACATCAACGCCACCAGCACGCAAGGGCAGCGCCGCACCAATATGGTTCATATTGCCCAGCCCGATGCCGACGGTCATCGACAAGGATTTCGGATCGGCCTTGAGGCGCGCGATCAGATCGCGGCCGTCCTTGATCGGCGATTCGGTGCGCACCGCCACCAGCATGTGCTCCGAATACAGAATCGCCAGCGGTGTGACTTCGCTGTAATTCATCGACACCTGGCCGACGACATGACCGGCCAACACATTAGGCGAATACATTTGCAGGAAATGCGCGTTACCCTGATGCGTATTGAGATAACGCATGCCGATGGTGCCGCCACCACCGGGCTTGTTGACCACGGTCACCGCTTGCGGCATCAGCTTCTTTTCCTGGATCAGCCGCTGGATGAAACGCGCCGTCCGATCAGCGCCGCCACCAGGCCCCGTGCCAACGGAAATTTCGATATTCTGCTCGGGCTTCCAGTTTTGCGCTGCGACCGATGCGGAGAATACGCTGCACACGACCGCTAATGCGAGGCGAACCATTTTCATTTTGATCATCACTTGTCAGATATCCTCTAATAAACGTAATCCCGTTTTGTGCGCACCGCACAGTATTCACCTTCCTCAAGCGTGCGCGATGCGCACCCTGCTGAACTGTAATCGCGTTGGGCGTGCACCCCACACCGGTCAGTCGCAGGGTGCGCACCGCGCACCATTGACCGTCGTTGCACCCGCGCGGCGCACCCCCGATTGACCGTAGCCCGGAATACGCTGCGCTCCTCCAGGGCGATAACAACTGTATTTAACCGCGTGGGCAAAGCGCCCCTATCGCCTGCGAAAGATCCATCGTCTTATCGATGGCAAGCAAGGCCGCACCGGCCGCTTTCGCCCGCGCCGCCCCCAGCATCGCCGCCGCGCAATCCTCAAACTTGGCGAGCAATTCCGCCTCCGACAAGGGATTACGGAGCGAGCCGCGCGCCTCCAGCATGCGCCCCGACAAAGTGCTGCCATCCTTTTTACGCACCACGATCTCGCATTCGAAACTGCCAAAATCTTCGCGCGGCGTGATCTGTATTGTTTTCATCAATTCGCGGCGCTGTGTCTCGAAAATGATGGTGTCGTTGAAATCAGCAAGACCGACCTTGCCGTTGAGCAAGGCCACCGCCACGCAATACTGCACACTGAATTTCGCAGCGAGATTTTCCGTCGGCGCCGGGCGATCAAGATAGGCGACCTTCTGCGGATGCAAGCCGCATTCAATCTGCACGACATCAGCCGCCTGCAAACCCTGTTTTCCGCGCAGATCAAGCATGATGTCGAGCAGCGTGTGCAAGCCACCGCAGCACGGATATTGTTTGAAGACGAGGCCGGCGGCCATGATATCGAGCCCGCGTGTCGCAGCATCCGCCGGTTCCTGCGGCGTCTGTATTTCATTAAACATATCGCAGAAACCGAATTTGCCCTCGAGGGCTGTTGCATCTGCGGCCAGTCCGCGCTGCGCAAACTGCGCCGCCCATACGCCCTTGCGTGCCGCGCTGCCCGCATGCACCGACTTCATCATGGCGCCGAAATTTTTCTTGATGCCCGAGGCTTCGGAGGCGGCAATGCCGAGCGCATTCACCGTTTGCGCAGCATTCAGACGCAGCAAATAACTCGCCCCCGCTGCCACGCCCAGCACGCCGAGCACCGCGGTCGGATGCCAGCTGCGATCGTAAGCCTGAAAACCGAAAATACGCCCGACCCGCGCCATCGCCTCCAGCCCCACCACATACGCCTCAAGCAGCTTGCGGCCCGATAACTGCAACGACTCGGCCAGCGGCAGCAGACCGGCGGTCAGTACCGAGCTCGGGTGTCCCAGCATCGAACGATTCATGTCGTCGTAATCGAGCGCGTGGGCCAGCGTGCCGTTGACCAGGGCGGCCTCTGTCAGCGCCACCTTGCGCGCGCTGCCCCAGATAGTCGCCCCATCCTGTGCCGGCAGATCGGCGGCATATGCGAGCATCACTTTCGACACCGGCTCGTCGATACCGGCGAGCGCGACGCCGATGGCATCGAGCACACCGTGTTTGGCGCGGATCAGCGCCTCGGGTTCGAGTTGCGCACCGTCAAAACTGCTGACTAACTGCGCGATACTTGCGGTAAGACCGCCGACCGTTTGTGTTGTTGAAGTCGCCGCATCCGCGGCGCCGTCCGCTACTCCAGCCATCGTTGTTCTCCAAATCAGGGAAGTGATACGAGTGTCGCGCACAGCGCAGCACACACCATAAAATTTGATAGTCTCATTTTTGTGTAGCCAACCAATTAGCGAATTGCAGACTCAGGACACCAACTACCGCCGCACGAGCTACTCGGCCTTGAGGCCAGTGATTTGTATCAGCTTGACCGTCTGCTCGATTTCGCGATTGATGATGGCGGTAAATTCTTCCTGCGTGCCGGCCTGTGCTTCGAAGCCCTGCTTGTTGAACGCCTCCTTGACGTCGGGCAGCAGCACGATCTTGCCGAGCGCCGCGTTCAATCTGGCAACAATCTCTTTGGGTGTCGATGACGGCACCGCCACGCCATACCACGCCACGTAATCAAAGCCCTTGAGCAGCGTTTCGTCGAGCGTCGGCACGTTTGGCAGCGAACTTGCGCGCCGCAGACTGGTCACCGCCAGCGGGCGCAGCCGTCCGCCATCGATCATCGGCATAGCGCCGGCGAGACTCGGAAAGCCGACCGGCGCCTGGCCCGAGGCGGCCGCGATCACCGCCTCCCCCGAGCCCTTGTACGGAATGTGCGTAATCTTCACTTTGGTCTGCAGCAGAAACAGTTCACCGGCCAGATGATTAGCGCTGCCCATACCGGGCGAGCCGTAATTGAGCATGCCGGGCTGACGCTGCGCGAGTGCAATCAATTCCTTCGGCGTTTTCACCGGTACCGAGGGATGCACCAACAGCACAAAAGGGCCGATCGAGACCAACGACACCGGCGTGAGATCGCGCTTCAGGTCATAGGGGAGATTCGAACGCAAGGCGGTCTGCACCGCGGTCGAGGTGGGGATCAATAACAGCGTGTAGCCGTCACCGGGTGCGGTTGCGACACGCTCGGTGGCAATCGCCGTGCTCGCACCGGCACGGTTCTCCACCACCACCGGCTGGCCTAGCGCTTCGGATAATTTCTGACCGACGAGACGCGCCGTGAAATCCACCGCGCCGCCGGGCACGAAACCAACAACAATGCGGATGGGTTTGCTGGGATAAAGCTGTGCGGCAGATTGTGTGGCCGCCAGACACGCGCCAAGACCAAGCGCTGTTGCAAAGATGATGCGCTGCGGGCTTCCCGGCATGACGTTCTCCCAAATGCTTTTAGGAAGGGCAAACAATTGCCCTCGCGAACTTCCTTCCCGGAATGCGCTGCACGTCTTCCGGGATCGACAACAGCATGGTGCATCGTTGGTCCCCATCCCCAGACTGCGGGGAATGGGTCAAAACTAACCGCGAATTTCCTTGGCGCGCGCCACAAACCCCGGCAGCACTTCCTTGTAATCGCCGACCACGCCGTAATTCGCACGCGTAAACATATCGGCGTCGCTATCAACATTGATGGCCACCACCGTGCTGGAATTACTGATGCCGGCCAGATGTTGCACGGCGCCCGAAATACCCACCGCGATATACAAATCCGGCTTCACGCTGGTGCCGCTCAAACCGACCTGATGCGCGGACGAAACCCAACCCGAATCCGCCACCGGCCGCGAGCAACCCACCGCGGCGCCTATCGACCCTGCAGTTTCTTCGATGTAATGCCAGTTGTCGGGGCCGCCAAGTCCGCGCCCGCCAGAGACGATGGTGGTGGCATCCTTCAAACGCACGCCACCTTCGGCCTGCAGCTTGTGTTCGTCGATCAGGGCCACGCGTCCCGCTGGCGCATCGGCGACGGCAATTTTGTTAATCGCGCCTGCTGCCGCACCGGCCTTCGCTTCAAACACGCCAGTGCGCACCGTCACCAGCCGCGTCGCGCCGTGCACCACATACTGCGCCACCACGCCGCCGCCATATACCGGCTTGCTGACGACGAGATCACTACCCTCGGCACTCAGCGCCGTACAGTCCATGACCAGACCGGTGTCGAGCATCGCCGCCAGACGCGGCGCCCATTCACGCGTTTCCGACGTGTGCGGGAACAACACTACGGTCGGCTGGCAGGCATCAATCGCGGCACGCGCTGCAGCAATCGCGGAACGGGCCGTATAAGGCCGTAGCTGTTTGCCTTCGAGCAGATGCAAGGTGGTAAAGCCCCCGCTAAATTCCGCCGCGGCGGCATCCAGCCCGTCACCAATCAAGGCGCCGAGCAACGGCTCATTCAAAGCCTGCGCCAATGCCGCGCCCGCCACCGCCATTTCCAAAGAGGCCGGCGCCAGTTTGCCGCCGACGGTGTCACCGAATACCAATACGCCAGCCATCAGATCAACCCCAGTTCATGTAGTTTGTCGGCGAGTGCCGCCCCTTTTTGCGCACCTGATGCGCCCTCGATCAATTCCGCCTTGGTGGTGCGCACCTGAATTTGCAGTTCACGCAACTCAACCTTGGGCGTTTGGGCGGCGAGGCCTATATCGGCCGCCTTCCAGCCGGAAATCATCGTGCGCCCGGCCGCCATGCTGCCACGCACGCTCGGATGACGCGCTTCGTTGATCTCGCTCGACACGCCAAGCAGCGCCGGCAGTTCGACTTTCAGCCGCTGATAACCATCCTCGATCAAACGATGCACTGTGAGCTGATTGCCGTCGACCGCTTCGATCCTTGTCACCGGTACCACGGTCGGCAGATCAAGCGCCTCGGCGAGCCAGTGCAGCACCTGCCCGCCGTCGGTATCCGACGCTTGGCGCCCACACAACACCAGATCAGGCAGTCCGATTTTTTTGATCGCCGCCGCCAGCGCGCGGCCGATGGTGGCACTGTCGCCATTGACCAGATCCGGATCGTTAATCAGAACTGCGGTGTCCGCACCCATCGCCACCGCCATCTTCAACGACTCGCGACTGGTGTCGTCACCCAACCCCACCACGGTAATTTTGCCGCCGTGCACTTCTTTCAAGCGGATCGCTTCTTCGAGCGCATTGGCATCGTAACCATTCATCACTGGCGGCACGCCGAAGGGCGAGATGATACGTTTGCCATCGGGGTCGAGTTGGATATGCGCCGGCGGAATGTTCGGGTCCGCGACTTGTTTGACTGTAACGATGATGTTCAATTGAATCCCTCAGTGTTTATGCTTTTCAAAACTGCCATGCCGCCAATTCAAACTCGCAGGGCGAATAACTTTTTGCCCCGGTCTCTTCCTGACATTTATCAAGCGATCGCCGTCACCGCCGCATAGGTGCCGGCAATGCGACCAAAAGTGGCTCCCGCCATCATGCCCGAGCCCGAGGCGTAATTACCGACCCACAAACCACCGGCCATTTCACCAGCGGCGTAGAGGCCGGGGATCGGCCGGCCGGCGACGTGCTGCACCTGGCTGGTCTTCGGATCGATTTTCAAACCACCAAATGCAAAGGTCATGCCGCAACGCACCGGAAACGCCTCAAACGGCGCCTCGTCGATTTCAAGCGCATAATTGGTTTTCGGCGGCGTAATGCCGGCCGTGCATTTGCCGTCGAGATGATGACGATCCGGGTTGTACTGGCCGGGCTGCACCGCGGCGTTAAACTCGCGCACCGTCTTCACAAATCTCGGCACATCGAGATCGAGCTCGGCACCGAGCTTCTCCAAGGTGTTGGCCTTGACCGTGGTGGCACTCTGGTAGTTCGGCGTATACAGATTCATCTTGCGGATTTTCGCGTCGAGAATCTGATAGGCAATGCCGCCGGGCTGCGCCAGAATCGAGCGCCCCATCGCCGCATACGTGCGGCCGCGCGTATCGTAGGCCTCGTCGATGAAACGCTCGGCATTCATGTTGACCATGATGCCCCACGGATACATATAACGCGTCTGGCTGTCTTTGAGCGAATGCGCCGAGGGTACGGTGAATTTAGGCAGCGCGATATCCTGTGGGGAGGCGTGGCAGGTGCTCCAACTCCCGTGGGGCATGGCGCCAATGTCCATCGCCATTTTCAGACCGTCGCCGGTGTTAAACGGCACGCCGCGCTGGTGAATCATGTCCCAGCCCGGCCCGAGGTAGCGCGCGCGCATTTCAGGGTTCGATTCGAAGCTGCCACAGGCCAGCACCACGGATTTGGCGTTGAAGGTAGAAACACCCTGGGGCGTGAGCGCCTTGACACCGGTGACCTTGCCTTTGGCGTCCTGCACCAGCTCGAGAGCTGCGGTTTCATAATGAAATTTCACGCCGGCTTTTTCGAGGATCGCGAAGTTGCGCTTTTGCAAACCGGCACCGCCACCGTTCATGGTGACGACATTGTCATCGCGGATCGTCGCCGGCGACCAGTCGTGGCCCTTCGTTGCCAACCAATGCACCGTCTTCAGCGACTCGGTGACATGCACCTGCAACATATCCTGATCGGACTGATTGTTGGTGACGTGCATGATCTCGTCCCACAACTCGGCCTCCGTGCGGTGCGGCAAGCCTTCCAACAGCGGCCGCATTTCATCATCGGAATAGTTACGGATCAGCGGTTTGAGATCTTCTGCACCGTTGAACGCAAAGCGCATCAGCACCGTCAGCATACTGTTACCTCCACGGTCGCGCTGCGGCGCTTTTTCGAGCATACCCACTCGCGGGGTTTTTTCGAGCGCAGCCAATGCGGCCGAGCACGCGGCGTTACCGGCACCAACAATCAATACATCGTAATCATAAACAGGATCAGACACGGCATTCCTCCATCAGATTATTTTTTGGCTATTTTATGCGAAACAGAGGCAGACGACTGTCCGTTTGCCTTTGCTAGATCAAAGCAAGCAATCTTTCATACAGGCGCCGCTCAAGAAAAACGCCTTCGCGCAGAGTTTGCGCCCGCACGCGAAACGCCCGCTCGGAAGGAATGCGGATTTCGTCGGTACCCGGTTTACACGGAGTCGATTTCATCGCACCGATCAGTTCGGCGAGCTGCGCCTCGAATTGTTTAAGCGGCATCAACAGCGTAGGATTAAAGACGATGAACAGGAAACCGAAATGCTGCGCGCGCCCCTGTGTGAGTCCGGTGCCACCGAGCAAACCGAAGGCCTGGATCATGAATGCGAGGCCATAGCCCTTGTGTGCCTGCGTGCCGCCAAGGGGCAGGATCGCGCCTTTCAGCGCTTCGGCTGCATCGAGAGTCGGCACTCCCGCGGCGTCGATCGCCACGCCAAACGGCAGCAGCTGATTGAGCCGCGAAGCCAGCACCACCTCGCCACGCGTGATCGCTGAACTACCCATATCGAAAATATACGGATCGGGTTCACCCGGCAAACCAACCGCCACCGGATTGGTACCGAAGGCGCATTCGCGCCCGCCTAACGGCGCCACATAGGGCTCGCTCGATGCGGTATGTATCACCGCGTAACCGGCGCGCGCGATCTTCTCGACGTAATAGGCGTTGCGCCCGCTGAAATAACTGTTGTGCAGACCGACCAAAGCAAAGCCGTTGGCACGTACTTTGTCGAGTACCACATCGACTGCACGGTTCAGCGCATAGACACCGACATAACCGCCGCCGTCGATCTGCGCCGACACTGGAGTCTCGTGCACGACTGTCACGGGCATGCGCGGCGCCTGCGTGCGTTCGTCCTCAGCAATGGTGATCGAGCGCGCCAAACCCAGCGCCGGGTAACCGCATAGCTCAGCATCTAGCAGGCTGGCCGCGACAATATCCGCTTCCTCGCGGCTATAGCCGGCTCGATGGATAACACGCGCGCCGAGGGAGCGCGCCTCCTCGGCGGCGAGAACCACGCAGTCGCTCGGTGCGCTCACCTCATTCCGCGCGCATATTAGCGTCGCGCGCGACCTTCGCCCACTTCGGCATGTCCTTGCGGATGATCTCGGCGAATTCTTCGGGCGTGTTGTGCATCGGCTCGGTACCCACCGGCACCATCAGCTTGGTGACGTCCGGATGCGCGACGGCACGCCCCATTTCGGCGTTGAGCCTCATGACGATGTCGCGCGACACGCCGGCCGGCGCGACGAAACCGAACATGGTGCCCACTTCATAGCCCTTCACCCCTGCCTCGTCTACAGTTGGGATCTCCGGCGCTACTGTCGAACGCTTGAGCGAAGCAATGCCGAGGCCGCGCATGCGGCCGGCACGAACATAGGGCATTGCGTTCTGCATAGTATCGAACGATGCCATCACCTGCCCGGCTAGCAGGTCTATAGTCGACGGACCACTGCCCTTGTAGGGCACGTGTATCATCTTGATGCCGGCCATATGACTGAAGAGCTCGGCGCCGAAATGCGCAACGCCGCCGACGCCGAACGATGCATAAACAACCTGATTGGGTTTCGCCTTCGCCAGGGCGATGAACTCCTTCACCGTCTTCACCGGCACCGACGGATGCACCACCAGAATCAGCGGCGTAAACGAAAAACTCGAAATGAAGGTGAAATCCTTGAGAGGATCGTACGGCAGCTTGGCGTAGATCGCCGCGTTCATCGGCATCGTGCTGGTCGAACCCAGCGCGATGGTGTAACCGTCGGGCGGCGACTTCACCAGTATCTCAGTACCGATAATGCCATTCGCACCTGGCCGGTTATCGACCACAAAGTTGACCTTGAAGGCATCGCTCAGCCGCTGCGCCATCGCACGCACCAGCGGATCCGAACTGCCTCCGGGCGGATACGGCAGTATCACGCGTACCGGCTTTGACGGATAGGTTTGCGCGAGCGCGCCTGCGCCACACAGCAATAATGCAGCAACTACAAAAACTAAACGGATCATTTCAATTTCCCCTATTTTTTTGCTGCGTGTAGCCTCCAGAAGCCGCTTTGCGCAGACGGAAAAATTCATTTTCTTATCGTAGCCCGAAAAGTGCGGCGCACCTCCCAGGATGAAGACTCTGCTGCACTAACGCATCGCCTCGCGCACCAACTCCGTGAACAGCCGGTCGGACAATGCAGTTCGGCGCAGCCGCAACTCCTTGCGCACATGCGCGAGCACTTCCTTGGCCGCCTCCGTCGTCAATTCGCCGAGCCCCAGCGTCTGCGCCTTGCGCTTGACTGCAAACACACCAGAGTAATGGCACATCGGCACGAATTCCTCATGACCGGTAACATTCGGTGTCCACGCATTGAACGCGTACTGGCCATCTTTCGGCAGCACGTAGTGCACCTCGACACAATGCGAAAACGCCGTGCGTCCTGTCACCGCGTTGTGCGGCGGAATCGGCTGATTCCAGACATCTGCAACGAATTCCGAAAACTCCTGCATCGCATCAAGCTTGATGCCGGTGTTGTAACCGTAGAACATTTCCAGCGTGGCCGCGAGTGTTGCAATATTCGGCACACCCGCGCGCTCACCCATGCCATTGACGCTGCCCTCGAGAATTTCCGCGCCACCTTCGAGGGCGGCAAGCTGGCCAGCCAGTCCCAAATCGAAATCGTTATGACTGTGTATCGCCAGTGGAATACTGCCGATGGTCTGCTTCACCTCCCACGCATGATGCTGGTAGACGGCCGGCTTGCACGGCGCGCAGATGTCGTCAAGGCGCAGAATATCGACGCCCGCCTCCGCCAGACGCCGCGTGATGGTCTTCAGCCATTCGATGTCCATGCGCGAAAAATCGGTGACGATGGCGTTGACGCAGGCACCCTTCTTCTTCGCATGGCGCACGCCCTCACAGGTGATGTTCAGATACTCCTCGCGCGACATCTTCATGCCCGCCATCGATTCGACAAGACCGAAGTTGTGGTCTGAGCCCACCACCGATAGGCAGATGATGTCGGCGCCGTCCGAAATCAGGTGCTCGACTTCCTCAGCGCAGGTTTTCGGATTGAGCGACGAGGTCGGATGCACCAACGCCTGAATCTTCAGGTTTAGACCGAGTTTTTTGACCTGGCGTATTTCCTCGGGCTCATCGTGGTGCATTTCGATCACTTCGATGCCGACGGCATCGGCACGGCGCGCGTATTCGAGCACATCCTCGATGCGTAGTGACACGCCTTCGACCTGACGACCTTCGCGCAGCGTCAGATCAAGCAGCTGCACCTTCTTCGGCATGTGTTTGCCGGCGTTGACCTTTGCATCGTAGTTGTAGGGGCTAACCGCCCACTTGCCTTCCCGGTAATGCGGACCCTCGGTCATGCTGACTCCTCGCTTTAATGGTTAGCTAATGCGCGTCGACGGATTACGCGTCCTTCCGCCGCCCCGGCAGGAGGCTAGCTTCGAATACATTGTTAGAAGGGGACCGTCCCGGTAATCGTCGTGCGGTGCATACGGCGGCGTTGCGGCCAGGCATAGTCGGCGACGGCCTGGTGCTGCGAGGAACAGTTGTCCCACATCAGCAGGTCGCCTAGACGCCACTGGTGCCGATAGACAAAATCCGGACGAATGCATCGCGCCCGCAACTCACCCAGTATGTCCTCGCTTTCGCTCGCCGAAACGCCGACGATGTTCACCGTAGTTGAATCGTTGACATAAATACTTTTACCCCCGGTTACCGGGTGCGTTCGGACTACCGGATGCACAGCCTCAGCAACCTTTTTCTGAGCGGCGGTAACGCTGGTACGCCGGATTTCACCAGTATCAATCTGATCGGTGCGGATATCCGCGTCCTTGCGCGTACGGTCGAAGGTATGCTCAAGACTGTGTAGCGCCTGGAGCCCGGCAATGCGTTTTTTCAGCGACTCAGGTAGGGCGTCATACGAAGCGGCCACACTGGCAAACAGGGTGTCGCCAAGCACTTTGCCGTTTTCATCTTGGGGAAGCTCGATCGCATACAAAGCCGAGGCCATGCTCGGCACCGACTTGTAACAAAGGTCCGAATGCCAGTAACGGCCGGCATCGACGATACCGATGTTCCTGCCGTCCTCGACGATATTCGAGATCAACAAGATTTCAGGATGCATGGGATGCAAAAACTGTTTGAGCACGTGAATCTCAAGCTCGCCAAAACGGCGGCTGAAATCAATCTGCTGCTGCTCGGTAATACTCTGATCACGAAACAGCACCACCGAATATTTAAAAAACACATCGCGCACCGCTGTGAAAGTGGCACCATCCAGCGGCCTCGACAAATCGATACCAACAATCTCGGCACCGATGTCGGCGGCAAGCGGCAACACTTTAAAATCCTGCTTTTCGTCTTTTGCGACTAGCATGCCCATCATCGCCCCCTTTTTTGTTGTCTTGAAGAATAATCAGCAGCGCCGCGCTTTGCAACAATAACTGGAACGTCACGCCGCCAGTGCCTGCGCAATGTTGATCATGACATCGCGAAAATCAGCCAGCCCGAGTGCGCGCGGCTGCCCGGCCGTATGGGGCGTCAGGATGACCTGCGGAAAATCCAGCAACCGGTCGGTGGCGCTACCGGGTTCCGCATATTGAGCGTCAAGTGCAAATCCGGCCAGCCGCCCTGACTCGAGCGCATCAATCAGGGAATTGCGCTCAATTAGACTCGCGCGCGACACATTGATCAGACGCGCCCCGTTCTTCATCAAAGCAAACTGTCGGCTACCGATCATGCCGCGCGTCGATTCGTTCTCCGGCACGTGTAGGCTGACCCAATCAGAGGTCGCCAGCAGTTCATCGAGCGAGAGGTAACGCACATTGAATTTACGCTCGTCCTCGGGCGCTAGCGGATGACGTTGCGAATAGACAATCCGCATACCAAACACCGCTGCACGCAGCGCCAGTTCGCGCCCGATCTCACCGCAACCGACGATACCCAGCGTAGTGTCGCGCAAGATACCCAGCGAAGTCACCCGTCCCCAGGCGGAACCCGGCACGCGTTTATCAAAGGCATCGGCGCCGACAGCAGGCATATAACCGGCCCCACGCAGCTGCTCGGCACTGATCAAACCGTTGATACGGTGTAACTGCCGCGCCAGCATCAGCATCATCGCCAGCGCGTGTTCCGCACACGATGCGTTGGCGCGACGGTTAAGCGCGCAAACCTTGATGCCATGGCGGTCGCAGGCCACGGTGTCGATGTTGTCGAGCACGGCGCCATATTTCTGCACTACCTTCAGGCGCGGCGCACACGCCAGCTCCGGCGCATCCAAACGCAATGACTCGACCATCACGGCATCCGCATCGGACAGCTGCGCCAGCAATTCCTCCTGCGACGCGACCATGCGGACCTCGCAGGGATACAACCCTGCGACCTCGATGCGCACCTGCAAACACCATTCGCGGAAATCCGGTATTTCATGCGCGAGCATGTGCGCGAACGCGGCGCGCAGATCGTCCGGCGCGTTGGGGTCTAGTATCACGCGCAACACGCGCGGATACGGATCGTCCTCAACCAGCAGCACACGCCGTTCGCTCATTCGGGTTCGATACCCGCGCGTTTGGCGACCTTGCCCCACTTCAGGGTTTCGCTTTTGACATAGGCCGCAAATTCGTCGGGCGTATTGCCCACCGCTTCTGCGCCGTCGGCGGCGATGCGCGCGCGGATCTCGGGCTGCTGCAGCGCGCGCGCGATGGTTGAGGACAGCAACTGCGTGATCTCGCGCGGCGTGTTGGCCGGCGCGCTGACGCCGAACCAGTTGATCGCCTCGTAACCCGGCACGCCGGCCTCGGCGAGGGTCGGAATGTCGGGCGCACCCGACGCGCGCTTCGCCATAGTGACCGCAAGCCCGCGCAAACGGCCGCTACGCACATGCGGGAGTGCGGCGAAAATCGTCGGCGACATCAGCGGCACGTGGCCGGCCATGACGTCGATCACGCCCGGCCCGGCGCCCTTGTACGGCACGTGCGACATCTTGAGCCCGGCCATATCGAGAAAAAGCTCGAAGAACAGGTGCGGTGCGCTGCCGAGCCCCGCCGATGCAAAATTCAGCTGACCCGGCCGCGCCTGCGAGAAGGCGATCAGTTCTTTGACGTTCTTGACCGGCAGCGACGGATGCGCGATCAGCAGATTAGGCAACGCCACCACTTGCGAGACGTGCGCGAAATCGCGTGTCGCGTCATAAGGCACTTTTTTGTACATTGCCGGATTGATAGACAGTGGCGCGATCGCCAGCAGCAGCGTGTAGCCGTCGGGGGCGGCGCGCGCCACCGCTTCGCCGCCGATCATGCCGCTGGCGCCACCGCGGTTCTCGACCACCACCTGCTGGCGCAAAAGCTCGCTCATCGCCGGCCCGACGATGCGCGCGGTGACATCGGCGCCGCCGCCCGGCGCCGAGGGCACGATCAGGCGAATCGGTTTCACTGGAAAGGTTTGTGCTGCAACAAATAACGGCAAACACAACATCAGCACGCTGGCCGGCATGCGCAAAGACATCAACCGCTTCACCTGTTCTCCTCCACTGGGGTTGGGCGACCGTTCGGATCCGTCTGCTAGAATCAGTCAGCCTGTTTTCTTATCGATTGTGGAGTAATCACATGCGAATGACAACCCGTTACCGTGAACTCATCAAACGGCCAGAGATCGCCGTGATGGTCGGCGCCTACGATGCGCTGTCGGCCAGACTCGTCGAACGCGCCGGCTTCGATCTGACCTTCGTGCATGACTACGGCGTATCGGCCAGCCTGCTCGGCATGCCCGACATGGGTCTCGTCACGCTGACGGAAATGACCGACATCCTCGAAAAAGTCGTGAAGGCAGTAAACATTCCTGTCATCGGCGACGGCGGCTGCGGCTTTGGCAATCCGCTCAACACCTACCGCACGGTGCGCGAATACGAATCCGTCGGAGTCGCTGGCGTTAATCTCGAAGACCAGGTCTATCCAAAACGCTGCGGCCACCTCGCTGGCAAGCAGGTCGTCGAACCCGCGGAGATGGTGGAAAAAATCCGCGCCGCCTTCGATGCGCGCAAGGACCCGGATTTCGTCATCACCGCACGCGTCGATTCGATCGCCATTCACGGTCTTGATGACGCGATCAAACGCGCCAACATCTACGTTGAAGCCGGCGCCGACATGATTTTCGTCGAGGCACCGACGACCGAAGCCGACATTCAGCGCATCATCAATGAAACGAAGGGGCCGTCGTGGATCAACATGGTTGAAGGCGGCAAGACGCCGCTGGTGCCGATCCCGAAATTGCAACAAATGGGCGCGGCGCTGGTCGATTACGGTCCGCTGGTGCTGTTCGCCGCGGCCGGCGGCGTCGAGCGCGCGCTACAGGCCTTGAAGCGCGACGGCACCACCGCCAACCATCTTAAGGAACTGATGCTGTTCAACGAGATCAATCAACTCAACTGCATCGACGACTACCGCGCGATGGAAACGCGCTACACCAAAGGCTGAAGCTGGAATGCCGCGCATCCCACTGCTCACCGAAGCCACGATGACACCGGAGCAAAAGCGCGCACATGACTTCGTCAAGGGCCGCAGCCGCGACAACCACGTCGGCGCCCCCTACCAACTGGCGCTACACTGTCCGGAATTTCTCGAACGCTGGCAGCAGGTCGGCGAGACACTGCGCTACTACAACAGTCTCCCGCCGGCGCTCTCGGAAATGGCGATCCTCATCACCGCGCGCCATACCAGTTGCCAGTATGAATGGATTGCACACGAGCCGCATGCGCGCAAGGGCGGCCTGCCAGATTCAGTCATTGAAGCCATCCGCCACGGCAAGCGCCCTTTATTCGACGACCTGGATACCGAATCAGTCTACGATTACTGCATCGAAGCCCACGAAAAACATTTCGTCAGCGAGGCAACCTATGAACGAGTGCTCGATCGCTTCGGCATCAAAGGCATAGTCGAACTCACCGCGCTAATCGGTCATTACGCGATGATTGCCATGATGATCAATGTGCATGATTTCGGCACGGACGGGAAGGCAGCGCCGTTGCCGACACTTAGGTAAGCGCGCTGCCCTTTGCACGGCGCAGCGTGCTGCCCAATAATTAGGGCTTGAAGAGTCGGAAACTTTTTAATTCCTTAATACTCACCCTTGATCCCCGCCCGCCGGCGCACATCCGTCCACTTTGCCGTATCGGCTTTGACATGCGTGGCAAAGCGTTCAGTCGTACCGACGGGTTCGATACCGAGCGCCAGCCAGCGCTCGCGTATGGCCGGCGAGGCCAGCACCTTGTTAATCTCTGCATTGAGTTTCGACACGATGGCCGCAGGCGTCCCTGCGGGCGCCATATAACCGCCCCACGCCGTGATCTCATAGCCGGCAGCGCCCGCTACAGCGACAGCAGGAATCTCAGGCGCGATTGGAATACACTTTGCGGCAGTCACGCCCAGCGCGCGCAAACGACCGGCGCTGAGGTGCGGCAACACCGAAGTGACGTTATCCGACATCAGCTTGCAGAGGCAAAACGCCCAACAATGCCACCAGTATCATGCCTACTGCGATTCTCATCATCACGCCCTTTGCTAGATACGTCCGCTGAATCTGCGGATAATAGTCTGCCGGCCGGGATACAAAAAAATGCAAGGTGGTCTGCGCGCCAACATGCATCGTCATCATCATCTGCAAGCAAAGGAATTCAGCATGTCCCTCCAGCATCCATCCGCAGCCGGGCGCGAACTCGCCGGTCAGGTCGCACTCGTCACCGGTGGCGCGAAAAATATCGGACGTGCCATCTCGCTGGCGTTGGCTGAGGCTGGTGCGAAGGTTGCGGTCAATACGCTGGGGTCACGTGCAGACGCCGACGCGGTGGTGAGCGAAATTCGGGCGGCGGGCGGCGAGGCCGACGTCTTCCTCGCCGATATTGCGGACGCTGCTGCGGTACGCGCGATGAGCGAGGCCGTCATCAAACGCTTTGGCAAAATCGACATCCTCGTCCTTAATGCTTCACAGCGCCGCGAGATTCTCTTCAAGGATATGACTTTCGAAGACTGGCGCAACACCATGTCGATCACGCTCGACGGCTCGTTTCACTGCATCAAGGCCTGCCTGCCATCGATGCTGGAACACAAAGGCGGCAACATCATCACCCTGGGGGGCGACGCGGTGCTGCTCGGCGGCAATCGCAAATCGCATAACACCACGGCGAAGAACGGGCTGCTCGGCCTCACACGCGCGCTGTCGAAAGAACTCGCCGACGACGGCATCCGCGTCAACTGTGTTTCGCCCGGCAGCTTCAACACCTCACGGCCCGCCCACCGCAGTGAGCGCGCCGACGCCAAAGGCCAGATCCCGCTGGGACGCCGCGGCGAACCCGAAGAAATCGCCTCGGTGGTGCGGTTTCTCTGCGGCCCCGGCGGCGGCTATATCACCGGCCAGATTCTGCATGTGAACGGCGGCGCGTTCAGCTTTGCCTGAGCGACACGCGCCGCGCGACAGACTGAACGAAGTCAAACAGCGAAAGTAAACCATGCGACTGCCGAAACTCGATTACAACGACATGACGCCACGCCAGCGCGAGGCGCACGACAAACACGTCGCCAAACGCACACGCGCCGCCGGCCCCTACGGCGTCTGGCTACACAGCCCGGAGTTGATGAATCTGGTCTCGCCGCTCAGCAGCTATATGCGCTGGGATGCTGCGCTCCCGGAGAAACTGCGCGAGTTCGGCATCCTTGTGACCGCGCGGTTCTGGGATGCGCAGTATTCATGGAACGCCCACGTCGACAAGGCGCGCGCCGCCGGCATTAGCGAGGCAGTGATCAATGATCTGGCGGCAAATCGCACGCCCGCCTTCGAATCCGACGCAGAGCGCGTCTACTACAGCTTCGCCATGGAGATTTTGCGCAACCATTTCGTTAGCGAAAAAACCTTTGCCGAGGCGAAAGCAATCTTCGGCGAAAAGGGCGTGGTCGATCTGATCGGCTCGATCGGTTACTTCTCAATGCTGCAGATCTGCCTCAACAGTGCCGAAGTCGATCTGCAGCCCGAGCGCGAACCGCCGTTTGCCGAGGTGCGCGGTTATCAGAAAACCAGTTAGGTCAGCACGCAGCTGTTGTGAGGTGGCAGCTCCGGCATCAAGCCAACACAACGGTTTAAGCGTAGCGTTTTAGAAACGCCTGAACCACCTCAACAAACGCCGCAGGATTATCGAGCGTGACGTGGTGATCGCTGCCGTGGACTTCGACGAGTTCCACCTGCGGCGCAACCGCCCTCACCTCGGCGTAAATCTCTGGCGAAATACGCGCGCTGTTTGCACCCTTGACCAGCAGCGTCGGCACGGCGATTTTTGCAAAGCACGGCACGCCGTCGATGCTGTTGCGCTGCGAATAGACGTTGCGGTCAAACTTGTGGCGCCAGCGCCCGTCTTCCGACTGGCGGCCGGCGTGGCGCGCAATATGCCCAACCACCTCGGCCGGCGCCGAAGACCCCGACGGCATGAGCTTGTAGCGCGCCGCCAGCTCATCGAGCGTGTCATAACTACTTTGCCGCGTGCCACGCTCACGCATCATGCCGGCGCGATCGTCGGTCAGCCGCAGGGTCGAGTCAACGATGACCAGACGGCCGAGACGGCCCGGATAGGTCGCCGCGTAATTGAGCGACACCATGCCGCCCATCGAATGGGCAACCAGCACAAAGTCACGCAGATCGAGCTGCTCGGTGACCTCATGCAGGTCAGCGGCAAGGCGCGCTGTTGAATACTCAGGCGGATCGGCCCAATCACTGTCACCATGACCGCGCTGATCGAGCGCACGCACGTGATAGTCCGCAGTGAACCCGGCGGCAACAAAATCGAACCAGTGCGCATGCGCCGCTCCACCATGTACGCATAACATCGCCGGCCTGCCGGCGCCACCATAATCCAGAAAATGCAATTTGAGACCGTCAGCGGTGACATGACCACTGCTCGCAGGCGCTGCTTTGACTGGGGTGTGCTGTTGATTCATTGAAGCCTGACAGATGTTGAGCACCGCGACAGGATGGCGCGGCCGGAAGCCGAATATAAGCGACGCACTGCCGTCGTTCAAGCGCCTCGACGCCAAGCACACGCCGCGTTAGACTGTTTGCGCCTTATTTTTGAACAACCTGTGAGCGTCCGCATGAATGACAAACCCAAGCTGCTGATCGAAATCGTCTCCGACATCGTTTGACCCTGGTGTTTCATCGGCAAGCGCCGTCTCGAAGCCGCACTGCGGATGTACGAGGAACGCGCCACCGATGAAGAAAAGCCCGCCGTGCGCTGGCTGCCGTTTCAACTGAACCCCGATCTGCCGGATACCGGCATCTCGCGTCAGGAATATATCGAACGCAAGTTCGGCCCCGGTGGCGGTCGCAAGTACGATCACGTTGCCCAGGTCGGCAAAGCGGTCGGTATTGATTTCGCTTTTGACAAAATCAAGGTACAGCCCAACACAGTCAATGCGCACCGTCTGCTGCACTACGCCGGCAATCAAGGGGTTGAAGACGCGGTAGCAGAGAGCCTCTTTAGCGCATACTTCATCGAAGGCGCCAACCTGACTGATCTCGCGACGCTGGCCGACATTGGTGCCCGCGGCGGTCTTGAGCGCACAGCGCTTGCGGACTGGCTCGCTTCGGCTGAAGACCGTGATCTGATCCTCGCCAAGGACGAACAAATCCGCAATGGCGGGGTCAGCGGCGTGCCCTTCTTCATCTTCAACCGCAAGCTTGCCGTTTCGGGCGCACAAGAGTCGGAAACGCTGTTGAAGGCGATGCTGCAGTCAATCGCTAGCTAGAATGGGTCTACAACCCCGCACTTCATCCCCCTGAGAGCCGCCGAGCAGCACAGCCGTGACGGGGGAAGTCGGCGAGCACTGTCTGAGCCCTTGTCGGTTTCAGACAAGGGCGAGTTGCGCAGCCGCCCGACACGGCGAGCAGCGCAGGGTAGTCCGCAGGACCGGCAAACCGGGGCGGCGTTCTCTTTGCCTACTTTCTCTTGGCCGCTCAAGAGAAAGTAGGCAGCCGCCGGGCTGCCCCCGGCGACTTTGACCTTCAAACTAAATATTGTATTCATGGCCATCCGACGCAATGCAATCGATGGCTACTCTTTCCGCAACACGTGTCACGCCTTCGAGACTACGGGTTTGCAATACAGGCATGCGCGCGGGCGGCAGCCTTGCCGCCCGCGCGATGACGCTAGAGCGCCGCGAGGCGCGGCAACAGATCCGCGCTCTCGGGGATCGTCCCCTGTTGATACAGATGCGAATAACGGATCACCCCGCTTGCATCGAGCAAAAACACCGAACGCGCGTCAATGCCACGATCAGTGTTGAAGATGCCGTAGGCGCTGCCCACGGCACCGTGCGGCCAGTAATCAGACAGCAGAGGAAACGGCAGACCGCCCAATTGCTCCGCCCAGGTCTTCAAACTGGGGATGGTGTCGGCGCTGATTTGCAGAATTTCCACATTCATCGCCTGAAATTTTTCGTAGTTCTCACGGAACCCGAGGACTTGATTCTTTCAGCCGCCGGTGAAGGCGAAGGGCAGAAAACAAACCACGGTCTTGCGACCATGAAAAGCGGATAGCGCGAACGAGTCACCGCTATGGGCGGCCAGCGAAAACGCCGGTGCCTGCGTGCCGGGTTGCAGGATGGACATGCCATTTCTCCTTTTTGTGAACGGGTGCTAATGATCGCATAGGACAGGCTTCTTTTTGCAAGCAAAAAACGTCATTATCCCTATGCGCGCAAGGGTTACCCGGGCCGCACAAACGGCACAGCGTAAAATGACGGCACAAAAAAACAAACCCCTTAGAAAGCCAATGCCGTGAAGAATCCGCCCAACCCTTACATGCAGGACCTCGACGTCGACGGCGTGCGCCATCGTTACGCCAGCCTGCGCGCCGCCGCCGCACAACCCGCGCTGGCGGGACTCGCCACGCTGCCGTTTTCATTGCGCATCCTCGCCGAAAACCTGCTGCGTCACGCCGCCTCGCCAGAGGTCAGTGCGGATATGCTGCCAGCCCTCGCCCGCGGCGAGCGCGGCATTGAAATTCCGTTCTGGCCGGCGCGTGTGCTACTGCAGGACATGCTGGGCGTGCCGGTAATGGTCGATCTGGCGGCGCTGCGCGACGCAGTGGCGGCCGCCGGCGGCGACCCGCAGACGGTCAATCCGCGCATCCCGGTTGATTTCGTCATCGATCATTCGCTGGTCGCCGACGTCAGCGGCCGCGCCGACGCCGCGCAACGCAATGTCGAGATCGAATACGCGCGCAACCGCGAACGCTTTGCCTTTCTGGCCTGGTGTCAGGGCGCCTTCCGCAATCTGCGCGTGGTGCCGCCCGACAGCGGCATCGTCCACCAGATCAACGTCGAGCGCCTCGCACGCGTGGTGTGGACGGACGAGGCAGACGGCGGCACGCTGGCTTATCCCGACACCCTTGTCTGCAACGACAGCCATACGCCCATGATCAACGGTATCGGCGTGTTGGGCTGGGGTGTCGGCGGCATCGAAGCCGAGGCGGCAATGCTGGGCCGCGCGCTGACGCTGCGCGTGCCGGAGGTGGTCGGCGTGCGTGTCACCGGCGCGCTCGCCGCCGGCACCACCGCCACCGATCTGGTGCTGACCATCACGCAGCAGATGCGGCGCCACGGCGTGGTCGGTAAATTCGTTGAATTTTATGGCGAGGGGCTCGACTCGCTGCCTGTGAGTGAGCGCGCCACCATCGCCAACATGGCGCCTGAATACGGCGCCACCTGCGTTTACTTTCCGCTCGATCAGGCCTGCCTTGATTACCTGGCGTTCACCGGCCGCGATGCAGCGGTGGTCAGGCTCGTGCGCGCTTATGCCGAAGCGCAGGGCCTGTGGCGCGACGGCAATACCGCGACCCCGCAGTACGACGCGATGATCGAACTCGATCTGTCGAAAGTCGAACCCTGCGTCGCCGGACCACGCCGGCCGCAGGAACGCGTGCCGCTGGGCGACGTTGCCGCTGGCTTCGCGCGTGAAATGAGCAGCCTGGCGCGCGACGGCCGCGCCGCACCTGGCAAACGCGTCGCGCTCGACGGCGGCAGCGCCACGCTCGGCGACGGCGACATCGTGATCGCCGCCATCACCAGCTGCACCAACACCTCCAACCCCGCCAACATGATCACCGCCGGCCTCGTCGCGCGCAATGCAGTGGCACGCGGAATGACGGCAAAGCCGTGGATCAAAACCTCGTTCGCGCCAGGCTCCAAGGTGGTGCTCGATTATCTGCAGCGCGCCGGGCTCTATGATCCGCTCGCCGCACTCGGCTTTCAGCTGGCGGGCTTCGGCTGCACCACCTGTAACGGCAACTCGGGGCCACTGGCCGCGGAGATTGAAGCGGCGGTCAAAGAACATGAACTCGTCTCGGTCGCCGTGCTCTCCGGCAACCGCAACTTCGAAGGCCGCGTGCATCCGTTCGCACGCGCCGCCTATCTCGCCTCACCGCCGCTGGTGGTGGCCTATGCCATCGCCGGCAGCATCAGCTGCGATCTGGCCACCATGCCGCTGGGTCATGACAGCCACGGTGCGCCGGTGTATTTGCACGAGCTGTGGCCCGCGCCCGCCGAAGTCGCCACACTGCTCGCGGCAAATCTGACGCCACAGATGTATCGCGACAGCTACGAACATTTGTTCGACGGCACCCCAGAATGGCGGGCGCTGCGCGGGGCAGCCAGCGCGCTGTTTGCCTGGGATGATCACAGCACCTTCCTGCGTCGCCCGACGTACTTTGACGATGTGCCGGCCACACCGGCGGCGCTGACCGACCTGCACGGCCTGCGCCCACTGGCCATCCTGGGCGACATGATCACCACCGATCATCTCGCCCCCGCCGGTCGCATCAGCCGCGACAGCCCGGCCGGACGTTATCTGCACGCGCACAACACACCGGCGTCGGAATTTCACAGCTATGGTATCCGCCGCGGCAATCACGAAGTCGCCATGCGCGCGACGCTGGCGGCACCGCGCCTGAAAAACGAAATGCTGCCCGGCAGCGAAGGCGGCAACACCAAACTACAACCCGACGGCAACACGCTGGCCATCTTCGATGCAGCCGAGATCTATCGCAGCCGCGGTGAAGCAGCCATCATCATCGCCGGCCGCGAATACGGCGCGGGCTCCTCGCGCGACTGGGCGGCGAAGGGCCCGGCGATGATCGGCGTGCGCGCGGTGGTAGCTGAGAGTTACGAAAAAATTCATCGCTCCAACCTCGTCGGCATGGGCGTGCTGCCGCTGGCATTCCTATCCACCACGCGCAGCGCGCTGCAACTCGATGGCAGCGAAACCTTTGATGTCATCGGCATTGCCAGCGGGCTCGCCCCACACGCCACACTGACGCTGCGCATCCACCGCGCTGACGGTGCGGCCATTGATGTGGCGGTCGAAGCCTGCATCGATACCGTCGAAGAACTCACAGCCTACAGGCATGGTGGCATACTGCCGCAGGTCTATCGCGAGTTCGTCGCCGACCTCAAATAAAACAGACCGGAGGAGATCAACCATGTACCAACACTGGATAGCCAGCGCCCTGCTAGCACTCACCGTTGCACTGCCGGCGGCAGCGCAAACGCCGTCACCACAAACCTGCCAGCTCGGCGACCTGAAACTGGAAAGCGGCGAAGTCATACGCAATTTCCGCATGACCTACATCACCCACGGCACGCTTAATGCCGCCAAAAGCAATGCGATCCTCTCGATCCATGGCCTACAAGGCAACCGCGGCAGCCAGAGCTACTGGGTGGGCGCGGGCCGCGCCTTCGACAGCAAAAAATATTTCATCGTGCAACCCGACACGCTTGGCATGGCCTCGGTTGATCCGGATGCCACCACCTCGCCGACGCGCTCCGGACTGAACATGAACTTCCCGCGCTTCAACATCCGCGACATGGTCAACGCCGAACACCGCATGCTCACCGAATGTCTGGGTATTCGTCATCTGGTGGCGGTCGCCGGCAGCTCGATGGGTGGCATCGAAACCTTTCAATGGGCGGTCAGCCATCCGGATTTCATGGACGCGGCGATTCCGGTGACGCCAATGGCGCGCGCCAACCGTCAGGGCAATTTCATCTGGGAGGCGGTGCGCCAGGTGGTGATGGTCGATCCGAAGTGGCGCGATGGCAACTATCCGAACGACGATCCACCGCGTGCCGGCATCGGCGCCGGGCTGCAGATCCAGAGTGTGGTCGGTTCATCGGCCGCCGGTTACGAAGAGGAGTTCACCACGCGCGAACAGGTGCATGCGACGTTTGCCGCCGATGCAAAGACCGTCGGTAATAACGTACAAGCGCGCGACTGGATCTATCGCAGCTGGGCGATCCAAAGCCACAACATCGGCGACACCCCGGGCTTCAACGGTGATTTCGCGGCGGCGGCGCGCTCGATCAAGGCGCGTGTGCTGATGTTCCCCAACTGCCAAGACCAACTCCATCCGGCGCGTGAAGGCGGCGTCCTGGAGGCGGCAGCGCTGATCCCGGTGGCGAAGCTCGTTGATATCGACGACATCGGCGGCCACCGCGGCTCGCGCAGCGCGAAAGCGCTCGCCCAGTTCGGCACGGAAGTGCGCGATTTGTTGAAACGCATCGAGGACAAACGCGCCGGCATCAGCGGCCCGCGCTTTCCGCGCAACTGGATACGCACCGACTACTGCCGCGCCTGATACGGTTTAACTCTGAACAACACGGCGCACCGCGGTGTGCCGTGGCTGCCGCCTTGAATTACGAATCAACGGTCGAGGTTGCGTGCGAGGTTACGTGCTATAAAAGCTTTGACCATTTCCTGCGCACGGAAGGTTTGCGGACCGGGTTTGGCCACCCACTCGTGTTCGCTATCCTCGAAGATGGTAAACGCCACATCGCCGCCGGCTGCGCGATAGGTCTTGACAAACTTTTCCTGTACCGCCGGCATCACATTGTCATCCAGCGCACCCTGCATGATCAGCATCGGCACCTTGTTGAATTTTTCGCCGCGCTCGAGGATCTGCTGCGGATTGGCTTCGTAAATCGATTCCCACGGCACGAAATAGTTGCGCGTGCTCTTCACCATGCTCTCGCGTTTTTTCGCCTCGGCATTGAGAAAGCGCGCATACGGATCGCTGATTGGCGAGCGCGCCGCGATGTAAGCCACCGTCGCATCAATGCCCGGCGCCTCCGGCAACGGAATCGCGTTGTAACGAGAATCGAAGGGGCGCATACCGATCAACTCGGCGAGATGGCCGCCGCTTGAACTGCTGTAGACACCGACCTTCGACGCATCACCGTTCCAGCGCGTGGCGTTCGCCTTGAGCCAGCGCACGCCGTAGTTGGCATCCTGCAGGCTGGCCGGATACGGCGCCTCGGGGACCAGCGTCAGATCAATCGCCACCACCAACACACCGCTGGCCGCAATCGCACGATCCATCGGCTCTTCAGCAAAGCGATCCTTGTTGTTCCAGGCGCCGCCATGCAAATCGAGCAGCACCGGAAAGAGGCCGTTACCCTGCGGTTGATAAATACGCGCCATCAATTGGCGGCCCTTGCTATTGCGACGGAACTCAACCTCGCTGACCTTGAGTTCAAAGCGCGCAAATGGATCGTACTGATTCCTCGCTGCGGCGGCAGGCTGCGGGCCTCCGGTTTGCGTGCGACCTGCCGCTGCAGCAGCCCCAAGACGCTGATGGTTTGTAGAAATGCGCGGCGTGGCACTAAATGCTGATCCATGACTTCTTCCCGGTGATGGCGTGGCCGTCAATGCGGCCTTCTGCCGATGCGGCGCAATCTCTACGTCTAAATCACGGCGCGGGCCAGCCGCATAACGAGGCTGGCGCGTGGCGCAGATGTGCGGTAAAAAGTCCCCTCGCAAAATTAAAAAAATCCACCGCCGGGGAACCGCCATGTCGAACGGGGGAAACCAAATACCCAACAGTACGCGCCGGCAGTTTCTGACACAGGTTGCCACGACCGATGCCGCCGCCGGTGCCGCCATTGCGCTGCCGTTGCGCTGCCGTTGCGCTGCCGGTGATGGCGCAAAACAATAGTGAAGGACCGCGCATGAGCCACACCATCACCAACCAACTGACCCTCTCGCAAACCATCGCCGACTACGCGTTCAATCTGAAATACGAAGCTATTCCACCGGCAGTGGTGCGCACCACCAAACGCATCATTCTCGACACCATCGGCTGCGCGATCGGCGGCCATACCGCGGGGCCGGCACGCATCGCGCAAAAACTCGCCGACCATGTCAGCGCAAAAAAACCGGCCACGGTGATGTGCACCGGCCAGAAGACCACGCCGGAAATGGCGGTGTTCGCCAACGGCGTGATGATCCGCTATCTCGACTTCAACGATGGCTACATCGCCGCCGGCGGCAGCGGCCACCCGAGTGATTCGCTGGCGGCACTGCTGACACCCGCTGAACTTAACGGCAGAAGCGGGCGCGATCTGATCACCGCCATGGTGCTCACCTACGAAGTCTTCGGCCGCATCCTCGACCCGCTCAACACACGCATGATGGGTCTCGACCAATCGACGGTGCTGGGCCTGGCCTCGGTGGTTGGCGCGGGAAAACTGATGGGCCTCAGCAAAGAACAACTGACCAATGCGATCGGCATCACGGTCGGCGCCAACACTGCGCTCAATCAGGGACGCGTCGGCACGCTCTCGAACTTCAAGTCCTATTCCTGCGCTGACGCCAGCCGCAAGGCGATCTTTTCGGCGCAGATGGCGCAAGCCGGCATGACGGGCCCGCAGGAAGTGTACGAGGGGCGCGACGGCTTCTTCAACGTCATCAACAACAAGAAGGCCTTCAAGATCGCGGCACTCGGCAGCGCGCCGTTGCGGATCACGCTGGCGTTCACCAAACGCTTCGCGCTCGGCCAGTATTCACAGACGGTGGCGCAGGCGGCGATGGAAGCACGCGCCCTCATCAAAAACGCCGACGAAATCGCCGAAATCAATCTCAACGTCTCGCGCGGCGCCATCCACGTGATGGCGGCGAGTCCCGACAAATGGCGGCCGCAGACCCACGAAACCGCCGATCACAGCATGCCGTATTCCACCGGCGTGATCTTCATGTACGGCTCGCTCGACGAAAACTATTACGAAGACCCCTATCTGCACGACGAAAAGCTGCTCGCCCTCGTCGCCAAGGTCAAAGTCATTCCATCGGAGGAAGCCGACCGTCGCGAAGCCGAGATCAACCTGTGCGATCTGGAGCTTGTGTTGAAGTCAGGCGCACGGCACAAGGTCCGCGTTGAATATCACCGCGGTCATTCGAAAAATCCGATGACCGACACCGAGATGGAGGAAAAATTCCGCGGCCTCGCCAACCGGCATCTGCAAGCGGACCGTGTCGACGCGCTGCTGAAACAACTCTGGTCTCTCGAAAGCCTGCCAAGCATCGACAACATCCTCGCCCTCACCCGCGTTTGATTTTTAACTGATCCAAATGGCCCGACCATGAACAAACCCTTCGCCGAACGCATCGCTGCCATGAATGCGATGTACAAACTGCCCGCCAATGACCAGCCGACCCTGCCGGCCGATACGCCCGACCGCCTCGCCAAATTCAAGGCGACGCTGATGGACGAGGTGCACGAGATCGATGACATCGTCGCCCTCGCCAACAACGGCGGCAGCGCCGCCGAGGTGGCGGTGGCGATCGCCGATGTGCTGGGCGACATCATCGTCTACTGCCGCTCCGAGGCACTGAAATACGGGTTGCCGCTGGAAGACGTGCTCGACGTCATCATGGACAGCAATGAGAGCAAGCTCGGCGCCGACGGCAAGCCGATTTATGACGCCAACGGCAAGTTCCTCAAAGGCCCCAATTACTGGAAACCGGAGCCGCGGCTCAAAACCCTGCTGGAAGCACGCGGCATACGCACCGCCGGAAAATAAGCGCCAGCGTCCGCAACGGCTGGCCGGCCGGCACCCAAACAGGCCTCCTTTTGCCGCTCTATTTACGGCTTTGCCTGACGCCGGCGCCCTCTACAATCGTGCAGGCGCCTTGCCTTGATGATTGTTCAGAATGATTGAATCCGCATGAGCACTGCCGAAAAAAAACCGTCCGAGATCGCGCGCGATACGCTCAAACTCTTGATGACGCGCAAACTGGTGCCGACACCGGCTAATTTCCGTAGCGTCTATCAGGAGGTTTCCGGCACCACTGAACCCCCGCCGTTTCCAGCCGATCCACTGCGCCATATCGTGCAGGCGCTGCCGCTGCGCACACCGGCGCAGCAACGTCACCGCGCCCAGCTCGACGCGGCCATCACCCAACAAAGCTGGTACGACCTGCAAAACGCCTTGGTCGCTTATGCCAATGCGGCCAATGCGGCCAATGCGGGGACTGTCGCCACGACCACCGCAGGATTGCCTGCCGTCACACCGGCTGCAAAAGTCGACACTTCGAACAGCGAATTTCTCGAACAGCTCGCGCGCATGATCGAAAACGCGCTGCCCGCGCTAGGCACCGATGACGCGCGCTTTGTCGAACAGGCGACGCGCCTGATCGCCGCCATCCGCAACCCCGCCAACGGACTCTCCGCACTGCGACCGCTGCTCGGCAACTTTACGTTGCGCCTGTCGTTTGCCGCAGAAGATCAGGCGGAAATCCGCAATACCCTGCTCAAGCTACTCAAACTCATTATCGAGAACATCGGTGAACTCTCGCGCGAAGACCTCTGGCTAAAAAAACAGATCGACGCGCTCGCCGAGGTCGCCACCCCGCCGCTGTCGCTGCGCCGTCTTGACGACGTCGAGCGGCGCATCAAAGAAGTAATGTTCAAGCAGGTGATGGCGAAGGGCCGCCAGATGGAGGCGCAGGAGGAAATGCGCCGCATGCTCGCCACCTTCGTTGAACGCCTCTCACACATGACCACCAGCACCAGCGCCCACCATCATCAAATGGAAGAAAGCGCCCGCCTGATCGAAGAGGCGAAGAGCCTCGAAGACATCGGGCCGGTGATGAAGAATGTGGTCTCGGCGACCCGCGGCATCGCGCAGGAAATCAAAAACACGCACGAAGAACTGCGCACGATGCGCGAAAAGGTCAACGAGACTCAAGCTGAAATCGTCAAGCTACAGCAGGAACTCGACACCGCCAGCACGCAGGCGCGGCACGACCCGCTGACCGGCGCGCTTAACCGCAAGGGCCTCGACGAGGCGCTGGTGCGCGAAATCGCCGACGTGCAACGCAAGGAAACACCGTTGTGCACGGCACTGCTCGACATCGACAATTTCAAAAAATTAAACGACACTCGTGGCCACGACACCGGCGACGCCGCGCTCACCCACCTCGTTGCCGTCACCCGCAACAACATGCGCCCGCAGGACACGCTGGCGCGTTACGGCGGCGAGGAATTCGTCATCGTCATGCCGGACACCCAGATCGAACAAGGCATCGAGGCGATGACGCGCCTGCAACGCGCCCTGACGAAACAATTCTTTCTCGCTGGCAACGAAAAAATCGTTATTACCTTCAGCGCCGGAGTGGCGCAGCTGACGGCCGGAGAAACACCGCAGGACGCGATCAAACGCGCCGATCAAGCGATGTATCTGGCCAAACGTAGCGGCAAAAACCGCGTCGTCGGCGCCTGACCACGGCGCCGGCTCCTCCGCGCACTGCACTGCCCGCCTGTAGACCGCTAACGCGTCACGCGTCTCAAAAGCCGTATTGCCGGTGACGGCAAAACCATTCCAGCGCTGAACTTCCTCCCGCCGCACCCGCACGCGTATGATGGTCCACTCTATTCACGGGAGGAGAACCGATGAGTAAAGCCTGCCTGATTGTCGCTACGCTGCTGGCGCTATGCGCCACCAGTCACGCCCAAATACCGCGCTGGCCGGGCAAACCGGTACGCGTGATCGTGCCGGTATCACCCGGCGGCGGCACCGATATCATGGCGCGCACGCTGGCGACCAAACTCTCGGAAGAATACGGCCAGGCCTTCGTCATCGATAACCGCGGCGGTGGCGGCGGTACGATCGGTGCGGAAACCACGGTACGCGCCGCGCCAGACGGCTACACGCTGGCGGTCATGGGTGGCAGCTACGCCGCCAACGCCGCACTCTACAAACTGCCCTACGATGTGGTGCGCGACATCACGCCGATCAGCATCCTCGGCACCGGCCCCTTCGTCATCGCTGTACATCCTGCGGTCAAAGCCGCCACACTCAAAGAATTGATCGAGCTGGCACGCGCCCGCCCCAACGCCCTGGCCTATGGCAGCTCAGGCGTCGGTAGCACGTTGCATCTGGCCGGTGAATTGTTCCGGCAGATGAGCAAAACGGAATTACTGCATGTACCGTACAAAGGCGGTAGTGCAGCCAACGCCGATTTACTCGGTGGTCATATTCAGTTGATTTTTGGTCCGGCAGTGCAGCTCTTGCCGCTGATCCGCAGCGGCCACGTGCGCGGCATCGCCACCGCCGGCGAACAACGCATGGCGCAATTACCCGAGCTGCCGGCGGTGAACGAAATGCTGCCCGGCTATACCGTCCATGCCTGGTACAACTTCTGGGGACCGCGCGGCATGTCCAACGATATCGTCCTGCGTCTCAACGCCTCGGTCGGCCGCGTGCTGAAGCAGTCGGAGGTCATCGAATGGCTGCGTGGTGAAGGCATGCAACCGGCCCACACCACGCCCGCTGAATTCGCCGTTCAGCTGGAGCGCGAAGTCTCCAAATGGAGGAGCGTGGTGCGTGCCGGCAACATCAAGGCCAACTAGGACGACGCCTGCCCTTCCAGCAGCAGCTTCACCACCTGCGGCGTAATGACTGCCGCACGCTCATCGAGCTGCGCCGGCGTGAGGTTCGCAATCGGATGCTGCATTTCCAGAAAGCGGAAATTCTTCAGCCCCCAGGAGCGCGCCATGGCCTCGCCGGTTTTATGAAACACGTCGGTGATGATCGCCGCCGTCGGTAGACCCGCCTGTTCCAATACAATGCTGTCGAGCACACTGCCCGAGCTGCATGAGCCTCAGTCACCGACCCCGGCGACAACGATGTCGCAGTTGGCCTTGAACTCGGCGATGATCTCGGGCGAGGCGGGAATGCCGGCGCTGCGCTTGCGGCGCATGATATGGGTGGTGACGCCGTGCCCGCTTTCGAGCAGCTTCGCAATGCGTTCGAGCAACTGGTCGGAATTGAACTTCGAGTTATCGACCAGGCCGACGCGCAGGCCGGCCAGTGATTTGGGGCGCGGCACAAAATCAATATGCCGGCCTTTCACCTCGATGGTGGGATCATAAATTTGCACTGTCATCATGCGCTCCTTATTTGAAAAACTGATAAAAACAGGGGCCACAGAGGGCACCGGGAACACCGAGAGAAAAATTCTAAAGGCTCAAATTTCCAACACTTTCCTTGTGTGAACCGCGCGCCTTCAGTCACTGTCAGGGCTTGCGAATTTCTTTCGTTACCGCCTGCGAGGCGTCCTTGCCACCCCAACCGGGGATGTAACACGATTGCACCCCGGCCTTGCCGCCGGCGGCGATCAGCAGCAGATCGTCGGGCGTTTCAACCAGATCCACCATGCTCGTTTCGTCCCCGGGCGCAAGCGCGCCGTCTTTTAAATTCATGCGCTTTAACTCTGCATTCGAAATTTTCGAATGGGCAAAGACGTATTGCTGCACATCTTCCCGGGTATAACCAGCCCTCTTCATGATGGCCTGATGCTCACCGGCAAACACCATGGCATAACAGGGGTTGCGCGCGGTACCCGCTGACACGCGCATCTGCGCGCAGGCGGTAGTCAACACGCCCTCGGGGGTGGCCGACAGGCCGTTCGAATATTGATGCACACCCAGTGCGGCCATGATGGTCACCGCGTTCTGCTCCGCCTTGAAACCACGGCTCGTGTGCAGCGGCGACCACGGGCTGTCCTCCTCGTTCTCGGCGATGCAATAGCTGTATTTTCCGGGATGGCCCAGACTCGATTGGTCCAGCGTGCCGGGCAGCGTGCCGATCGTGTTGCGCATGATCAGGCGCACCGCGCGACCCATGGTCGCATTGGCGCGCCAGCCCGGGCCGAACAGATTGTGTCCGTTGTTCATGCCCAGTTCGCGCGCGATCGGGCCGTTGACGATCATCAGCACACCCGCACCACCGGTACTGGTAGCGGGGCCGTGATAACCGTAGAGCGGATCGGCCAGCGCCTCAACCGTGGCAACGATCACCGGCATGTATTCGGGCTTGCAGCCAGCAAGTACGGCGTTGATGGCAATTTTTTCCGCGCGCACCGAGACCTGGCGGTTCTCGATGAAGGCGACTTCGTGGTCCGGCTCCAGCGCACAAGCGTCGAGCATCGCGGCGACGAGTTCGACGGTCGGCGGCACCACCGGCAAACCGTCGCTCCAGCCCTTCTCGTGACACAGCTCAACCGCCGCGGCCATATCGGCCGCTTCAAAATGACGTGACTTTAATTGCATGATGACTCCCCCGATGCTGCGATTTTTTTCAAGCCCGGCGCCTGTGTTGGCGACCCTAATCGAGTTTAACGCCGGTTTCCTTCAGGACTTTCGCAAAACGCACTTCTTCAGCTTTGATGTATTCGGCGAACTCCGCGGCAGTGCTACCCGCAGCCTCGACACCGAGGCCGGCATAGCGCTCGATGATATCGGCCTGCGTGTGCACACGCGCGATCTCGCGCGCCAGTTTTTCAGCGACGGCAGGCGGCAGACCGCGCGGTGCGAGTATGCCCCACCAGTTGACCAATGCATAACCGGCAACCCCCGCTTCGGCCACCGTCGGCATGCCTTGCACCAGCGGCGAACGCTTCGGCCCGGTGACAGCGAGGGCGCGCAGTTTGCCGGACTTCGCATGCGGCAACGCAATCGGCATATCAGAGAACAGCGCTTGCACCTGACCGCCCATCACATCGTTAAGTGCGAGCACCGTGCCCTTATAGGAGATGTGCATCAGGTTGACGCCGGTGGCCGACTTGAACATCTCACCACCAATGAAGGCCAGCGTACCAACCCCGCCCGAGCCGAAATTCAACGCGCCTGGTTTGGCGCGCGCCAGGTCAATCAATTCCCTGACCGTTTTCACCGCTACCGCCGGGTTCACCACCAGCAGCTGCGGCGCAGTCGCCACCAGACTGAGCGGATCGAAATCGCGCAGCGTTTCATACGAAATTTTATTGAAGATAAACGGATTGATCGCGAACTGGCTGATGTTGCCGTGCATCAGTGTGTAACCGTCGGCCGCCGCGCGTTTGGCGATTTCAGTGCCGATGATGCCGGAGGCGCCGGGCCGCGAATCGACTACCACCTGCTGGCCCCACGATTCATTGAGCTTCTGCCCGAGGATGCGGGCCAGCGTGTCGGAGGTGCC
>CAMDSO010000041.1 GCA_945906935.1 Bordetella parapertussis
TATAGCATCGCCTCCCACCGCTTCCGCGTTACGCGCAGGGCGGCGATGCTAAAATCGCTAGGCATAAAACGCCGGCCTTGATTCATCGAAAACAGGGACCATCACATGCTCGAGACATTTTCACGTGCAGTCATATTGGCACTCTCCAGTAGTTTGTTGACTGCTACCGTCGCCGTTGCAGCGGCGTATCCGGAACGGCCCATTACCGTTGTTGTGGCATTCGCCGCGGGCGGCGCGACTGACATTTCGACCCGTATCGTCGGCAAGTTTTTGAGCCAGTCGCTGGGCCAGCAGATCATCGTCGACAACCGCGGTGGTGCCGGCGGCATGATTGCGGCAAGCGCGGTGATGCGCGCCAAACCTGATGGCTACACGCTACTGTCGTCGTCCAGCGTGTATGTGGTGACGCCCAGCCTTTATAAAAACGTGCCGTACGATCCGCAGAAGGATTTTCTGCCGCTGGTGGAATTCGGTGCTTCGCCCAATGTGATGGTGGTGCATCCTCAGGGTGGCATTAACAGCCTCGCCGAACTGATTGCGCAGGCGCGTGGTAATCCCAATTTAATCAGCTACGGTAGCCCCGGACTGGGCACCACGCCGCAACTCGCCGCTGAAGTGCTCAAGCTGCGCACCAAAACCAATATGGTGCATATCGCCTTCACCGGTGGCGCGCCGGCGGTGCAGGCGGTGTTGAGCAAACAGATCCAGATGATGTCGGCGAGTTTGTCTTCGGTGATGCCGCAGATTGCGGGCGGCTTGTTAAAGCCCATCGTGCAGACCGGCAAGGAGCGCTGGCCTGATCTGCCGAATACGCCAACCATGGCGGAAGCCGGGATCCCTGATGCGGTGTCGGACACCTTTCAGGCGCTGTTCGCACCGGCCGGCACGCCGCCCGAAGTCATGGCGAAGCTCTCCAAAGAGATCATCGCGGTGTTGGCGCAAAAAGAGGTGTGCGACGCGTTGTGGAAGGCCGGACTCAAAGTCACCGCCGCTAGCCCTGAGGCCTTGCGTGCGCGTATTACGCAGGAAGTGCCGATGTGGCGTGAGGTGATCGAGAAGGCCGGCATCAAGGCTGAATAGCATGACTGCGTCGTCCCGGGAATGTGGGGCGCGGGCATTTTTGATTCGGATGTATATCGAGCTGAGGCATATTTACCGGGGAGCATTGCCATGAGCAGCATCAGTAGTGAACCGAAATACGAAGTCGTGTGGCCACTCGGCACCTCGGCTTACAAAACCCGCGCGCCGAATGCGCGGGTCGATGATTTATCCGGCAAAGTGGTCGGTGAACTGTGGGATTACCTGTTTCGCGGCGAAGAGATTTTTCCGATTCTTCGCGAAGAATTGACCAAACGTTTTCCCGGCATCCGCTTTGTCACCTACGATGTATTCGGTAATGTGCACGGGCCGCAGCAGCGCGAACTGGTGGCCGATGTGCCCAAGCTGCTCAAACAGCATGGTTGTAATGCGGTTATCTCTGCAATAGGCGCCTGAGGCGCCTGCACGCCCGCCGTGTTGCGGGCGAGTGCAGCGGTTGAAAACGCCGGCTATCCGGCGGTGTCCATCATCTCCAGCGGATTTCTCAAGCAGGCGGCGGTGGTAGCCAAGGGCCTTGGTTTGCCCGATATGCCCATCGCTGCGTATCCCGGCGTACCGATGACCGACAGCAAGGAAGAGTTGCGACGCAAGGTGGTGGAAGAATTGCTGCCGCAGATCGTTGCCGGCTTGTCGAAACCGGTCGGCACACTGTCGGATGATGTTGCGGAGGTCGAGCCGGCGCCGCGCGATATCGTGTATCGCGGCACGCTCGATGAAGTCTACGAACACTTCCAGAAAAATTTCTGGGCTGACGGTATGCCGGTGATTCCGCCAACGCTCGATCGCGTCGAGCGCTTTTTAAAATTTACCGATCGCGTGCCTGACGAAGTGCTCGGACCGTGCCCGCCGGCCAATCGTCTGGCGACGGTGTGGAATGTGGCGGTGAACGGTGTCATGGCGGGCTGCCGGCCTGAATATATGCCGGTGCTGCTGGCGGTGATCGAAGCGATCCTTGACCCGGTTTACAAAATCGAGGACGCTGGTTCGACCCCGGGCTGGGAATCGCTGATCGTCATCAACGGCCCGATTGCGCAACAACTCGGCTTTAATTCCGGACAGGGGGTGATGCGCACCGGCATACAGGCGAACACCAGCGTCGGGCGTTTCCTGCGCATGTTTTTACGCAACGTCGCCGGCTTTCATCATGCGCCCGAGGGCGCCGACAAGGGCAGCATCGGCCAGAGTTTTCTGGTGGCTGCCGCCGAAAACGAAGAGGCCGTTGCCGAGATCGGCTGGCAGCCCTACAGTGTTGATCGCGGCTTCAAGGCCGGCGACAACCTTGTCACCGTGCAAAGCGTGGTCGCGATCAGTGCGCCGACTTATACCGGTAGTGAGAAGGCGGTCGAGCACGCTGAACTGATCGCCGATGTGATCGGGCAACGCGCCTGTGGCTATTGGACGGCGATCGGCATGGTCTACAGCAACTGGCATCCGCTGATCATGTTGGGACCGAGTATTGCCAAAGTGTTCGCAGAGGACGGCTGGAGCAAGGATGATCTGCGCCGCTATCTCTACGAGAATGTGAAGATTAAAGCGTCACTGGCCGAACGTTATGCCTGGAACTGCGGGCAGACCGGTTTTCGCGTCAACAATTATGTGAAGCAGGGCCTGCTGCCGCCGGTCTATGGTGAGTCGGATGATCCCGAGCGCTTGATCCCGGTGTTTCATCATCCGGAATGGATCGGCATCATGGTGGCCGGCGATTGGGGGCGTAACCAGTCCAAGGGCTATGTCAGCAACCACATCCAGGGTCCGCCGGTCAGCAAGGCCGTGCGCTTGCCACAGAATTGGGATAGGCTGATCCAAGGATAAAATTAAAACACTGCGCGGAGGATGTGATGAAAATGCGACTTGCCTTGAGCATGCTGGCGATGGGAGTTACAGCGGGATCGGTAGCAGCGGCGGAGAACTGGCCGACCAAGCCAATACGTTTCATCTGCCCTTATGTCGCTGGCGGTGCGGCAGATATTTTTTCACGCACCATTGGACAAAAGCTCGGCGAGGCTTTTGGTCAGACCGTTATCGTCGACAATCGCGCCGGTGCCAACGGCGGTATCGGCACCGAACTGGCGGCGCGTGCGCAGCCCGATGGCTACACCATCCTGCTGGGGCAGAGCGGGCCGCTCACCACCAATCCGGTGCTCTACAAGAAGATCGCCTACGATCCGATCAAGGATTTCATTCCGGTGACGCAGGGCACGCTCTACATGTATGTGCTGGTGGTGCCGGCGGCTAATCCGGTAGCCAACATCAAGGACATGATTGCCTGGGTCAAATCAAAGCCGGGTGTGCTGACCTACGGCTCGACCGGTATCGGTGGCGGCAATCACCTCGCCGGCGAGCTCTTTAATCTGATGACGCAGACCAAGTCGATACACGTGCCCTACAAGGGCAGTGCGCTGGCGCTGGCTGATTTGTTGGGCGGCCAGCTCAGTTATATGTTCGACACCACCATCACCTCGGTGCCGCAGTTGAAGGTCGGCAAGTTGAGGGCGATCGGTGTCACCGCGTTGAAGCGCTCGAACTCCCTGCCTGAAGTGCCGACGATGGATGAGCTGGGTCTCAAGGGTTTCGAGATCACGCAGTGGCAGGCGGTAATGCTGCCCGCTGGCACGCCTCAGCCCATCGTCGATCGCTTGCATCGCGAGGTGACCCGAGCGCTGAAAATGCCGGATGTGATTGAGCGGCTGGCGACGCAGGGCGGCAACGAACTCGTCGGCAATACGCCGGAAGAGTTTGCGCGCGTGATCAAGAACGACCTTGCGAAATATGCGAAGCTGGTGAAAGAGGCGGCGATCAAGATCGAGTAGTACAGCGTCGCCAGATGGATAAAAAAAGCCCCGCGTTGCGGGGCTTTTTTTATCCAGCGAACAACTTTTATTCCCAAAGTCGTTCGGGCAGCGGGAGACCCGCCAGCGTTTCCGGCTTCAAACGCGCTTTGGGTTCGATGCCGCGGCCTTCGAGCACGGCCGTGAGCTGGCGCGCGTGTTGTGCCGAGTGCCAGGTCGAGCGTTCATAGAGCATATAGATCGGTTGCATGCCAAAAAAGGTTTTCACCTTCTGCTGGCAGGTCTTGTCGTCGAGCTTGTCCCACCACTGCTGCAGTCGTGCAATGACGCTCTCGCCATAACGTGCGATTTCGTCACCCGTGGTGAAGGTGCCTTCTGCTGGCGGCACATTGGCGAGCTGAACCGCATATTCGACGCCGTCTTCCACGCTTTCGAGAAAGGCTTCGCCAACACGGAAGACGTGATGGCACATGAGACGGATCGAGCGGTCGCGGTTGGCGACCACGCGTTCATTCAGTGCGGCGTCGGGTAACTGGCGGATCAGGCCTTGTGCGGTGCGTAGTACGTCGATCCACTTGCCGATCAACTGTTCCGGCGGCAGTGGTTGGTGGCCGGTGCCCTGCAGACCGACGAATTCAGCCACGTCCTCGAGGTTCTGGCCGAATACAAATTGTTCCCCGCGCGCGACCACCGGCACATTGCGCACGCCGAAGGAAAGTAATTTCTCGCGTCCGCCGGCGTCGTTGAGAACGTCAATCGCGATGAAGTCGATGCCTTTTTTCGAAAGAAACTCTTTCGCTCGAAGACAGCTGCTTCAACCCGGTTGGGTGAATAGTATGAATTGTTCGCTGCTTGGGGTCATGGGAGCTTTCGCAGAAGGAAAATAAAGACTGCACAGAGCGTACTACCCGTCGGCGCGCGGCGTCAAGCAAGCGTTGCCATTGCCCGCGCTGGGGGCGCGGATTCTCGATGATATAATCTGATTCGTAAAACGTTGTATAAACAGGAAGAACGGACGAGAGTATGAAGTTGATTGCAGCGCTTGCCAGCCCCTACAGCCGCAAGGTGCGTGTCGTACTGGCGGAAAAAAAGATTGAATACGAATTCATTGTTGAAAATCCGGGTGATCCGGCAACACGTGTTCATGAATACAATCCGCTCGGCAAGATCCCCGTGCTGGTCCTCGACGACAATACGACCTTGTTTGATTCCCGTGTAATTGTCGAATATCTCGATCATGCAAGCCCGGTCGGCAGACTGATTCCAGACGACACGCGCGCGCGCACCCAGACACGCCGCTGGGAGGCGCTGGCCGACGGTTGCACGGATGCCGCCAATGCGGTGGTGGTTGAAAAACGTCGTGCGGCAGACAAGCAAAGTGCCGAATGGATCGCGCGTCAGCAGGGCAAGATCGACCGCGCGCTGAAAGCCATGTCCGAAGAGCTGGGCAATCGCAACTGGTGTAGCGGCGACCATTACAGTCTTGCCGATATCGCGGTCGGCTGTGCATTGGGCTATCTGGACATGCGTCTGCCGGATACCCATTGGCGCAGGGATTATCAGAATCTCGAAAAACTGTCCGAGAAGCTCAACAAGCGTCCGTCGTTCGTTGATTCGGCGCCGCCGAAAAGCTAGTTTTCAGCTGTGCGTTTCCCGCGGGCACAAGAAAATGATCCGATGGCGGGCCTACTCGATAATGCCGCCGCCCAGACAGACGCGGCTTTCGTAGACCACCACCGATTGCCCGGGTGTGACCGCCCATTGTGATTCTGCAAAGCTGATTTCGCAGCGCCCGGCCGTCAGGCTCTTGATCGCGCAGGGTGCATCTTTTTGCCGGTAGCGCGTCTTCGCGTTGTAGACCCACTCACAATGCGGCGCTTCGCCGCTGATCCAGTTCAGATCGGCGCTACACAGGGTGTTGGACAGCAGGGCGTCGTGTTCGCGTCCTTGCACTACAATCAGCCGGTTATTGGGCATGTCCTTGGCGGCAACATACCAGGCGTCGCCGTCGCCTTCGCGTGTGCCGCCGATACCGAGGCCCTGACGCTGACCGATGGTATAAAACATCAGCCCCATGTGGCGGCCCACCATGCGGCCGTCAACAGCCCATATTTCCCCCGGTTCTGACGGAATATAGCGGTTGAGAAATTCACGGAAGGGCCGTTCGCCGATGAAGCAGATACCGGTGGAATCCTTTTTCGCGAAATTCGCGAGTCCGGCTTTACGTGCCATTTCGCGTACTTCGCGCTTGTAGAGACCGCCGAGCGGGAACAGCGTTTTCGACAACTGGCTCTGGTTCAGACGGTAGAGAAAATAACTCTGGTCCTTGGTGCCATCCTCGGCTTTCAACAACTGGCTGAGGCCGTCGACCTCACGCACCTGCGCATAATGACCGGTGGCGATGCGTTCAGCGCCCATCGCCATGGCGTGGTCCAGAAAGGCGCGGAACTTGATTTCCGCGTTGCACAGCACATCCGGATTGGGGGTGCGGCCGGATTTGTATTCGCGCAGGAATTCGCTGAAGACGCGGTCCTTGTATTCCTTCGAGAAATTCACCGCTTCGATATCGATGCCGATGCGGTCGGCGACCGACACCGCGTCGATCAAATCCTGCCGCGAGCTGCAGTATTCATCGTCGTCATCGTCTTCCCAGTTCTTCATGAAAAGACCGATCACCTCGTAACCTTGTTCTTTCAGCAACAAGGCGGCGACCGATGAATCAACGCCGCCTGACATGCCGACAACGATACGTGGTTTGTTCATGATCAGGGCCGGTAGCGGTTGAGTATGTCGAGCGGGTAACGGGTGCCCGCCAGATAGTCTTCGACGCATTGCAACACCAGCGGCGAACGATGGCGCGCCTGGCTGGCGCGTATTTCTTCGAGGCTCAGCCAGGCGTAGCCGATGATACCTTCGTCAAGCGCACGTGCTGGTTCGTGGCCACTGGTGTGGCCGGTAAAGGCAAAGCGCATATAAGTGAGACCGGTGTCCGTGCCCTGGCAGTGGTGGTAGATGCCCAACAGCGATTCGGGCTCGAAATGATGAGCACATTCTTCGAGCGTTTCACGGATCACGGCCGCCGTCAGTGTCTCGCCCGGCTCAAGGTGCCCGGCCGGCTGGTTAAGCATGGGGCCGCGCCGCGTGACTTCTTCGATCAGCAGAAACCGGCCTTCATCCTCGATGATGGCGGCGACAGTGACGTCCGGTCTCCAGATGGTTTCAATGGAATTCATAGCGGTCATTCTACTGTCTGTCAGCGCGTGGCTAAAAGTGCATTTTGCCGCTGTGTTGCGCCAGCCGGTTTGTTTGCGGCATAGTTACGCCCTTGATTTTTGCAATGGCAGGTTGAAATGATACGGAGTATTTGGAGTGCTTTTGCACGGTCACACCGTGGGCGGGAACGTCTTTGGGTCATCTGGTGGCTGTGTGGTATCCCGGTGGCCTGGATTGCCAGTGCCCTCGTTATTGCGGCCGAGACGGCACGCGTTGCCGCACATCCGGTTGCGGCCGACTGGCTCGATGTCGCGCGTATCCTGATTTACACGATGTGGGCGCGCCTGGCATGGCTGTGCTCACATAACGTTGAGTCGGGGCTCTGGCTACCACTGTCACGTCTTGCATTGACAGCGGGTTTGTTGCTGATGGCGATGGTGTAATTCCGCTTACAAGAATCGCGGGCAATAAAAAAGGCAGGGAATGAACCCTGCCTTTTGAGGAGCGGAAGAAAAATTACTTCTTCTCTGCTTTCTTGGGCTCTTCTTTTTTAGCTTCGTCTTTCTTGCCATCTTTTGCGGGCTGTGCGGCAGCGTGGGCACCGGCAAACGCACCAACCGAAGCAAACGCGAAAGCACCGGCAATCAGAGCAGCGATAATTTTTTTCATACGATTTCCTTTCAAATGGATAAAAAAACCTTAAAACCAACATGGCTATTGCGCTGGTTTCAACTGCAAACACAAGCCATCCAAGATTGGTGGGAGGAATATATATCACGTTGTTTGTGTTTGCAAATCCAATTATGATTCGGTGCTGTTGCCGCCTCTGAATACTGTTTCTTTTTCGCAAATGCCGGTCAGCTACCTACCATGAATTATTCGATCTGCCTGACATTGTGCGGGCTGCTGCTGGCTCCGGCAGCCGTCGCCGCCCCTTTTGTGCCGCGTACCGACAATGAGGTGCTAGAGCATCTCCCGTTCAGACCCACCGACCCGGTCGCCCGCGAAATCAGCGGCCTGCGCCGGCAGCTGGCCGCCCAGCCTCAGGATATGGCGACCGCGTTGCAACTGGCGCGCAGTTATTTCGCGCAGGCCGGCGCGCAGAGTGATCCGCGCTATGTGGGATATGCGCAAGCGACGCTTAAACCTTGGTGGAATCTGCCAAATCCGCCAGCGCCCGTGCTGGTGATGCGGGCGACCCTGCGCCAGTACGGTCATGATTTTGCAGGCGCGCTGGCCGATCTGGATGCGGCGCTACTTATTAATCCGGCGGATGTCGAGGCGTTGTCCCTGCGTGCCGAGATCAATCTGGTGACCGGTGATTACGTGGCTTCGCGCAAGGATTGTGCGCGCATGTCACCCTATGTAACGACGCTGACCGACGCTGGATGCGTGACCTTCATTGATGGCATGACCGGGCGCGCGCGCCAGAGTCACGATGCTTTGCTCAACCTGCTAAGCCGTGCGAAGAATGTCAGCCCCGAGCAGCGCCTCTGGCTGCTGACGCGACTGGCGGAAATGGCCTGGCGTTTGAACGACGCCGCCCTGGCAGAGGCGCATTTCAAACGCGCGCTGGCGTTGAATATCGCCGATGGTTTTCTGCTTGCCGCCTACGCCGACTTTCTGCTCGATTACGGACGCCCGCGGGAGGTGCTTGCACTGCTGAAGGATTGGTCGCGTGCCGATCCCATGTTATTGCGCCTGACGCTGGCGGCACACATGACCGGCGACAAGGTGTCCGCCGAGCATCAGACGGCGCTGGCGGCGCGCTACGCCGCAGCGCGTATGCGCGGCGACACTACGCATGAACAGGAAGAATCGCGCTTTACGTTGGTCGTGCTCAAGCAAGCTGACGAGGCACTCAGACTGGCGCAAAGCAACTGGCGGGTGCAGCGCGAGCCGCGCGATGCGCGTGCCTTGCTGGAAGCCGCGCTCGCCGCGAACAAACCGGCGGCGGCAAAGCCAGTGCTCGATTGGATGGAAATGACCGCGATTGAGGATTGGTATTTGCGCAAAATAGCCGCGCAGTTGGCGTCTCTCGGAGGCGCGAAATGATGCGTATCGCGCTCTTTGGGTTCCTGTTGTTGTGCGTGTCATCGGTGTTGGCGCATAAACCTAGCGACAGCTATCTCGGCGTCTCGGTCGCTGGTGACACCGTGCGCGGTCAATGGGATATCGCCTTGCGCGATCTGGATTTTGCGGTCGGTCTGGATAGCAACGGCGATGGTGAAATCACCTGGGGCGAGGTGCGTGCGCGTCATCCGGACATCGATGCGTATGCATTTTCGCGGCTGACGATAGCCTTGGATGGCAAGCCGTGCCAGCCGCGGGTAACTGAACACCTCGTTGACCGTCATAGCGATGGCGCTTACGCGGTATTACGCTTTGAGGCACCCTGCCAGCAGGCCGGCGCCAGCCTCACCATCGGTTATCAGTTGTTTTTTGACCTTGATCCCCAGCACAAAGGCTTGCTGCGCCTGGAGTTTGAGGGCGGGACGCGCACGGCGATTTTCAGTCCCGATGCCGCACAGCAGTCGTTTGAGTTGACCAGGCCGAGCCGCCTGACACAGTTTTTTGATTATGCCCGCGAGGGCGTATGGCATATCTGGATCGGTTTCGATCACATTCTGTTTTTGCTCTCCCTGTTGCTGCCGGCGGTGGTGGTGTTCAGTCAAAAAGTCTGGCAACCGGTCGGGGGCTTCAAGCCAGCGTTCTGGGATGTGTTGAAGATCGTCACCGCGTTTACCGTCGCGCATTCGATTACGCTGAGTCTGGCGGCACTCGGCGTGATTGCCCTGCCGACACGCTGGATCGAATCAGCGATTGCTCTCTCCGTGGTCTTGGCGGCATTAAACAACATCTTTCCGTTGTTTCAGGGGCGACGCTGGATGGTTGCCTTTGGTTTTGGTTTGATCCATGGCTTCGGTTTTGCCAGCGTGCTGGCCGACCTTGGTTTGCCGCGTGATGCCTTGTTGCTGGCACTGGTCGGTTTTAACCTCGGAGTTGAGGCCGGACAACTGGCGATCGTCGCGGTATTTTTGCCGCTGGCCTTCAGTCTGCGTGGCGGTTGGTTTTACCGGCGTGTTGTGCTCTTCGGCGGTTCGATATTGATTACTTTGCTGGCTTTGGTTTGGTTGGTTGAACGCGCTTTCAATCTCAAAGTCATCGGCTTTTGATGGCATAATGTTTGGCTAAAATAGCAACAACCAGTCTTGTGCACACCATGCTTAATTATGTGGATAGCGCCCACGAAATCGACAGCCGCCGCGCGGTGAGTGCCTTGGTGCCAGCCTTGCTGGTCTCACTGACTCTACACGCCGCCCTCGGTGGTTTGTTTTTTCATGCATCGCAGCGCGTGCCGGTCGAGTTGCCTAAACCATTGAAGGTCACGATGGTCGAGGTGGAGCCACTGCGGCCTGCGGCTGTGTTACCCCCCACGCCGGCACGGAGGGCGCTGCCTGAGCGTAATCCGTTGCAGCCAGCACCCGTCGTACAGCCCGCAACTGCACTAACGCCGATGGCGGTCGAGCGCACGGCCGCCGTGCCTGTGGCGTCTGTGCCAGTGGTAGAAACGCCTGCCGCGCCGCCCGCGCCAACAAAAGTGGCGGTTATGCCAGCGGTGCCTGCGCGCGCCGAAGGCATGGAGCCGCCGCATTTTAACGTGGCCTATCTAAACAATCCGCGCCCCGCATATCCGCAGATGGCCCGTCGCCTTGGCATCGAGGGCTTGGTGGTGTTGCGGGTGCAGGTGAGTGCGAAGGGCTTGCCCGAGCAGGTGGTGGTGGCGCAGACCTCTGGACAGACGGTGCTCGATGAAGCTGCGTTACGTGCGGTCCAGGGCTGGTCCTTCGTGCCAGCCCGCCTCGGTGACAAGCCGATTGCGCATGCGGTAGATGTACCTGTGCGCTTTCAGCTAAAAAATTAAGCGAATTCCAGAGTGTTCGATTTGTGTGACGACCTGCGCCTGCTTGCCCGTAATTTTCTGTTGACAGTTGCTGCGGTTTTTTCCGCGCCGCTTTGGAGTGCCGGGGTGCAAACCCTTGATACTGTCGAAGTAAAAGCTGATTCCATCAATCTGATTGGTAATGTCGATACTTCTAGCCAGGGTACGTATACGCGAGATCAAATCGAGGCGCGACCGAATTACCGCAGTGGTGAATTATTAGAGGGGGCGCCTGGCGTCATCGTGACCCAGCACAGCGGTGAGGGTAAGGCCAACCAGTATTTTTTGCGCGGTATGAATCTCGATCATGGAACCGATCTGGCGATCAGTGTCGACGGAATGCCGGTCAATCAGCGTAGCCATGGACATGGGCAGGGCTACAGCGATTTGAATTTCCTGATTCCCGATCTCGTCGATACCATGCAATACAGGAAAGGTCCTTATTCTGCGGAAGACGGGGACTTCTCCGCGGCTGGTTCGATGAACGTCTTGTTGCCGTATCGGCTCGAGCGTCCGATGGCCGAGGTCGGGGTTGGCAGTTTCGGTTACCGCCGGTTTTTGCTGGCGGACGTACCGAAGGCTGCCAACGGTAATTTGATGTATGCGCTGGAAGTGTTGCGAACCGATGGCCCGTGGACCAAACCGGATGATTTTCGCAAGTTCAATGGCATGCTGCGCTACGTCGACGGCAGTCAGCAGAACGGCTACACGGTCACTGCGATGGCCAACCAGGGTACGTGGAACGCGACCAACCAGATTCCCAAGCGTGCGCTCGATGCGGGCTTGATTGGTCGCTGGGACGCGGTGGACCCCAGCGACGGTGGCGAGTCGAGTCGTTATAGTCTTTCTACCGCCTGGAACAGAACGGGTGACAGCAGGGCGACGTCCGCCAACGCCTATGTGATCCGCAGTCGTCTGCAATTGTGGAGCAACTTCACTTTTTATCAGGATGATCCGGTCAACGGCGATCAGTTCGAACAGCGCGATCAGCGTGTTACCAGCGGTGTGAACGTCAAGCACACGGTGTTTGGCGCATGGGGTGGTCGTGAGTTGGAAAACACCATTGGTTTCCAGTTCCGCAATGACAACATCAATGTCGGCTTATTCAATTCGGTGCAACGTGCGGTGATTAACACCACCCGCAGCGATCATGTCGTTGAGTCGAGCGGCGCACTTTACTATCAGAACGGTCTGCGCTGGAATGACTGGTTCAGAACGCTGGTCGGTGTGCGTGCCGACTATTATGTAGCCGACGTGAGCAGCGATAAACAGGCCAACTCCGGCCGTGCTGAAGACCGCATCGTCAGCCCGAAAATCAACCTCGTTTTCGGACCTTGGGCGAAGACCGAGTATTACGCCAATTATGGCCGCGGTTTTCGTAGTAACGATGCGCGCGGTGCGACGATTACCGTGAACCCGAAAGATCCGGTCCAGACCGCAGTTCGTGAACCGTTGTTGGTGCGTGCCACCGGCTATGAGACTGGACTGCGTAGTGAGCTCATTCCGAATTTGCAGACTACGTTGACGTTTTTCAGGCTCGATTTTCAGTCGGAACTATTGTTTCAAGGTGATGCCGGTACAACCAGCGATACTGGGCGGCCCAGCCGGCGTATCGGCTTCGAATTCTCAAATCTTTATACGCCGGCGTCATGGTTAATCATAGACGCTGACATTGCTTACGCACGGGCGCGTTATGCAGGCGTGGACGTGGCCGGGATAGGGGACCGGGTGCCCGGGGCGGTCGAGGGTGTGGCAACGCTGACCGCCACCGTTGATAACAAGGGGCCCTTTTACGGCAGCATGCGACTGCGCTATTTCGGGCCGCGGCCCCTGGTGGAGGACAACTCGCTACGGTCGAATTCTGCGACGCTGGTATCGGGGCGTATTGGTTATAAGGTGGACAAGAAGACCCGCGTCCAACTGGATGGATTCAATCTTCTGAACCGGCGTGCCAGTCAGATTGATTATGCCTATTCGTCGCAATTAAAGGGCGAGGCCGCACCCGTCACGGACCTTCATTTTCACCCTGCCGAGCCGCGTTCGTTACGGCTCTCTACCATTCTCAGTTTTTAGAACGGCAGGCAATAAAAAACGGCAGGGCGTTAACCCTGCCGTTTTACTGAAAGCAAGAATATTATTTCTTGTCTTTCTTGGCTTCTTCTTTCTTGGCTTCAGCTTTCGGGGCATCAGCTTTCTTTTCTTCTTTCTTGGCATCGGCTGCGAAAACAGACACGGTACCCAGGGCGAACATAGCGGCGACGATTGCGGCAAGCAGTTTGCTCATGTTATTTCCTCTTTAGTTTAATAAGAACCACATCCTTGGAACTACGACCGTAATACGGTCACAGACATTAACGTGCGCGGTAATACGGCGGTTGACGCAGATTGAATTCTGTTTCAAGACCTACCGCAATGCATTTACACCCAAGGTTTTTTATTGTAATTCAATAACATAAAATCTAACAGGTGCTGTTTGTACGCCTTTTTTATGTTTTTGCCTGCTCGCTTTTTGTGGAATTTCGCGATCCGGGTGTCTTTTCGACATGTTTGGAATTTTTGTGGGGCTATTTTCTAGAAATGGTTTCTTGCACGTGTGCCATGGTTGCGTGCGACCGCGCGGCGGCAAGGTATCTGAAGATACTGATCCGATGTCGGCGCAAGCGGTAGCGTTTTGCCTGTAGGTGTAGGCCGTGTTTTAGTGGAACGGTATTCTCTGGTTGTTGAAACCAGTTCTTTATCGTTTCCGGTTGCTTTTCTTCGAAAGATATGGCGTCGGCGGCTTTGGGGACATGTGGATAACGCTTTCAATTGCTTTCCAGTTGCCTGGTGGTAATCCCTCGATATTCCAATCACCGATGCTGTAGCGCATGAGCCGCAGGGTCGGAAAACCAACGGCAGCAGTCATCCGCCGAACCTGCCGGTTCTTGCCTTCGGCGATAGAAATCTGGATCCAGCTGGTGGGAATGTTTTTGCGAAAACGAACCGGCGGCTGGCGCGGCCACAACCACGTGGGTTCGCCAACGGCGGTGGCTTGGGCTGGCTGCGTGATGAAGTCGCGTAAATCGATCCCCTCGCACAGCAGGCGTATTGCGGCGGGCGTCGCCACGCCTTCAACTTCCACGAAATAGGTTTTGACGAGTTTGTGTTCTGGTGCGCTGATGCGATTTTGCAGTGCACCATCGCCTGTCAGTACTACTAGCCCCTCGCTGTCTGCGTCGAGGCGGCCTGCTGGATAGACCGCAGGGATTGAGACGAAATCCTTCAGGGTTTTCCGGCCCTCGCTGGGGCGGAACTGGCAAAGCACGCCAAAGGGCTTGTTTAGCAGGATGATCCGGCTCATGCGTTTGTCTGGTAAGTGAGAGTGGAAACAACAACGCCCGCAGGGCGGGCGTTGTTGTTTGTTGCACTTGCATCAAGACCGGGTTATTTCGTGCCCCAGGGCTTGATCGCTGCCTTCAGCTTCAGGTAGCCGTCGATATAGCGTGGACGCTTGTCGCTGTATATCGTGTCGAAGGTTGCCAGTTGGGCATCCAACCAATTGGCGAGTTCGGTATTGCCGGGGTTCGCTGCCTTGTAGGCTTCGTTGATGAGTACGAAGTGAATGCGCGGATCATACGGCTGTTTTTCGCCGCCTACCGTCTCGTCGCCAGCCAGTAAACGCAAGAGCATGGCGTCGGCTGAGCCGAGGGTTTGTTCGTAAATCGGCGCACCTTCCATCCGGTACATGACGCTGGTCATGTCTTTGCCGTTGGTCATCGTGAAGCCCATGTCTTTCCAGACCTGGTTCATGTCTTTGCCGGTTTTCGCATGGTCGAGTACCAGCTGGCCCCAGGCGCGCAGCACATCGGGTGCGTCGGCCATCAAGTCGGTCAAGCGGTCGCCATCCAGATCGGTTGCGTAGACGATGCAGCCGCGGTGGTTGATCATATCGTGCAGGAGCAGGCCAAAGTTGGTGTCGGAGATGTGTTCGTAGACGTCACCGCCCCAGTTCTCCATGCCGGCTTTGAAATCCTTCGGCAAGAGCGCTGCGATAGCGTCGACGTTTTCCTTGTGTTCTTCGTACGCGTCAACCGAATACTGGCGCTTGAGCTTGAACTTTGTACCTTTCAACAGCCAGCGCATGATGCCGGCGTTGACTGCATCTTCCTTGGCCTGGGTGGGCTTGGTTGCAACGCGGCCGATCTGGCCGGTTTCGTGCACCATTTTCAGGAACAAGCGCGCCGCGTAGGCCATCCGGATGCCCGGAGTGTTCATTTCCGAGTGGATATTGCCGGTGGCTTTGTCGACGATAAATTTCTTGTTGTCCTGCGAGTAAGGCAGGCCCGGCATGAAGCGGATGCTGGTGATCGAGCCGTAGGGGCGGACATTGCAATACACGCCGGCTGCGGTGCGCAGCGGTGCATTGGCCGATTTGCCGGCGACCACCACTTTCTTGCCGCCGTCGTTGACCATGAAGTCACCGGCGGTTGACCATTTCAGGCAGGTGTTATCCATCTTGCCGAACCATTCCAGGGTCTTCAGCTTGGTGTCGTGGCGGTATTGCGCCATCATCGGCACGCCGAGGAATGGCAGGCCGAGTACGTCGAGGGCCATGATCGTGCCGTTTAACGCGAACATGTCGGTAAATGCATGGGCAACGGGCTTGACGCCGCCTGCGTTATTGCCGCCTTCCCAGATCACCGCGTCGGCGATGCCGACTGGCTGTACCTTGGAACGTTTGTAAATGCTGTCGAGGTATTTGAACAGATCGCCGTTCTGTTCTTCCTGTGCAATTTTTAGCAGGTCAAGCGTATCAGCCATGATTCTCTGTCTCCGTTGGAATGTTCGTTGAATAATTGTCGAGGCGACCGGCGTGGTGCGGCGATCTGTCGAGGCGTCCTGAAGGGGAGGCGGTCAGGTGATCAACTGCCGTGCGCGCCACCCATTTCGTGTAGATGCGTGCTGCCATTATCGCATTTATTGGCGCTGGCATGAATAACCCTATGGCTGGTGCGGGAGGCTGCCGGCGGGGCAATATCGAAAAATAGTCGAAAAAAAACCCGTCCGGGTTAGCGGACGGGCTTTCTATCGATATTCTGTGGTGCTGTATACCGTTAGCTTAGGCGCCTTGAATATTCGAGGCTTGCTTGCCTTTTGGACCTTGAGTTACCTCGAAAGTAACTTTCTGGCCTTCCTTCAGGGTTTTAAAACCACCCATTTGGATTGCTGAAAAATGGGCGAATAGATCTTCACTGCCGTCATCCGGCGTAATGAAGCCATAACCCTTAGCATCGTTGAACCATTTCACTGTGCCTGTTGCCATAATGCGATACCTCATGAACTAAAAATTACCGGAAAAAGTTTCCAGAGACTGTTTGAGTTTCAAGGGACGCGTATACGACGGCAGATACTGCGAAACCGGTCTTACGATCGAGCTTGAAGCCAAACACCTCCGCGCTTGATATGCTATTTACGGCCGGAAGTCAAGTTTTCCGTGATCCGAGCGTGAAGGCTGGGAAAAGGGCCGCTAATTAACACTTGAAAAATCTGCGGTTTTAGTCAAAATAAGAAATCGTAAGGTGCAGGCTAATGGTGGTGTAAAAGATGGCGATTCGGCATCGTGCAGACACGGTTTTGGAGGCAAAAAAGGCGAAAGCCAAGTTGCCGCCCATGTTCAAGGTTATGCTTCTGAATGACGATTACACCCCCATGGATTTTGTTGTGGCTGTCATCCAGCAGTTTTTCTCCCTCAGTACTGAAAAGGCAACGCAGATCATGATCAAGGTTCATCGCGAAGGCGCCGGCGTATGCGGGGTTTATCCACGGGATGTGGCAGCGACTAAAGTTGATCAAGTGATGGATTTTGCACGTCAGAACCAGCACCCCTTGCGCTGTGTAATGGAGGAAAATTAATGATTGCCCAGGAACTCGAAGTCAGTCTGCATATGGCCTTCATGGAGGCGCGGCAGAAGCGGCATGAATTCATCACGGTAGAGCACCTGCTGCTGGCATTGCTCGATAATCCCTCGGCCTCTGAAGTTTTGAAGGCGTGCGCTACGGAAATCGAGGAGTTGCGCAAGCTGCTTGCCGATTTTGTTACCGAGCACACGCCGGTGCTGAGCAACGAAGAGGCAGATACCCAGCCCACCCTGGGTTTTCAGCGTGTCATCCAGCGGGCCATCCTGCATGTCCAGTCCTCTGGCAAAAAGGAAGTGAATGGAGCCAACGTTCTGGTCGCGATTTTTGGCGAGAAAGATTCGCACGCGGTGTATTTTCTCCATCAAAAGGGGGTCGCCCGCCTGGATGTGGTGAACTTCATTTCGCATGGCATCAGCAAAGTTCCCCAGGCGACGCCTGGCAAGCCTGAGGGCGAGGCGGAGGCTGAGCAGGAGCCCGCTTCAGGCGGTGCGCTAGAGAGCTATACGCTGAATCTGAATGCCCAGGCGGTCGCCGGGAAAATCGACCCGCTGATTGGGCGTGAGACTGAGCTCGAGCGCGTGGTACAGACCTTGTGCCGCCGCCGCAAGAATAATCCGCTGTTGGTCGGCGAGGCGGGGGTTGGCAAGACTGCAATCGCCGAAGGGCTGGCACGCCGGATTGTCGAGGGCGAAGTTCCGGAGATACTGTCGGAGTGCACCGTCTACTCCCTGGATATGGGGGCTCTTCTCGCAGGCACCAAATATCGCGGTGATTTTGAGCAACGCCTGAAGGCGGTGCTCAAACAGCTTGGTGAAAATCCTCATTCGATATTGTTTATCGATGAAATTCATACTTTGATCGGTGCTGGGGCAGCTTCCGGCGGCACGCTGGACGCCTCAAATTTGCTTAAGCCTGCGCTGTCCAACGGTACGCTGAAATGCATAGGCGCCACGACTTACCAGGAATACCGCGGTATCTTCGAAAAAGACCACGCTTTGTCGCGTCGTTTTCAAAAGGTCGACGTGGTGGAGCCGAGCATTGCCGAAACTGTGTCGATTCTGCGCGGCCTGAAAACACGTTTCGAAGAGCACCACGGCATCAAGTACGCCAGTTCCGCGCTGACCTCGGCCGCCGAGCTTGCTGCTCGCTACATCAACGATCGTCATTTGCCTGACAAGGCCATCGACGTGATTGACGAGGCGGGGGCCGCGCAACGCATCCTGCCGAAGTCCAAGCAGAAAAAAATCATTACCAAGCACGAGATCGAAGAGATCGTTGCGCGGATTGCGCGGGTGCCGGCGCAGAGCGTCAACGCCGACGACCGGACTCAGCTGAAAAATCTCGAACGCAACCTCAATGCGGTGGTGTTCGGTCAGGGTAAGGCGATCGATGCGCTTGCTTCGGCGATCAAAATGTCGCGCAGTGGCCTCGGTAATCCGCAAAAACCCACCGGTTGCTTTTTGTTTTCGGGGCCCACCGGGGTCGGCAAGACAGAGGTCGCGCGCCAGCTCGCTTACATCATGGGTGTCGAGCTGATTCGTTTTGACATGTCCGAATACATGGAGCGTCATGCGGTGTCGCGTCTGATCGGCGCACCGCCGGGGTATGTGGGTTTTGACCAGGGCGGTTTGTTGACCGAGGCGGTCACCAAAAACCCCTATTCGGTATTGCTGCTCGATGAAATCGAGAAAGCGCACCCCGATGTTTACAACATCCTTTTGCAGGTGATGGATCACGGTACGCTGACCGACAACAACGGGCGCAAGGCCGATTTCCGTAATGTGATGATTATCATGACCACCAATGCCGGAGCTGCTGAGCTTTCTAAGGCTGCGGTCGGTTTCACGAATAGTGCTCAGCTTGGTGACGAGATGATCGAGATCAAGCGGCAGTTCACGCCTGAATTCCGTAACCGTCTTGATGCGATTATTTCGTTTGCGTCGCTGAGCCGTGAGTTCATCATGCGTGTGGTCGATAAATTCCTCATGCAGCTCGAAGAGCAGTTGCAGGAGAAAAAAGTCGAGGCGACATTTACCCAGGCGCTCAAGGATCATCTGGCCAAAAAAGGCTTCGATCCGCAGATGGGGGCGCGGCCGATGGCGCGACTCATCCAGGACACCATCCGTAGGGCGCTGGCTGACCAGCTGCTGTTCGGACGTCTGGCCAGCGGTGGCAAGGTCACGGTCGATCTCGACAAAAATGACAAGGTCACGCTACTGTTTGCCGAGCAAGAAGCCGCCAGCGTCGCCTGACGCTTATAGCGCGTCATGGCTATAAAGATATAGCGCAACAATCGAAGCGGAAAATCCGCCGGCGCTATAATCTTTCTTCGTTCTTTCAGGAGGAATCATGCGACTCATACACGCCATTAAGGCGGCTGCGTTCGTGACAGCGATCGCGAACGCGCCGGTCTATGCTCAGGATGCGAACCAGACGCGCAGTCTTGCCGCCACCTGTGCCGCCTGCCACGGCACCGACGGCATCAGTGTGGGCGGCGTTCCGCCCAGCCTTGCAGGGCAGAACAAAGACTATCTGCTACAGCAATTGAAAGATTACAAAGCGGGCAAGCGTCCGGCCACCATCATGCACCAGCATGCCAAGGGCTATAGTGACGAGCAGCTCGAACGGATCGCCGCTTATTTTGCGGCGGTTAAACCCGGCACCGCGACCGGCGCACCGCGCGCCGGGAATTAAGGGGGCGATATGATATTGAACAGACGTGAATTCGTGCAATGGACGTCGGCTGCAGCTGCCACAGCGGCGCTCGGGGGCTGCGCAACCAGCGGCGGCAGTGCGGGCAGGGTGGTTGTCATCGGAGCCGGTTACGGCGGTGCTACGGCCGCGAAATACATCAAGATGTGGGCGCCCGATATCAGCGTCACCGTGGTCGAGCGTAGTGGCGAATTTATTTCCTGCCCGCTCAGCAACCTGGTGCTCGCTGGCAACACCGATATTCGTGAATTGACCTACAGCTTTGATGGGCTCAAACGTCGTGGCATTACGATCGCGCGCGATGAGGCGGTGTCGATCGATGCCGAAAAACGCGAAGTGCGGCTGGCCGGCGGTAATACCCTTTCATATGACCGCCTGATCGTTTCGCCGGGTGTTGAGTTTATGTATGGCGGCATCCCAGGGTTGAATAATGCCGACGCGCAAAACCGGGTTCTGCATGCGTGGAAAGCCGGAGCGCAAACTCTGGCCTTGCGCAAGCAGCTCGAGGAGATGCGCGACGGCGGCGTGTTTGCGCTGCATATTCCCAAGGCGCCCTATCGTTGTCCGCCGGGACCCTATGAGCGTGTCTGCCAGGTCGCCGATTACTTCAAGCGGGCGAAACCGAAGTCGAAGATACTCGTCCTCGATTCGAATGAAGATCTGGTTTCGAAAAAAGGTTTGTTCCTTGCGGCATGGAACGGCCAATACAAAGGCATGATCGAATATAAGCCCAACAGCGAGCTTGTTGACGTTGACGTGAAGACGCTGACAGCCAAGCTGCAATTTGAGGACGTGAAAGCCGATGTGCTCAATATTGTGCCGCCGCAAAAAGCCGGCCTGATTGCCGAAAAAGCGGGGCTCATCAATGCCAACAACCGCTGGTGCGCGGTGGATTGGACTACCCTCGAATCGACCGCGGTAAAAGGTGTGCACGTACTGGCCGATGCGACTCTGGCCGGTCCGGCGATGCCCAAGTCGGCGAGCATGGCCAATCAGCACGCCAAGGTTTGCGCGGCCGCTGTCATCGCTTTGCTCAAGGGAGACAAGGTCAACCCCGAGCCGGTCATGATGAATACCTGCTACAGTTTTGTCGACGGTAAAAGCGTCATGCACGTTGCTTCGGTGCACACCTATGACGCCAAAGAAAAAAACATGGTGCCGGTCAAAGGGGCGGGCGGCGTATCCGACAAGGCGAGCGAGCTGGAGGGTCTGTATGCCTGGGGCTGGGCGCGCAACATCTGGGCGGAGGCGCTGGCCTAGTTGGCTTAGCATGGCGTGGCATGGCAGAGAAGGGCGCTGCGGCGCCCTTTTTCTTTCGGAGGGGAGTTCAATGGGCTGTATAGCGCCACGACATGGATTGAGACTAGCTGCCGCCTGCGCGATGGTGTGGCCGTTTTTGTACGCCGTACCTGCCGCTGCTGAGGCCTATCCGAGCAAACCCATTCGCATCATCGTGCCGAGTTCGCCGAGTTCAGGGCCGGATATCATTGCGCGTCTGACGGGAGGCGTGTTGACCGAGGCCTGGGGTCAGCAGGTCGTTGCTGACAACCGTGCCGGTGCGGCTGGCAACATTGGCGGCGAGCTTGCCGCACGTGCGGCGGCCGATGGTTACACCCTGCTCGCCGCGAGTTCGCAGCAAGTCAGTGGCCCCCTCTACAACGACCGCGCCGGTTATCACTTGCTGCGCGACTTCACGCCGATTTGTCTGACCGCGTCGACGCCCTATGTTTTGAGTGTGCATCCGGCGGTGGCGGCGGCTTCGGTGAAGGAATTGATCGCCTTGTCCAAGGCGCGGCCCGGCACGCTGCAATTCGGTTCAAGCGGCACCGGCGGCGGGCCGCATCTGGCCGCCGAGTTAATGCGGCTGATGTCGGGCTTCGATTTCATGCACGTGCCCTACAAGGCGGCGGTCTTTGCCCTGATCGATGTTGCCGGCGGTCAGGTTCAGTGGACTTTTACCGTGCTGCCGGCGGTGCTGCCGATGTTGAAAATCGGCAAGGTCAGGGCGCTCGCCGTGACCAGTCGCAAACGCACACCGCTGGCGCCGGAACTCGAGGCGATTGGCGAAACGATTCCCGGCTACGAGGCGATCGGCTGGTATGGGCTGGTGGCACCAGCCAAAACCCCCGCCGCGATCGTCGCGCAGCTCAATGCGGAAATCATTAAAGCCTTGAAAAAAACCGAGGTGATCGAAAAAATCCGCATGCTCGGTGCCGATCCGATCGGCGGATCGCCCAAAGAATTCACGGCCTTTATGAACGAACAAATCGAGACCACGCGCAAGATCATGGACGCCGCAGGCTTGCGCGGCAAATAAGCGGTCAAACCAATAACCATCAGCGGAGGCGGCGCCGGCATGTACGATCTCAACCTCAGTGTGGAGCAGATTGAATTTCGCGATACCGTACGTGAATTCGCAGAAAAAGAAATCAGACCGGCGGCCATCCATCCTGATCGTTTGCAGGGCCATGTGCCGCCCCTGTTGAGCGCGCAGCTCAAACAAGCTTCGGTGATGGGCTTGCGCACACTGGCCTTGTCGGAGGCCGCTGGCGGTGCCGGTGCCGATACCCTGACCGCTTGTATCGTGCTTGCCGAATTGGCGGCCGGCGATGTGGGTCTCGCCTCGGTGCTGGCGCAAACTTCGACGCTCGCGCATGCGCTATTTGATGTGGCGATGTCGGAGCAGCAGCGTGCGCGTTTTCTGCCGGTGTTTATCAAGGATGAAGATTTTCACCTCGCGTTTGCCGCCGACAGCGCCGCGCCCGACACCGAATGGTGTTATCACCGGCCGGCCGCACCGAGTGCGCTGACGCTTGCGGTGTGCCGCGAAGCGAATGGTGATTGGATACTCAAGGGCGAGCTCGATCAGGTCGCCAATGCGCCGCTGGCCAGGCTGATGATCGTCGAAGTGCATCTCGCAGGCCGCCGTCATACGCTGCTGGTGCCGCGTGATGCGCAAGGCCTGACGGTGCGCGCCTCGACCGCGTCGCCCGTCTGGTATCACGGCACGCGCGGCACGCTGTTATTGGATGATTGCCGTATCGCGGCGGCCGATGAGATCGCGGGTTACTGCTCGGATCAAACGCCGGCGGCCGTCTTGCAGCGCAGCGCTATCAATCTTGGTCTGGCGCGCGCCGCCTACGAGGCGGCGCTGGCGCATGCGCAGCTCAAGGTGCAGGGTGCGCGGCGTATTGTTGAACACGAGGGGGTTGGTCTGCTGCTTGCTGAATGCCTGCTGCGCCTTGAGGCGGCGCGCAGCTTGCTGTGGCAAACCGCGTGGACGGTTGATCACCCGGAGGCGGTGTCTTCGCGTAGCGTGCCCGCTGCGCCAATGGTTGAGATGACCAGCGTGTTTGTCGCCGAGGCCGCGCATGAGGTGGCGGTCCGCGCCTCTGAAGTCTTTGGCGCGATGGGCATATTGCGCGACATGCCGCTCGCACATTACGTGCACGAGGCGCAGGTTTTTTTACATGCAGGGCGTGGCGTGACCGCCGCCAAGCTGGCCATTGCCGAGCAGATCGACGGCTATGCGCGGTCATCTGCGGCAAGCGCGGCGTAGGCGGGCACGATGATGCTGAAAAATATTCTGGCCGGGGCGCTCGTGCTGGGTGTTATGCAGGTGGCGGGCGGTGTTGCCGCCGCCGAAAAATATCCGATCAAGCCGATTCGTATCATCGTGCCGAGTGCCCCCAGCTCTGGCCCTGACGTGATCGCACGCCTGATTGGTAATCGTTTTACGGAAGCCTGGGGTGAACAGGTGGTCGCCGATGCGCGCCCGGGTTCAGCCGGCAACATCGCTGCTGAACTGGCGTCGCGCGCCGCCCCCGATGGCTATACGCTGCTGGTGGGCACCTCGCAGCAGATCAGCAGTCCGCTCTTGCTGGAGAAGGTGCCTTTCGACCTTATCCGCGATTTTTCACCGATTTGTTTGATCGCTACAGCTTCCTACGTGCTGATTGTGCATCCAACTGTGCCAGTCCATTCAGTGCGGGAATTTATCGCGCTGGCCAAGGCCAAACCCGGCAGCATCAACTATGGATCGAGCGGCATGGGCGGCGCGCCGCATCTGGCGGTGGAAATGCTCAACGCGATGGCCGGGCTCCAGCTGGTGCACGTGCCGTACAAATCGATCATGTTTGCACTGGTTGATCTGATGGGCGCACAGGTGCAGATGACGATTTCGGTGTTGCCAGCAGCCTTGCCGATGATCAAGCAGGGCAAGCTGCGCGCCCTTGGCGTGACTAGCCTCAAACGCACCGCGCTGGCCCCTGATCTTGAACCGATCGCCGCCACCGTGCCGGGCTATGAAATGATCGGTTGGTACGGTTTGAACGCGCCGGCCAAAACGCCGGCACACCTGATCGCGCAGCTCAATGCTGAAACCAACAGGGCCATCAAGTCGGCCGAAGTGCAGGAAAAGCTGCAAGGGCTGGGTGCCGATGTGGTGGGCGGCACGCCGCAGGAGTTCACTGCCTTCATGATCGGGCAGCGCGAAAAAATCCGCAGGATCATCGAAATCGGCGGCCTGCGCGGCAAGTAGCGCGACCCCAGACAACCCGGAGCCGACATGGACTTTTCACTGACTGAAGAACAGCGTGAATGGCAGCACAAGGCGCGTCGTTTTGCCGACGAGGAACTCAAACCGCTGACGCTCGAACGTGATCGCATCGCTGATCCGCGCCAGACCTTTGACTGGGAGATCATCAAAAAAGGCTCGCGCCTCGGCTTTCGCACGCTCGCCGTGCCCAAGGCCTACGGCGGCCATGGCGCCGATCTCGTCACGCAGACGATCGTTATGGCGGAATTGGCGCGCGGTGACAACGCCATCAGCAAGACCTTCTGCCAGTGCTGGAAGTGGAGCCAGCTGATCACCATCATTTGCAATCAGGATCAGCAAGATCGCTTCATCCGCCCGTTCATGGCCGACGACACCTATTTACTTGGTTATGCCGCCACCGAGCCCAATGCCAGCTCCGACAATCGCATGCCGCCGGAATCCGATCCGAAAGCCGGCTGGAAACTGAAAGCCGAACGTAACGGCGACGACTGGCTGATCAACGGCGAGAAAATGCTGATCGCCAATGGCAGCGTGGCGAAACTGTTTTTCGTTAACACGCGCACCAACCCGAACGTCAGCATCCGCGAGGGCACGACGCTGTTTCTGGTGCCCTCCGACACGCCGGGTTTTCGCGTCGGCAAGGTCTTTAACAAAAACGGCTGGCGCTTCTATCAGAACGCCGAACTGATTTTCGACAATGCGCGGGTCCCGCACGCCAATGTGATCGGCGAGGTCAACGGTGGTCACAAGGCGCGTGCCGCTGATACCTCGCAGTTTGGTGATATTGAACTCGCCGGTATTGCGCTTGGGATTTGCGATGCCGCGCTGGAGATGGGCTTGCAATACGCGCGCAAAACGACGCGCGAAGGGCGTGTGCTGTCGGCGCACCAGACGGTGCAGCTACGGCTGTCGGAAATACAGGTGTTGACCGAGGCCTTGCGTTCTTTCGTGCTGCGTACCGCATGGGAGCGCGAACTGGCCTCGCAGCCCGGCGCGAAATCGAAGGACTATGTGAACGCGCAGCTGGTGATGATTTTTGCCAAATCGAGCGTGCAGCGCGTTACCCAGCTCAATGTTGATTTGCATCGTGCGATCGGCGCCATGGATGAGGCCGCCGACAAGCTCGCGCGTGATGCGGCGATTTGGACCCATCTTGCCGGCAGCACGCTGCTCAATATCATTGCCGCCAAGACCTTGATTAACGGCTAGGCTGTCGCTGCAGGTAGGGCGGTGGTTGGCGGGTGCCGCCCTCCATGGACGGGTCTCGTGCGTAGCGCCGTCAATGGCGCGAAATGCGTCTACCGAGGGGCGAGCGTTTAGCCCATCTCCGCCGCCATCATTTCATCCACACGTGCCATGTGCGTGGAGCACCGATATCTGCAGTGTCGCCAACTTACCGATTGAAGCGAAGCGCTGATTGATCAGGCAGTCGAGGGGCAGCCACGCATATTTCTGATCGTGCGCCGCTAGATCGATGGCAATCGGGCGGTGTGTTTGTAACAATAATTTAAGGCCGCCGATATGGAGGCTCGACCAACTAACGAACCTACCGCCGCCGGTCGTACTCGCGCATGCGCGGATTGAGTATGTCGATGTCGGCCTGCACCTGGGCGCGGCTGCGTTCGTAGACGATTTCGCGTCCGACCACGCTGCCGGCGTAAGCGTTGCCATTGCGGGTCGGCGTTAACTGGCACTTGACGCTGTGCACGCCCTCGCCCAGCACCACCTCGATACATTCAGCGCGTTTGTTGAACACCACCACGTCCATCATCTGGTCGGTCTGGGTCACGCGGACTTTGATTTTTTCGTTGAGCATGGCGTCCTCGGTGTGAGAGAAAGGGAACGAACCAGAGCATGGTAACGCGGATGGCGGTTGAGATGCGCGGTCTGGTTTGACGCGGGTTTTGTTGCGCCCCAGATCGTGTGCGGACGGCGCAGGCAAAGAAGGATCCGCTATGCCGCAAGATCACTCTTTGTAACGCGGGCGGTCTCCTCGAGCCGCGTAATCAGATCAGCGAGGCGGGAGAGTTCCTCCGCCGACGCGCAGGTATCAAACGGCAGATAAACGACATGTGTCATCATGCGCAGCGCCTGAACGGCAGCGGCGCGGCCTAGGGGGGAGGGTACGGCGTAGAGGCTTGATGCGCCGCGCGTGGCATCGAAGCCCTGCTCACAGAGGTGACTTACCAGCGCATCAGGTTGTTCGCTGCAGATCGGCAACACCCAATTGCAGTGGTATGCGGACGCCGCGCTTGGATGACGTTGCGCCGGTAATTGATTAAGCAGGCTTACCGCGGCGGCAATGCGTGGTGCGAGGTCTGTCGCGGCCATCGCGGGCAAGCGGCGTTCGAGCAGCGCTTCAATGCGATGAGGGCCTGCGTGATGTTTGCGCGTGGCGTGCCGGTTTGTGAACGGTAAATGCGAGGGCGACCTTGCTGCCGATCCCCAGTTGATCATGTGAGATGCTGATGTTCTCAATTGCGACCGAAATGTGCACTTATAGTTTGAGGGCTTCGTGTATGCGCAGGTAAGTAATGTCGAGTTGATCGATCACTGTCAGAAATTTCTGTAAGCGTTCCGGTACAGATCATTCGTTTTAATTATTTATTACTTTTTGTTGGCGTGGTGACGGCTAACATAGCCCGGATTGATCGCTGATCAGGGATGGGATATCTGTGATGCAATCAGTTTTTATGTCATTGCGCCAAGCTATTCAGGCACGATCCCTACCGCTTTTGCTACCTGCCCCCATTTGATAGTCTCAGCCTTAATGAAGTTAGAAAATTGCTCAGGCGTGTTCGCTACTACTTCGACATAGACATCAACGAGTTTCTCACGCCCTTCAGTTGATCGGAGGATAGCAACCGCTTCTTTATGAAGGCGATTGACGATTTCGCGTGGGGTGCCAGACGGTGCCAGCAGACCGTACCATTGCACTGCTTCGTAACCGGGCAAAGCCGCTTCCGCGATGCTTGGGATTTCTGGCGCTGCGGGCACGCGGCTAGCGCTTGTGACGCCTAGCGCCTTTAGGCGCCCTGCGCGGACGTGAGGAAGGCTACGTGGCACAGGTGAAAGTGTCATTGCTACGTGACCGCCAATGAGATCGATGATGCTCGGTGCATCGCCTTGGTAGGGTACATGCGTCATACGGATTTTTGCCATGCTGGCAAACAGTTCGGTTGCCAAATGTGGATTTGTGCCGAAGCCGGCCGATGCGTAATTAACGTCACCGGGGCGTGCTTTCGCAAAAGCAATGAAATCTTTAACAGTTCGCACGGGTAATGATGGGTGGATTACCATTATGTTTGAGGCAAAGACTGCCTGGGTGATAGGAGCAAAGTCCCGGATGGCATCATAGGGCACAGTCTTGAATGTAGAGGGATTGATCGCCAGAGTGCTTACGCCCATTAAAAGGGTATGGCCGTCAGGGACAGATTTTGCGACGAAGTCGCCCCCGATCATCGTCCCAGCGCCTGCACGATTCTCTACAACTACCTGGCGGCCAAGTCGTTCGCTAAGACCTTGGGCTAGCAGGCGTGCAATGATGTCACTCCCAGACCCGGGCGAGGTTGGGGCGATAATTCGTACCGGTCGGTTTGGGTAGTTGACCTGGGCGAGGACGGGGCTTGTACAGGTTGCTGCGATGACAACTAGTACGCTGGCCAGCGTTGATATACGAATTAGGGTTATTGTCATGAACTAGCCTCCAAAAAGTCGATTGCAGTTTTTAGTGTAACGGCAGCTTTGAATGCCATGAGTGTGTGCGTTCGTACGCCGCCGCTACGCGCAGCAATGTGGTTTCATCGAAAGTGCGTGCAACAAATTGCAGCGATAACGGCAGGCCGGCCTTGCTCAGCCCGCACATGAGGGAGATCGCTGGGTGTCCAGTCAGATTGAAAGGGCTGCGTGCTTGTCGAGCATAACTGTCAGATAATGCTTTGGTGTCGTCGATACGACAGGCGGTATCCATTGTATTGGCCGTAAGCAGGACGTCACTATCCCGGAAGGCCTCATTCACTGCTGCAATCATGCGTCCTCGAAGCTGCTGAGCGCGCAAATAGTCGCTGGCGCTATGAAATGCGCCTGCCATTAGTTTGCGACGCGTAGTCGTCGAATAGTCGGCTGGCCGCTTGCAAAGCCATTCCGAGTGTACGTGCCAAGCTTCGCTTTGCATGAGGACGCGGTGTGGCCCTGTAAATTCCAGTAGTGGTGGTAGGTTGACGGTACGCACCACAGCGCCGGCTGCCGCAAGATCGCGTGCGGCGTCATCAAGTGCTGTCACGACTTCAGTATTGGCTTGCAAGTCCGTCTCATGGAAATGGCGCACGAAGCCGATGCGTAATCCTGCCAGACCTTGCTTTAGATCTGCGCAATAGTCACACGTTGGTACTGCAACACTTCCGGGATCATTTAGATCCTTTGCCGCCATGGCCTCTAGCATGAGGGCAGCATCCCCCACATTTCGGGCCATTGGCCCGACGTGGTCGAGCGAAAAGGCGAGCGGGAAAACGCCTCTGCGGGAGACAAGACCATAAGTTGGTTTAAGGCCAACTATCCCGCATAAGGCGGCTGGGCCTCGGATTGATCCGCCGGTGTCCGTGCCAATAGCAAGGGGGACTAATCCTGCGGCTAAAGCTGCACCCGCTCCCGAAGAAGACCCCCCGGGCTGGAGCGAAATATTCCATGGATTACGCGCTGGCGGAAAGGGCAGATCGAATGCTGGGCCGCCAGTGGCGAATTCGTGCAAGGCGAGCTTGCCGAGGAATATTGCCCCTGCGGTGCGCAGCCTTTCGATGACTGTCGCATCATTCGACGCGATATGATTGAGTCGAATTTTCGAATGGCAGGTTGTCGGTAGACCAGCGATGTCTATGATGTCCTTGATCGCGACCGGTATGCCGTGCAGCGGACCACGTACATTTCCACTCGCCATTTCGATTTCAGAGATGCGAGCGGCTTCTAGTGCAGATTCGGAGGCTACGTGTACGAACGCATTGAGTTCGCCATCTTTAAAGTTAATGCGTTGGAGCAGGGCGCGCACGACCTCGACTGGTGATAGTTGACGCGCGGCGTAAGCGGCTGCGATTTGAGTCGCACTTAACGCGTGGATTTCATTCATTGTTGCGAACAAACGCGCATCGGTGGCCACGGTTCGAGCGTCAATATATCAGTCCCACGCATGGCTGTTTGCGCTTGTGCCGCTGATTGAGCCGCAGCAATTACTTCTTCTGGAAATACGTCAACCGCCTCATTGAGTCCGACTTCGCGCGCGACGATAAGAATATCGACTGTTACTGTTTTGGCGGAGGCGGTTGACATATCTAATTTGAAAATTGACTAGACCTGGATGGCCTCAAGTGGCCAATGGTGTAGGCTTCGCGCCCCGTTTTGCGTTATGACGTTTAAGTCGCCCATGAAAACACCAGCGCGATAGTCGGACGTACAGGGATTGGGTTCGATACTCATGGACATGCCTGGCTTGAAAACCACTGGACGGCTGGGCCAGTGTTCTTCGTCACCCGGTACCGTAACGTGGAATCCGAATTCCGACCATTGCGACCAGCCGTGTACGATTGGTGCCTCAGAGACGATGCCAGGTTGGCTTAACAGTTTAGCGGCAACTTGTACATCGTGGTCTGTTGCGCCAGGCTTGAGTGCCGCCTGGACTGATTTGTAAACCTCAATTGAAATGTCGATCAGACGCCGGTACAGCTCGTTTGGCTTGCCGATGGTGATTGGACGTAGTAGCTGCGTAGAGTATCCGCGGCAGCCAATCCCAATTTCGCTGAGAATAACATCACCTTTTTCGAGACGTCGCATCGTTGGCTGTGTGCGCGGCGTGGCCATAGATGGATTATCCATTGACGTTGAGCCGAGTAGCGATACCTCGACGGTTCCGCCGGCCTGTATTGCTGCGTTGTACACCGCAGCGGCGAGATCCCATTCGGTATTGCCGGGCTTGGCGGCAGCGACCATGGCTTCCAGCGCTTGTTCAGCCAAACCTGCAGCTCGTTCCAGTAGCGCGATTTCCTCGTCGCTCTTATAGCGCCGGATCATTTCGATTTCCTGTGTTACGAATTCGAAGGTTGCCTCGGGTAGGCTCTTGCGCACGTCATCGAGCACCACCGAGGGCAGGCCACGGTTGCGGGCGCTGTCGACTTCTACCAGCCCGATACGTGCTCGCGTCAGACCGAGATCGCGGATACGCTGCGCGATCTTTACGCCCGGCTGGGGGCCTGCGAATTCCGCTGTTACCGAGGAATTGCGTTCAGCACTTGCTACATGGGAAAAAATACCGACCAGTAACAAAGGCGCTTGGTCCGCGGGAAATAATAAAAAGGCTGGCCCGTTGCCATAGGGGCCCCAGCCTGTCAGATAACGAATATTCGCGGGCATTGCTGCAGTCACATGAGCAAGTAGGATATCGAGCCCCTTCTCCTTCATCATTGCTCGCACGGCGGCGTGTCGGCGTCCAAACTCTGCATCACTGAATCGGTCGCTGTTGCGTTCAACAATCTGCCCGGCATGTCCTGTTTGCATGATTATCCTATCGCTAAAATTATTATTGCGCCGCAGGCGGAGGCTCCGTCAAATCTAAGCTGTCGTTGATTGGAGCCGAAACGAAATACTATATTTTATTAGAGTGAAAGCGGAAATTATGCGGTTTCTAACTATAACGTTAATCACCCGTTGCGGTGATTGTGGTGCTTAGGGTATTGACTTGTCGAGCATCTAGATAAGAAACTGCTGGTCAAGCGGCACGTTGTTAAATCAAAAATAAGGGAGCGGAATTATGGTTCTTAAAAAGAATTTTTTCATCAACGGCTCGTTGCTTTTTCTTATCATAACCTACGGTAGCATAAATCTGGTGTATGCGGCGGAGGGCTATCCCGTAAAACCGATCAATTATATTGTGCCGTCTGAAGCGGGTTCCGATCAGGATGTGTTGGCGCGACCGCTTGCGTTGAGGCTATCAGAGGTCCTTGGCCAGCCAGTGGTTGTCATTAATAAGCCCGGCGCAGGTAGTTCGATCGGTTTTCGCGAAATTTATGCGGCTAAACCTGATGGTTACACAATTGGTGTTGCAGCCTCGCCAATTATCATTAATAAGCTCGCTGGCCTTATGCCTTACGATCACCACGGCTACACCATGCTTGGTCAATATGGAACGATCGCGCCCGTGGTTGTTGCTTCGCTTAAGACTTCGCGGCCTTTCAAGAATATAGACGATGCTGTGGCAACGGCAAAATCGAACGCCAATCGTGTATCTATATCGACCTCCGCAGTTGGAGGGGGGTGGTGGGTTGCTACCATGTCATTCCAGAAAGCCACTGGCGCTACCTATAACGTTGTGCCGCAGGCCGGCGCTGGTGCCCTATCGACGGCGCAGGTTGCCGGCGGACATGCCGACCTCGGTATTATGGCGCTGGCATCTGTTAAATCCCAAGTTGCCGCGGGTAATGTCCGCCTGCTTGCGATTATCGGACCCAAACGCATTCCCGGTTTCGAGAATATCCCTACGCTGAAAGAAGCTGGCTACGACGCCAGCATCGAGTCGCCGCAGGTAGTACTTGCACCGCCAAAATTACCGCAGGCCATTGCTGAAAAACTGGCGAAGGCAATTGAATTGGTTGCGAACGAGCCCGCGTATCAGAAACTCGTTATTTCGGCCAATGCCATTCCTGTTTACTTACCGCCAGACAAAGCTTTACAAAATCTCGACGAACAGAGAAAAGTTTTCCGCGAGATCATGGATAAGGCGGGCATTCTCAAGGAGCTCTAAGCCGTGCGGAAAGAGACGCGAACAAGATATGCAAGAGTCATGCGCTGAGTTCGAAGTTTCCAAGGGTGACCGCCTCTCCATTGAGCAGCACTTCAAGGCGGTGTGGGCCGGCATGATGTTTGCGCGTGGTGAGATCCATTAGCGACAGCGTTTTGGCAAACGCTACGCTTCTTCCGGGCTGCGGAGTTCATTCAAACTCAGTTGCCGTCACCCTTGATGCCGGCTTGTTTGACCAGCTTGCCGAATTTGGCGAGTTCGCTCTTGAGGATGTCGCGGAACTGTTCCGGCGTGCCGCCGGTGATCAGCGAGCCGTCGGCGCGGGCGACTTCCTGTACTTCGGGCAGTTGCAGAATGGTGTTGATCTCTTTATTGAGCCGCTCGACGATAGCCGGCGGTGTACGCGCGGCCATGCCGAGGGCCGACCAGGTCGAGTTTTCATAACCGGTGAGACCTGCCTCAGCGATCGTCGGCAGTTCCGGCAGGATGCTCATGCGTTTGGCACCGGTGGTGGCGAGCGCGCGCATCTTGCCCGATTTGATGTGCTGCATGGTCGGCAGCGCGCTGTTGAAGAGGATCTGGATATGGCCGCCCATGAGGTCCATCAGCGACGGCGCCGAGCCTTTGTACGGCACATGCGTCATTTTGATGTTGGCCGTCACTGCGAACAGTTCTGCGCACATTTGACCGAAGCCGCCGATGCCCGACGAACCATAGGTCAGCTCATGCGGACGCTGACGCGCCAGCGCGATTAGTTCCTTGACGTTTTTTGCCGGCACCGATGGATGCACCAGCAGCACGCCGGGTGTTGTCGCCAGATGTATCAGTGGCGCGAAGTCGGTCTGCACGTCGTAGGACAACTTCGAGAGGTGCGGCGCGACCGCCCAACTGCCGACGGTCGAGATGATGAAGGTGTAGCCGTCGGCCGGCGCACGCGCGGTGATTTCCATGCCGATCGCTGCATTGGCGCCGGCGCGGTAGTCGAGGACCACCGGCTGGCCGAGACG
>CAMDSO010000042.1 GCA_945906935.1 Bordetella parapertussis
CACTCGGCGGTCAGCGATCAGACGGTGCCGTTTCTGGCGTTTGACACCGTTGGCGAAGCGCGCGCCTGGCTCAACGCGATGTCGGGCAAACTGGAGCGGCGCTTCCCCGACCGCCGCCAGCGCGAGGAATTTCTCGTCACTGTACATTACGAAGCCAAACGCGCAGCGCTCGACCCGCAAATGGTGCTCGGTCTGATCCAGGTCGAGAGCGCATTTCGCAAGCATGCCCTCTCAACCGCAGGGGCGCGCGGCTTGATGCAGGTGATGCCGTTCTGGGTCAAGGAGATCGGACAACCGCAGGACAACCTGTTTCACCTGCGCACCAACCTGCGTTATGGCTGCGTCATTTTCAAGCACTACCTCGATCTTGAACGCGGCGACTACTTCCGTGCACTCGGTCGCTATAACGGCAGTCTCGGTCAGGCCGAATATCCAAACCTCGTTCTGCGAGCATGGAAGACCAACTGGGATTACCCTGCGGTCTAATCACGCTACGCTGCGCACTCCGGGCTAAGTCGGAATAGCCCACGCACGTCGTGCCAGTCGGACCTGGCAAGCGCACACAGAACGCCAGTGCGCGAGCACCGTGCAAGCCCACAGGCGCGCATCTCACGCTCAGGCGCTGGCAACCGGCGACGACGTCGCAAACAATTCGGTCAGCGTCGAGCCCATGCCGGCGCCGCCTTCGCGCGCGAGAACGGCGATCCGCGCATCGAAACCGGCAGAAGCGCTACCTGCCGCCGCACCAGCCTCCAGATCAAAAACGAAGAGCCGGTAGACATCGCGCACCGGCAGATCACCGGGATTGCCGGCCAGACACCAGCCATTACCACCCGACCGCAGAACCCATCCCGCACGCAGCAATGCCGCCAGCACCCATTCAAGGCGGTCAATCCGCAGGCCGGCCCCGGCGTGCAGGGCAGCGGTGGTCACCAGGCGGCTACTGGATTGTGCACGCCACAAAATTTCGAGCGCGCGCAAGGCGTGAAAAAAATCGCTGCCCGGCGTGTAACGGGTAGCGCTCGCCCGTTCGCGCCACTCTGGCAGCTCGGCGACCAGAACCGCTCCGCCGAGGACGATCAACCACGAGAGATAAATCCATAACAAAAAGATCGGCACCATCGCAAACGCGCCGTACACCAGGCGGTCGGTTGGAAAATGCGTGACATAAAAACCGAAACCGTATTTCATCACCTCAAAACAAACACCCGCGGCGAGGCCGCCTATCATGGCGTCACGCGGCCGCACCTCGCGATTAGGCACTGCCCAATACAACATCGAGAGCGCCGCCGCAGTCAACAGAGGGGGCGCAGCCTTCAGCAGTGCCAGGTGCAGACCGGCGACATGGTCAACCAGATGCATTGAGAGTGAAATCAGATACGAGGTCAGCGACAGACTCGCGCCTATCATCAGCGGCCCCAGCATTAAGGCGCCCCACGAAATAAAAATCCGCCGCCACAACCGCCGCTGCCAGGTGACGCGCCAGATATCGTTGAAAGCGCCCTCGATGGTGAATATCAAGAGCAGGCCGGTGACGCCCAGAAAAAAGATACCGACCGTCTTCAGGCTGGCGGCATTTCTCGAAAATCGGGCGGCATAACCGGTGATCGCATCCACCGACGAAGGCACCAGATTGGCCACCACAAAATGCTGCACGCTCGCAATCAGTGAAGAGAACACCGGAAACGCGGCAACCACGGTAATGGCAATGGCGACCACCGGCACAATCGCCAGCAAAGTCGTGAATGTCAGACTGCTGGCGATCTGCATGCAACGGTCTTCACCGAAACGCACGCAGACCACGCGCAAAAATGCCGCGAGCGATAACCGGCTTGGCTCCAAAACAGAATTCCCCCTCAGGCACTGCGATATACTGTGCGGCCATCATACCTGCGAAACGCCCGTCCGCCGATGACACAACCGCGCGAAATTCTGGTCCTCTACTACAGCCGTCACGGTGCGGTGCGGCAAATGGCGCAAATCATTGCGCGCGGCGTTGAATCGGTCAACGGCATGGCCGCTCGCGTGCGTACGGTACCCGAGGTCTCGGCACTGCCGGAGGCAGTCGCTGCAGCGGTGCCGGACACCGGTGCCCCCTACGCCGAACACCGCGACCTTGAAGAATGCTGCGGTCTCGCGCTTGGTTCGCCGACGCGCTTCGGCAACATGGCCGCACCACTCAAATATTTTCTCGATTCGACGGCCGGCCTGTGGTTAAGCGGCGCCCTCAGCGGCAAACCAGCGGCGGTCTTTACCTCCACCGGCAGCCTGCATGGCGGTCAGGAAACGACACTACTCAGCATGATGACGCCGCTCCTGCATCACGGCATGCTGCTGGTCGGACTACCGTATAGCGAAGCGGAACTGGGCAGCACCACCTCCGGCGGCACGCCGTATGGCGCCAGTCATTTTGCCGGTGCCGGCGGCGAGCGTGCGCTGACCGATGAGGAAAAAAAACTCTGCTTCGCACTCGGTCGGCGGCTCGCCACCACCGCACTGAAAATGTCCGCGTGAGACCTCACGCCCACCCATCGATTGTTGCAAGATGAAAGAAAACACCCGCGCGGCCAACGCCTGTGCCGCCAGCCTGATCGCACTGATCTTCCTATGCCTCGCCTGGGAGTTATGGCTCGCCCCGCTACGCCCTGGCGGCTCGTGGCTGGCGCTGAAGATACTGCCGCTAATGGCGCCGCTCTTTGGCATCTTGCGCAACCGCGTCTATACCTTTCAATGGTCGTCCATGCTAATCCTGGCCTATCTGGCCGAAGGCGCGGTACGCGCCTGGTCGGACCGCGGGCTGTCGGCGCAACTGGCCTTCGCCGAGGCCCTGCTGTCGCTGTTTTTTTTCGTCACTGCAATTATTTATATTCGCTCGCTGCCACGCGCCACGCCGGATTGACGAAACCGTCACGATTCGATTAGTTTCGCATTGATGAGCCACCCCGAGTGGCGGGGGCGCACCGCCATTGGTGCAAATAAAAGAGGACATTCATGCCCAATGTTGCCAATGACTGGACCAAGGTCCGTTACGAACTGGATAAATCAGAAAATTTCGAAGCGCTGTGCAATTCACCCTGGTACAGCGATGCGGTGTACGACAAATTTTCTCCGGAGGAATTCGCGCGGCGCCATAAACTCGCGCGCGAACTAATGGCCCGCGACGGCTTCGATGCACTGATCCTCTGTGGCAGCCCGAATATCTATAGTCACGGCAGCGGCGTGACCTGGGGCTGCGGACTGATCGACGACCGCGGCCTGGCGCAATACATGGTACTGCCGCTCAAAGGCGAGCCGACCCTGATCTATCCGCATCCGGGCTGCCATATCGAGGCGGTGCGCAAAATGGTGTCGATCGCCGACGTGCGCAGCGGACAGCACGGCCATTATGGCCGGGCGGTCGCTGAACGACTGATCGAGCTGGGTCTGCAAAAGGGCCGTGTCGGCATTACCGCCGCCGACCGTACGGGGCCCGAGTTCATGGGCGTTAATGCGTATCTGGAAATGAAAAAGCATGTGCCCGAGGCCGAATTCACTTTCGTGCCGATGCTCATGCACGAGCTCTCGTATATCAAAACGCCAGAGGAAATCCGCGCCATGGCGAAAGCCGGCGAGCTGGCGATGAATGCGCTGCGCGCCGTCGCCGCGCGGGCGAAACCGGGGGTGCGCGAATACCAGCTCGCCGCCGCCGCCACCCACGCCGTGATGGACGGCGGCGGCCGCGTGCATCTGCTGATGATCGGCTCGACCTCGATGCACGATCCGAAACTGATTTTCCCGAACCCGAACCCGTCACACCGTATCTTGCAGCAGGGCGATATCATTCTGTGCGAACTGGCCATGACCTACATGGGCTACACCGCCAAAGTCGGCCATCCGGTGTCGATCGGCCAGCCGACCGAACGCTACAACCGCTTTCACAAGGATGTGGTGGTGCCGGGCTTCCGCGCTATCGAGGCGCAATTGGCGCCGGGGCGCCATCTCGAAGAGTTGCGCAAGAGCGTCTGCGGCGTGTTCCGCGAGCGCGGCGCGCAATCCCGCCCCATCCTCATGCACGGTCATGATTTGATCACCTCGCTGCCCTTCATCATGACCGACGAGGTCAAAGGCGCGCCATTCGACATGGTGATGAAACCGGGCATGGCCTATGGCATCGAAATCACGCCAGTCAGCGCCGACGGCACCTATGGCATCTTTTTCTCACGTTCCTACGCCATTACCGAAACCGGCGTGCAATCACTGACACCGTATCCGGCGGACGATATACTGGTCGCCGGTTAGAACAAAGTTTACGCAGAACCGAACGGCAACAGCGGCAAGCCATCCCCATGAGGACCTACAATGTATTCGATACGCCCGCAACACGCTCTTGCGCTTGCCGTCTTGTGCAGTTCCTGGTTTTCTTCATTTACTTCGTTTGTCTACGCCGCCGACAGTCTGCAAAAATATCCCGAGCGACCGATCCGTATGATCATGCCCAATGCACCGGGCAGTGCCAATGACACCATGGGACGTATCCTGGCCGCCAAACTCGGCGAGGCCCTCGGCCAGCAAATCGTCGTCGACAACCGCGCCGGCGCGGGCGGCATCCTCGGCATGGAAATCGGCAAGAACTCGGTGCCCGATGGCTATACCCTGGTGTCACCATCTACCGCGGCCACGTCGATCGCGCCGCACATCCAGAAAAAACTGCCCTACGACCCGGTCAAAGATTACGAGTTTATCTCGCTGTTCGCGGTGATGCCCAACATCCTGGTACTGCATCCAGGGCAGCCGCCGAAAACGGTACGTGAGTTCATCGACTACGCCAAAGTGATGGGCAACAAGCTCAACATGGCCTCCGCCGGCAGCGGCGCACAAAGCCATCTCAGCGGTACCGCATTAATGGTGGCTGCCGGTATCGAATCCGTGCACGTCCCCTACAAGGGTGGTGGCGCCTCGGTAGCCGCCACCGTTGCCGGTGAATCGCAATGGACATTCACACCAGCGGCAGCAGTGATGTCGCTGATTCGCGGCAACCGCCTGCGCGCCATCGGTCACAGCCTGCCCAAACGCACAGCGCTGCTCGGCGACCTGCCGGCCATTGCGGAAACCTTGCCGGGCTTTACTTATAGCGGCTGGTATGGCCTCAGCGCACCGAAGAACACGCCCAAACCGGTGCTGGATAAAATTCGCAACACCCTGCTGAAGGTGGCCGCCACCGCCGAATTCAAGGAATTGATCTCGGCACAAGCAGCCGAGGTGGTGACCAACACGCCAGAGGAATTCCGCCTGTTCGTCATCGACGAAATCGCGATGACCGGCAAAGCCGTGCGCGCTGCCGGTCTTAAGTCGGAATAAAAATCCGCTGTCGCGAACGCCGCCTCATTCAACCTTGAGGCCGGCGAGCCGTATGGCAGTGCCGAAGCGCGCGTATTCCTCGCGTATGAAGCGGACGAACTCCTCCGGCGTGGTTGCCACCGGATCGCCGCCCTGCCGCTCCATTAATTCACGCGTTGCCGGATCTTTCATAACCTTGTGTAGCGTCGTGTAGAGCTTGTCGAAGACCGGCCGTGGAATACCTTTGGGCGCCATCAAGCCAGCCCAGCCGGTCGATACATAGCCTGGCACGCCGGCCTCCATGATCGTTGGCAGATCCGGCGTTAGCGGCGAACGCTTCTCGCCGCCGCTGGCCAATGCGCGCAGGCGCCCCGAGCGGATATGCCCCATCACCGAAGGACTAGGGGCGATGGTAAACTGCGATTCATTGCCTATCACCGCAATCAGCGAAGCGCCGCCCTTGTAAGGTACATGACGCACATCAATGCCGGCCGTATGTGTGAACAGCACGCCGGCGAGATGGCTTTGAAAACCGGCACCCGCATTGGCCATATTGAGTTTTCCCGGATTCGCCTTGGCGTAAGCGAGCAACTCGCGCACACTCGACACTGGCACCGTCGTATTGATCACCATCACATTCTGCGTCACGGCAAACAGCGACAGCGGCGCGAAATCGCCGATCGGATCGTAGTTAAGCTTACTGAAAATTTGCGGCGTGATGACCTGCATGCCAGTCGAACTGACCATCAGCGTATAACCGTCGGCAACCGAGCGCGCGACAATCTCGGCACCAATAATGCCGCCGGCACCACCGCGATTATCGGCCACCACCTGTTGGCCGAGTTCCTCACCCATGCGCTGCGCCAATACGCGCGCGAGCGTATCGACCGAGGTGCCGGTCGTCTGCGCGATAATCATACGCACCGGTTTCACCGGATAGCCGGCAGACTCGGCCGCCGAAACCGCGCCTGTGTTTAGCAACGCCACCGTTACCGCGACCAGCCGTGCTGCACGAACCATCAATACAGACATGTCCATCTCCTCGTAGAAACTTCCGCGTTGCGGTCGCAACCCGTGTCAATCCGCCTTGAGTTGTGACCAGCGTACCGGCAGCATGGCGCAATCCTTCGCCCCCAGCCCCGCTTGCGAAGCCGCGTCAAAACAATCGAGCGCCTGCGCCGCCACCGGCAGACGCGCCCCCATCGATGCCGCCTCTTCAATCATAGTGCGCAAATCCTTGCGCACCGAATCAATATCAAACGTGGTCTGCGCCGGCTCCGTGCCGTCGATGGCTGCCGCCAGCGCCGCACCGCGCCCCTTCAAGACCGCCGGCGCACCGGAAGTGTCAGCGATGATATCCATCAGGCGCGTGCCATCGAGACCGAGGTTACGGCACAAGGTGAGCGATTCGCCGAGCGCCTGCCAGTAGACGAGCAGCGGCAGATTGATCGCCAGCTTCATGCTGTTGCCTGCGCCAAGCGGACCGACATGCTCGATGCGCCGGCATAACTGCAGAAGCACGGGCTGCGCGCGCGCCACATCTTTAGCGTCACCGCCGACAAAACCAAACAGCTTGCCATCTTTCGCCGGGCCGACGGTACCGCCAACCGGGCAGTCGATCATCGCCGCCCCTTTGGCATTGATACGTGCCGCCAGCGCTCGCGCCGTATCAGGCCGCACCGTACTCATCTCAATGAACAATTTGCCGGCGACATCCACCGTCAACAGGCCGTTGGCATCATCAAAGGCCGTGGTGATTGCCTGGGCGTCGGTCAATATCGACAACACGCACTCGCATCGGGAGGCCAGTTCCGCCGGGGTTTTCGCCGCATGCGCACCGGCCGCGGCCAACGCACGCGTTTTCTCCGCCGTGCGGTTCCACACCGTCACTTCGTGACCAAGCCCCATTAAACGACTGGCAATCGCCGCCCCCATCTTGCCGATACCCACGACACCGATCTTCACGCGCCCACCTCCGTTTTTTGCGTAACCGCAAGCGCCATGCCTGCGGTTGAGTTAATGATGCCAGCGCGCTAAAGTGACACGCCGCGCGTGCTGCGTCAATCGCCGCGCAGTCCGCATAACAATTCCACGCATTGATGAACGGGGAGCACTCATGGCCGCACCGGCAAGCGAAATTCGTGATGGCATGCGTATCGACTGGGATGTGCCAGTAAAAATGGATGACGGCCTGATATTGAGCGCCGATATATTCCGCCCGATTGCCGAAGGTCGCTATCCGGTCATTCTCAGTTACGGCCCGTATGCCAAAGGCCTCTCCTTTCAGGAAGGCTACCCCTCGGCATGGAACCGCATGGTCGCAGAACACCCGGATGTTGCCGCCGGCTCCACCAATCAATATCAATCGTGGGAAGTGGTTGACCCAGAAAAATGGGTGCCCGACGGTTATGCCTGCGTGCGCGTCGATTCACGCGGCGCCGGACGCTCGCCGGGTTTTATTGATCCGTTCTCACCGCGCGAAACACGCGACTTTTACGAATGCATCGAGTGGGCCGGCGTGCAGCCGTGGTCGAGCGGCAAGGTCGGCTTGAACGGCATTTCCTATTACGGCATCAACCAATGGCAGGTCGCCAGCCTGCAACCGCCGCATTTGACGGCGATGTGCATCTGGGAAGGCTCCGCCGACTGGTATCGCGACATGACGCACCACGGCGGCATCCTCTCCACCTTCTGGGCCAACTGGTATGACATGCAGGTGAAAACGGTGCAATACGGCCTCGGTGAACGCGGCCCGCACAATCGCGTCACCGGCCAGCTCGTCTGTGGTGACGTCACGCTCTCTGATCGCGAACTGGCCGCCAATCGCGCCGACTTCGGCGACGCCATTCTTGCGCACCCGCTCGACGATCAATATCACCGCGAGCGTTCGCCGCAATGGGACACGGTCACGGTACCGTTTCTGTCTGCCGCCAACTGGGGCGGTCAGGGTCTGCATCCGCGCGGTAATTTCGAGGGCTTTGGCCGCGCCGCTTCCAGCAACAAATGGCTGGAAGCACACGGCATCGAACACTGGACCCATTTCTACACCGACTACGGCGTCAAGCTGCAAAAACGTTTCTTCGCGCATTATCTCAAGGGCGAAAAAAACGGCTGGGAGCAACAACCGAAGGTACAACTGCAAGTACGCCATCCCGAGCATTTCGAAGAGCGTTACGAAAACGAATGGCCGCTGGCGCGCACGCAATGGACAACCTTCCATCTGCATGGCCTGACCTCGCGACTGGCCAGCACGCCTGTGAACACCGCGACCCAAGTGAGTTTTGCGGCGACGGGGGACGGCGCGAGTTTTATTTCCGCGCCACTCGACACAGCGACTGAAATCACCGGCCCGATCGCCGCACGCCTGTTCGTTTCATCGACCACCACAGACGCCGATCTATTCGTCATCTTCCGCATCTTCACACCGGATCTGCGCGAGATTACCTTCATGGGTGCGATCGATCCGCACACCCCGGTCGCCCAGGGCTGGCTGCGCGCCTCGCACCGCAAGCTCGACCCCGCACTCTCGACCGCTTACCGCCCCTATCACACGCACGATGAAAAACAGCCGCTCAACCCCGGCGAGGTCGTACAACTGGATATCGAATTGTGGCCGACCTCGATCGTTGTGCCGGCGGGCCATCGCATCGCCGTCACGGTGCGCGGTTGCGACTATGAATACGCCAAATCAACCGGCGCACGATTATCAAACTTCAAGAATGAATTGCTGGGTTGCGGCCCATTTTTGCACAACGAGCCGCGCGATCGACCGGCAGATGTTTTCGGTGGCACCACCACACTACACTTCAGTCCGGAGCGGGCGTCCTACATCCTGCTACCGGTAATACCGGTGATTGCGGCGAAGGCCTAGCCACCGCACCGTCTGCACTCAGGAATAACCACGCCATCGAGGAGGACGGCGTGGTTCCATCCACAAAGCACGGTCAATCAGAACAGTTTCTTGCGGCGCCACTTCTGCGGATGCGGCCCCGGATAGGTCAGGCCGCTGGAAGTCAGCCCCATATCAACCATGGCCTTGGCCAACGTAATCGCCGAGCTATACCCTTCGAGCACCGGGATTTCCCAACCCAGATCGGTCAGCCGCTTTTGCAGGATGGGCCGCATCCAGAACAGCGCCGAGCAGCCGAAGGTCAACACCTCGGCACCATCCTCCTCGATCGCCGCCACCGCTTCACGCACGGCGGTATCCATAATCTCGGACGATTCGCCGCGCAGCACCTTGTTCTTCGCCAGATGCACCTGCGACTCGCCGGTATGCGGCGGCCGCGGCAGCGGATAATTGATATTGCGAATCGAGGCGCAACGCTGATCCATACGATGCCGGACGACGAGATCGTAGTAATACATGTTGTGCACTTCAGACAGATCAATCACGCTGAAGCGATTGCCCAGCATGCTGGCAAAGTGAAACTGCGAAAACGCGCAGGAGGTGACCGCCACGCCATACGGCCGCGCGATTTCGCGCGATTCGATAAAGCCCGGTTCGCCGCCACCCAGCAACACGATACCGTTATATTTGCCGCTCTCGCAGGCTTCGCGCACGATCGCCAGACGCCCGGCCGCCGCCAGCGCAAACTCTTCGCGCGTCTCAACCGGCCAGTCGCCATAGGTGACCAGCGGTCCGCGGTGCAAATCCCACTCGACGTTTTCAAGCAGTATTTTGTTCTCTTCGTAATTCATCAGGCACTGTTCTTTCGGTCCTTCGACCGCACGATGCAGATGCTTGGAAGTCGGCGGCAGATGAAACGCCTGAATCAATAAAAAACGGTATTTTTTTGTACTGTCGTTCATGTTTGTGACTCCCCTCACCTTTTGCTTATTCGCCGGTCACGCCGACCTGTTTAACCAATTTCGCCCAGAACTCCGTTTGCGTTTGCATGAAGCGCCCACAGTCTTCAGGCGACTTGCTGGTAATCACATCCGCGCCGCCCGAACCCAGGCGCTCGTTCACCCACGGATCAGCCATCACCTTGGTCACCGCCGCATGCATGCGTTTGACGACCGCCGGCGGCGTGCCGATGGGCAGATACACGCCCTGCCACGAGCCAATCGTGAGTTCGTTAAAACCAAGTTCGAGGAAAGTCGGCACCTCGGGCAGCGCCGAAATGCGTTTCGGCGCCACCACTGCGAGCACCTTGACGCGACCGCTTTTCACATGCGGCACAAACGATGCCACCGTCACCAGCGAGGCGGCCACTTCGCCGGACAATAAAGCCGTGGTCGCCGGTCCCGCCCCGCCCTTGTAGGCGATTTGCTGCACGTCGATGCCAGTCTTTAGCTTCAGGTATTCCATTGTCAGGCCCTGCGCGCTGCTGGCTGCGGCCGCGCCATAGTTCAGCTTACCCGGGCGTGTTTTTGCATACTCGACAAAATCTTTAAGTGTGTTGCCAGGCACCGAGGTATGCACCGCAAGTGCGCCGGCGACATCGACCACGGTCGACACGCAGATGAAATCACGCGTCGGCTTGATGGCGAATTTATCAAACACCGCCGGGTTGATCGCCATGGTGCCGACATTACCGAGCAGAAAAGTGTAGCCATCCGCCGGTGCCCGCGCCGACAATTCAACACCGATGTTACCGGCAGCCCCGGCACGGTTATCGATCACAATCTGTTGACCGAGCTCTTCAGACAGTTTCGGCTGCAGGATACGACCGACAAAGTCGGACGCCCCACCCGGTGCAAACGGGACAATCATGCGAACCGGACGAACCGGATAATTAGCGGACGTCTGCGCCTGCGTAACGCCAGCCGCCAGGGCGACAAGCACACAGACCGGCCACAACAAATTTCTTTTCATATCGGCTTCTCCTGATACACTGTTTACTATGCGTGGTGATGGTTTGCGCGCGCATTTTAACAGCACAGCACTGCACACACCCCCTGCCAAAACAAGCCGGTGCAAATCAAGCGGCTGCGACTCCCACATCATTGCAGCTGGCGCGCAACCCCGCACACAACGTATCATCTGCAAAAAATACGCTGCGTCAGACCTCCTGCACGGGCGCCACTTCAATCGGAACCATGCCTTTAACCAACTACTTTTTTCCAAATTCCAAGACGCTGATCTGGATTGCCACCGGCATCGCGCTGACCAATGCGGTAAGCGCGGCACAACAGGCGCCGGATCCCGGCTCGATCTTTCCGCACAAACCGGTGCGCATCATCGCCGCTTCTGCAGCGGGCGGCGGCACCGATATAGTGGCGCGCTATACCGCGCAGGGACTCAGCGAACAATGGCGGCAGCAAGCGATCGTCGACAACCGTGCCGGCGGCGGCGGCACCATCGCCACTGATCTGGTCGCCAAAGCGGTGCCAGACGGACATACACTGCTGGTGCAGAGTTTCGGCATTTCTTATGTCAGCCAGCTGCGCAAACAATTGCCGTTCGACTTGCTACGCGATCTGCGGCCAGTGGCGCTGGTGGCCAGCCAACCCTCACTGCTGGCGGTGCACAGCTCAGTGCCGGCGACTTCTGTCACGGAACTCGTTGCCCTGGCGAAGAACCGCGCATTGCAATACGGTAGCTCGGGCGCAGGCGGCGCCTCGCACTTGGCTACGGAATTATTCGCCATCGCCGCCGGCATCAACCTGACGCAAGTTGCCTACAAGGGCACCGGTCCGGCCTTTGCCGCATTGCTCGGTGGCGAAATCCAGCTGGCGATGGTCGGCATTTCCACCGCACTGCCGCATGTGCGAGCGGGGCGCATACGCGCACTGGGCGTTACCGGCGCAACACGCTCACCGCTAATACCGGAAATCCCTGCGGTGCGCGAAGCCGGTGTCGCCGGCTTCGAATTCGATGCCTGGTATGCGCTGTTCGGGCCGGCCGCACTGCCGCGCACCATCAGCCTTAAAATCAATGCCGATGTGAACCGCCTGTTGCAGCAGGCCGAGACGCGCCAGCGCATGTCTGCCGTCGGGCTCGAACCCATGGGCGGAACGCAGGAAAACTTCGAGATATTTTTTCGCGCCGAAGTCGCCAAGTGGAGCAAGCTCGTCGTCGACGCCGGCATCAAACCCGAATGAGCGCCATCAGCGCCGTTCTTTTTTAACCCATGATCTACTGAAAGGAAACACAGATGTCCCAATCTGATCTGCGCGCCAAATATGGACCGAATGCCTACGACGTCGGCCGCCGCATGCAAGGACCAAACTTCGACCAACGCGTCTCAGAGCGCGATGCGCTCGACCCGCACTTTACGCGCGCGTGGGTCGATTTCGCCATCAACGGCATGTACGCACGCAAGGCGCTCGACACCCGCACGCGTCTGCTGGTGCTGACCGGTCAGTACACCATGGCCAAGAGCCACGCCATGCTCGAAGACACCATACGCGCCGCGGTCGAGGCCAAGGTCGATCCGCGCGAGGTGCTTGAAATCGTTTTGCAATGCATCGTCTATGGCGGGCACACCACCGTCGAACCGGCGATCAAGGTCTTCCATCGCGTCGCCACCGACCTCAATCTGCTCGACCGCCTGCAAAAATCGGCGCTGCCGCTCGACGGCACCAACAGCAAGCGTAATGAACAGGATGAGCGCAACAACCGCTGGCACGCCGACGACCGCGCCGATCCGCGCACCGAAGACCTGGTCAAACGTCACGGCTGGCACGCCGTCAGCCGCGGACTCGTGCTACGGCCCAAGCACCATCTGAATGTGCTCGAATTCCTCGACAAGATCGACCCGGAATTTGCCGGACTGTGGGTGCGCTTTTGCTATGGCGACATGTATACGCGCAGCATCGTCGATGACAAGACGCGCCTCTTGTGCATGATCGGTGACTGTCTCGCCGTTGGCGAGGCTACGCAGGCACGCGGTCACATGCGCGGCGCCATGCGCAACGGTGCCGCGCCAAAGGAAGTACTCGAAGTCGTGCTGCAAACCTGCGTCAACTTTGGCATGCCAAGCATGCTGCATGCGCTGGAAAATTTCGTGCAGATCATGCACGAAGACGGCCGACTCGCCGAAATCGGCAATCCACCGATTGCGGTGAAGTCCTATTCGAAATAAGTCAGATTCAAACCTGCCATAGAGATCACAGAGCGCAGTGAAAACAGCCTGGCATCGAGACGATCGTTGCATCGGCGACGATCGTGCCGGACGCCCGACGTGAACCTTATTCCTCTGTGATCTCTGTGATCTCTGTGATCTCTGTTTTCTCTGGGGCCGTTTTTTAGTTTGCCGTTACATTCAGATCGCGCAACACCTTCGCCAGGCTGTCGATCTCGGATTTGATATGCGCCGCAAATTCTTCCGGCGTATCGCCGATGGTGATGTACCCGAGATCGACCAGGCGTTTGTTTAAAGCAGATGTCGCCAGTGCCTTGAGCGTAGTCGCGCGCAACGCCGTGGCAATTTCACGCGGCGCCTTCACCGGCAACAATATCCCGTACCAGTTGCCCGACTGATAGTTGGGATAACCGAGCTCAGCCACTGCCGGCATATCGGGTAACAAGGGCACGCGTTTTTTGCTGGTGACCGCAAGCCCGCGTAAACGACCCTGGCGAACATGCGGCAACGCGGTGGCCAGCGGCGCGAAATAGACCGAGGTCTCACCCGACAACACCGCGGTCAACGCCTCGCCGCCGGCACGATAGGGCACATGCAGCAGTTGTATGCCGGCCGGGCCGGTGAATAATTCGGCAGCGATAAAGGTGGCGGTGCCCGCACCGCCCGAGGAATAGTTGATCGCCCCCGGCTTCGCCTTCGCCAGCTTGACGAGTTCGCCGATCGACTTCACCGGCAAGGATGGATGCACCACCACAATCGCCGGTGCCGAAGCCACCTGTGTCACCGGCGCAAAGTCACGCACGAAGTCATAGGGCATGTTGCGATAAAGCGTGACGTTGGCAGCGTGACCGATGTTGGCGAGAAACAAGGTGTAACCATCGGCCGGCGCCTTGGCCGCCATGTCCGCACCGATATTGCCGGCCGCACCAGCGCGATTGTCGACGATCACCTGCTGGCCCAGACCCTCGGTCAGCGCACCGGCGATCAAGCGCCCGATCGTATCGGAACCACTGCCGGCCGAGAACGGCACAATCATGCGTACTGTCTTCGCCGGATACGACTGTGCAGCGAGCGGTGCCGCCACGAATGTCCCGGCGGCGCAAAGAACCGCACAGGCGCCGTTTAATAAAACCCTCTTCATGCATCACGCTCCATGCTGTTATTCGACCCTAGCACCGGTCTGCTGGATAATTTTGGCCAGCGTGGTAATTTCTGTTTTCATAAAAGCACCAAACTCATCGGGTTGATCACCGACCACCATATAACCAAGATCGGTCAGACGTTTTTTAAGCACCGTTTCGGCAAGTGCCTGGGCGGCCGCCTGGCGCACTACAACGATCACCTCGCGCGGCGTCTTCGCCGGCACGACGATGCCATACCAATTGCCGGATTGATAACCCGTGAGACCCGACTCGGCGATGGTGGGCAAACCGGGGGCCACCGCCAGACGCTGGGCAGTAGTCACCGCCAGCGCTCGCAAACGCCCCTGCTGCGCCTGCGGCAAGAGGATGGACAGCGGACCGAAATACACCGACACCTCGCCAGACACCACCGCTGTGGCAGCTTCGCCACCACCGCGGTAGGGCACATGCGCCAGATCAACACGCGCCATGCTTTTGAATAATTCGCCGGCGACCCAGGTCGCGGTCCCCACCCCGGTGGAGGCGTAGTTGATGGCACCGGGCCGCGTGCGAGCCAGTTTCACCAGATCCGCCACCGACTTTACCGGCAATGACGGATGCACCACCGCCAGCGACGGCGAGGACGCCAGTTGCATCACTGGCGCAAAATCGCGCACGAGATCGTAGCCCAGGTTGCGATAAAGGCTGACATTACCGGCATGCGTGCTGCTCGCCTGAAACAGCGTATAACCGTCGGGAGCAGCCTTTGCGCCCGCCTCGGCACCAATGTTGCCCGAGGCGCCGGTGCGGTTGTCGACGATCACCTGCTGGCCAAGGATCGCGCTCATGCCACCGGTAACGATGCGCGCCAGAGTGTCGGCCCCGCTACCCGGCGACATCGGCACAATGTAACGCACGGTCTTCTGCGGATAGGGTTGTGCCAGCACAGCCGGCACCACCAGCATAGAAAAAGTCAACAACGTTACCTGTTTACGCATCATCTCCAACCTCCGCCATCCATGATCCATGATGCATGTCCCCCGTCACATCAGGGCCGGTGCTTGCCCACACGCCAGCCATGTCGCGCCAGATAATGTTCACCGAACGCGATCGGCTCGGCCTCCAGCGCCGGTGCAATAGTGTCGTTCCAGCGATTCAAAAAACCGTTCAGCGAGACCGCGCCGGCAAACTCGACGATCTGCTCTTCACTCCAGTGCTGCTTCAGACGCGCCATCAATTCATCCGTGACGGCGTTGGGCTGTGAAGCCGCCGCCTCGGCGAATTCGAGTGCCACGCGTTCAGCTTCATTATAGAGCGCGCTGCTGCGGTAATCGATCACCGCATCAAGCTTGGCATCATCAATGCCGGCGCGATGCGCGGCTTCTGCGGCATGCGCCATGCTGTAATTGCAGCCATGCTTGCGGCTCGCCATATACGCCACCAGCCGTTTGAAACCCAGAGGCACCTTGCTCGCCGGGTCCCACACCGATTGAGCGAGCAGTGCCAGCGCCTTCACCATCTTCGGTTTGTGTTGCATGATCAACACGCTGTTGGGAACGTAGCCCAGCAGCTTTGCATACTGGCCGAAACTCTCCTGCAAATCAGGATTGGCGTCGGCCGCCAGTGGTGTGACTCTTGCCATAACTCTTCCTTATTTTTTCGCGGATTGTTTTGCGGATTGTTTCGCGGTTTTCTTCGCCGCAGGTTTCTTCGCAGCAACGTTTTCTGCGGCAGGTTTCTGTTTCACGCTGACGTCGAAGCTGCGAATCTTCGGGATCGCAATCTGGGTCTGCGTAACAATCGCCACACGACTGCCGTCGACGTTGCGGATGGTGGTCTGCCACACCGAAGTGGTGCGCCCGATATGCAATGGGATCGAAACCGCCTTGAGCACGGGAGGGAGGCCGGCCGCAAAGAAATTGGTTTTCGATTCGATGGTGCCGCCGCTGTAGCCGGGCGGACGGTTGGCCACCGCACCGCAGGCTCCCAGCGCATCGGCAAACGCCATCAGCGCGCCGCCGTTCACATTGCCGCGATAGTTCTGATGCATCGGCTTGACCTTCATTTCCCCGACGACTTTTTTCGGCGTCACCGAGATCAGGCGGTAACCGAGCGTGCGCGGCATACCCCCCTTCATCACAGACCCCATCACCACCTTGCGTATCGCCGCGGCTTTGGACGCCGCACTGCCGGCTTTTTTAACTGTCTTACGTGTAGCCATGATCTCCCTTGCTTGTTTAATGATATGTAACGTGATGTTCACGAATAATTTTCGCCCAGCGCACGGTTTCGGCGCGCACATAGGCCTGAAATTCCGCTGGTGTATTGCTCAATGTCACCGGCACACCCTGGCGCGCGAACTGCTCCCTCACCTGCGCGCGTTGCATGATCTGATGCACGGCGGCGTTAAGCCGCATGACCACTGCAGGCGGCGGGCGCGACGGCACGAACAAACCAGTCCAGTTTACGCTTTCGAGACCTGGAAAACCTGACTCCGTCATCGTCGGCACCTCGGGCAGCTCGGGCAGACGTTGCTTCGCATTGGTGACAAAGGCTTTCAGACGACCATTGCGGATCTGCAGGGTCGCGGTTGCCGAATTCTGAAAGGCGAAATGTATCTCGCCGGAAATCAGCGTCGAGAACGCCGAGCCGGCGCCCTTTGATGGCACGTTAACCATCTGCATGCCGGCCTTGGACAAAAAATCGAGCATAGAGAGATGGGAGTGGTTGCCGATCGGGTTGGAATAGTTCAGTTGACCCGGGCGCGCTTTCGCGTAATCGATCATTTCTTTCAGCGTATTCGGCGGAAAATTCGCGCCGGCGCACAGCAAACTCGGCACCAACATGCGCACCGGTTGTGACGGCCAGTCCTGCGCAACAGCGTAGAACGGAATCAACAGCACTGCCGCTGCAAACAACCTAGTTTGTCGCCTGTCCATGGACACTCCTCCTGCGGCTGATCGACAGACCCATCGCCATGTCGCCATGTCGCCTTTTTTATTGTTTAAATCGGGTCGCCAGTTTAGGCAGCGAAGTTTGATTTGTCGATGCTCACCGCCCCTGCCATCGTCGGCTAAAGCACCGGCAGCGCCATCAAGCGACAGCGAACATTGATACAACAGGTCGTTTCGAAAACAGTGCGGCAGATCGGCATGAATATACCGAACAACGAACGCAACCGAATAACGCCGCAACGTTATTGCAGCGGGATATTGGCCTCGCGCGCAATGCGCGCATATTTGTCCATCTCGCGACGCACGAATTCAGCGAACACTTCAGGGGTGCTGCCCAACGGCGAGAGTCCCCAGGCATCGAGCTGTTCACGTGCCTGCGGCGTGCCAACCACCGCGGCCACGTTGCTCTGCAGAATATTGATGATGCGGGGCGGTGTGCCGGCACGCGCGAACAATCCATACCAGCCGGTCACATCAAAGCCTTTAAGGCCCGATTCGTCCATGGTCGGCACCTCGGGTAGCACTTTGGAGCGCGTCATTCCCGTAAAGCCAAGACCACGCAGGCGTCCCGATTTGACATGTGGCGTTGCAATCACCGTACTCGGAAACATCAGCGCGATATGACCGCCCAACACATCAGTCAGCGCCGGCGCCGAGCCTTTATACGGCACATGACTAAGCTTGGTCTTCGCCATGAGGTTGAAGAGCTCGCCCGCCATGTGCAGCGTGTTGCCGATGCCGCCCGAACCAAAGGTCAACTCGCCCGGCCGCACACGACCAAACTCGATCAATTCCTTGACACTTTTGGGCACCACCGACGGATGCGCCACCAGCACCAGACCGCCCGAGGTCGCCGCCAGCGTCACCGGCGCAAAGTCACGCAGGGTGTCATACGGCAGCTTTTTGTAGATCCCCGGATTGATGGCAAACGAACCGGTGGTCATCAACAGCGTATAACCATCCGGGTTCGACTTGGCGACGATGTCCGTACCGATGATGCCGTTGGCCCCCGAGCGACCGTCGGCGATGACCTGCTGTTTGAGGCGTTCAGTCAGGCCGTTAGCGAGAAAGCGCCCAACTCCATCCACCGGCCCGCCGACGGCGGAAGAAACAAAACGCACCGGCTTCAGCGGATAGTCCTGGGCGTGTGCCGTCAACACAGCCGCCCACGCTAGCAAGAGCGTGACTGCATCACGCCGTAGGGTCATTGCGAAATACATAGCCGTCAGTACTATTTGAAGTTCGCCAGGATATAGGCAAGGAGATCAGCACGGTCACGCGCATCCGACATACCCGAATACGGCATGCGGTTGGCGGGGATTTTTTTCTGCGGATCAGCGATATAGGCATCGAGTTCACGCTCGCTCCAGACGATGCCACTGCGTTTCAGCGCGGGTGAAAAGCGAAAATCGTTGTTGTCGCCGGCTTTACGCCCGATCACCCCGAACAGGCTGGGGCCGACGCCCTGTTGCGCGCCGCGCGCCGGCGCGTGACAAGCGATACATTCGTCGTAGAGTTTCTGGCCGCGTTTGGCATCCCCCTCGGCATGCGCAACAGACGTCAGCAGCACTATTGAGGTTATGGCAATGATTTTCAAACCCATGAGTGTTCTCCCCCGTCCTTGTTTAACTAAACCAGCAGTCCGATATTTTTGATGTAGCGGCTCTTGATCGCATCAACGGTCCAGTACGGCAACGCCCCTACCCGACCGGTTGGCTGACAAGCACTGTTGTGCGTGCTTTGATACGGTGCAACAGGTCACGGTTCGGTACGCACCACCGCCGGATTGAGGACGGTCGGATTCATCGACTTGGCCAGATCATTCATGACCTGGGCGGCGCGACGCCCCATCTTGTGCTCGTTGTCCTTGCAATCGAAAGTCATGCGCATCAGCGGCTGCCCAAAGACGTTGCGATGGGTCGGATCGAGATCAAGGTCATTAGTGCGAGGAGCGATGGCGCAGCTCGCCCTAGCTCATATCGGAAATGCTGGTGTACTCGGCCGGAAATTTCTTGTCCCGGAACTTGACAATGTTTTGCGCGTGCGTGGCGATCACACCAGGGAAGCCGATCATCTTCCAACCGGACTTGTTGCGGTTACCGCCATAGATCGGATCGGAGAACATACCCTCGACCACGGTCTGATAGACGGTGCTCCAGAACACGCGCACCGGCAGACCGCCGCTGAAGCTGATTTTTGCCGATGACAAACCGACGAGCACTTCTTGTTTCTGTTTGGCATCGAGACGGTCGAAAGGCTTGCCGTAAGCTTTGCTGCAATGCGCATTGGTAGCGGCGATACCGGCGCGATAGAGTTCCGCCGGCGTCAGCGGCAGTTGATAACCCTGACTCGGCACACCAGCCTTCCACGGCCCCTGCATGTAAAGGCGGTCGCCCTTGCCCCAGCCACCGGCCAGCGCGCGGTCGATAAAAATGGCGAGCCCCATCTCGGTTCCCTTCGGCGAATACTGATCGGCCGGCACCATGTGATCGACCAGCGCCTCGACAAAAGCCGCCTCATCGAGGTTAAGCAGCGCGTAACCGGGCGCCGTGCCACCCGCCGGCTGCGCCTGGGCGGACGGCGTCGCAACCACCGCAGCGGTGGCCGCGGCTGCCACCGCTCCACCGGCAACCGCGCTCTTTAAAAATTCGCGACGACCAAAACCTTCTTCTTTTTTCTCGACGTCTTTCATAATTCCCTCCATGCGTTCTGCGGTTTTATTTATACGAGCGAGCCGGGGTTCTTCAGATAACGGTTCTTGATCGCGTCGGCCGCCCAGTAGGCCAGCGCACCGACGGGACCCGTCGGGTTGTAGGCCGAATTGTGCGGGAACACGCCTGCGCCCATGACGAACAGATTGTGACAATCCCAGCTTTGCAGATATTTGTTGACCACACTGTTGCCGGGATTGGTACCCATGATAGTGCCGCCGGTGTTGTGTGTGCTTTGATACGGCACCACCGACCACGGCTCAGTACGCGCCACCGCTGGATTCATTTTGGTCGGGTTCATCGACTTGGCGATGTTGTTGATGGTCTGCGCCGCCAGCTGACCCATCTTGTGCTCGTTGGGCTTGTAATCAAAGGTCATGCGCATCAGCGGCAGGCCGAAGGCGTTGCGGTAATTCGGGTCGAGTTCGAAATAGTTATAGCGGTTCGCCATCACGCTGCCGCTCGAACTGATGTTCATCGCGCTGTTGTACCACTTCGCGCTCGCCGCCTTCCATTCACTGCCCCACTGCGGCGTGCCCGCCGGCAGCGGCCGGTAACTGATCGGACGACCGTTCGTCATGCCACCGGAAACGGTAAAGCCACCGACGAAACCATGCGGTGAGCGGTCAAAATTCCAGTCGTAGTTAAAGTCGTCCATGGTGACATTGAGGCCGCCAGTCGACATGAAGGGGTTGAACTGTTTGTCGTCGAAGAACAGCGTCGCGCCGGCGCCGGTCTGGTAACAATAGTTTTTGCCGACCAAGCCGGTCTGGCTCACTGGGTCATACGGTTTGCCGATCCCCGAGAGCAACATCAAATGCGTGTTGTTGATCGCGTAGGCGGTCAGCACGACCATGCCTGCAGGCTGCTCAAACTCTTCGCCGTTGAGGGTGTTGGTGTAAGTCACCCCGGTAACTTTCTTGCCGCTCGAATCCTTCAACACCTTGGTAACCCACGCATTCGTACGCAACTCGAAGTTCGGATTACGCATGGCAATCGGAATCACCGTGATCAGTGGGCTACCCTTGGCATTGGCTTCGCAGCCAAAGCGTTCGCAAAAGCCGCAGTATTCGCAGGCGCCGAATTTCGAACCATCCGGATTGGTATAGGCGCGCGAAGCATTGGCGGTAGGCCGCGGAAACGGATGGTAGCCCTGACTCTTCGCAGCCTGGCTAAACAGGTCACAGGCGAGACTTTGGTTCAGCGGCGGCAGCGGATACTCGCTGGCACGCGGCCCTTCAAACGGATTGCCGCCGGGCTGTGTCTGTCCGCGCAAATTACCGGCCTTGCCGGAAATACCGGCAGTGCGTTCAAACTTTTCGTAGTAGGGCTCGAGCTCGGCATACGTGATCCCCCAGTCCTGGATGGTCATATCCTCGGGGATGTATTTCTTGCCATAACGTTCTTCGTAGCGCGAACGGATTTTGAATTCGGTGTCATTCCAGCGCCAGGTCTGGCCGTTCCAGTGCGCACCGGCGCCACCCACACCCTCGCCGGGCAGGAAAGAACCGAGGCGCCGCATCGGCAGCGCATCCTGCGAGACATTGTTGCGTATCGTCAGCGTATCGCGCTGCGTGTTTTGCGTGAGGTCATTGCGCGACGAATAACGCAGTTCGTCACGGATGCGCGGCACGGTGAAATCCTGCTCAGGCGTGCGCATCTCACCGCGCTCGAGCGCAACAACCTTGACGCCTGCCTGCGTAAGTTCTTTCGCGAGTATGCCTCCCGTCCAGCCGAGCCCAACGAGCACCACATCCACTTCTGGTAGTTTTTTGGCCATACGCCTCCCCTGCCTGTGTCTGATTGCCGGATATTCCGGCGCGTGTTGGATCCGCTTGCGGGATCCTTGTTGTTTGGTACGTATCCTAGCGAGGGCGGCGCGTTCCGGCAAATGAATTCGTCATAACCATGAAAATTCGGCGCGGCGCTTCCATGCGGGGCAATACTTACCGCTAGCTTTTTTTTGCGATGCCGACGAGCGGCCGGCGCGCCACACGGTCAGTGAAAATCCCGACTTGCGGTCTCCAGCGTGCCGAGCAGCGCGCTGTGATCGGTGAGGCGGCCGGCGATCAAATGCAGCACATCACCGTCGCGTTCGAGTATGCCGTGCACACCGAGCAAACGCGCACCCAGCAATTCGCGGCGCTGGCGTTCGGCGAGGTCACGCCACACGACGACGTTCACGTTGCCGGTTTCATCCTCAAGCGTGACGAAGACCACACCCGAGGCAGTGCCCGGGCGCTGACGACCGGTGACGATGCCGGCCGCATGCACCGGCCGGCCATGCGGCGCATTACGCAATTCGGCGGCGGTGATAAAACGCAGGCGCTGCAGACGGCTGCGCAACAAGGCCAGCGGATGGCGCCCCAGCGTCAGACCGGTGCTGGCGTAATCGGCAAGCAGCGACTCACCTTCCGAGGGCGGCGCGAATGCTGGTAGCGGTTCCTGCAGCGTAGCCTGCTGCAGCAAGGGGGTCGTTCGTTCAATACCGGCGACCTGCCAGTGCGCCTGCCGCCGGTTGCCGGCGAGCACATGCAGAGCACCAGCGTCAGCCAGCAACTTGAGATCCTGACGATTAAGCGCAGCGCGTTCAGCCAGATCAGCGGTTGACGCGAAGACCCGCACCTGACGCGCCGCGACGATGCGCGCGGCGGCGGCGGCAGAAAGTCCGTTGATCATGCGCAGGCCGAGACGCACCGAGGGTGACGCGCAATCGGTCGCATAAGCGGTACGGAGTGAGACCTGGGGGTTGAGTGCTAATTCTCGCGGTGGTTTTTTGATGGCGGGGTCAGCGATAGCCTCCTTCACGCCACCCGCTTCACCATTCGGCTCTCTCGCCTCAGCGGCTTCAAGCGCGCAATCCCACACGCTGATCATGACATCGACGGCGCGCACCTCAACGCCATGCCGGCGCGCGTCCTGCACGAGTTGCGAGGGCGCGTAAAAACCCATCGGCTGGCTGTTCAGCAAGGCGGCCAGAAACACCGCCGGTTCGTGGCACTTGAGCCACGCCGAGACATATACCAGCAGGGCAAAGCTCGCCGCATGCGATTCCGGGAAACCATATTCCCCAAAGCCCAGGATTTGCTGGTAAATCTGCGTCGCAAACTCGTGTTGATAGCCACGCGCCAGCATGCCGGACACCAGACGCTGTTCAAGATGTTCAAGGCCGCCCTTGCGGCGCCACGCCGCCATCGAGCGGCGCAACTGATCAGCCTCGCCGGCGGAGAAACCCGCCGCTACCACCGCCAGCTGCATGACCTGCTCCTGAAAAATCGGCACGCCCAGCGTGCGTTCAAGCACGCCGCGCACCGCTGCACTCGGGTAGGTCACCGGCTCGCGGCGCTGCCGCCGCTGCAAATACGGATGCACCATGCCGCCCTGGATCGGCCCCGGTCGCACGATCGCCACCTCAATCACCAGATCGTAGAATTTTTCCGGTTTGAGTCGCGGCAGCATGCTCATCTGCGCGCGCGATTCGATCTGGAAGACGCCGACGGTATCGGCACGCTGGATCATTTTGTAGACGGCGGCATCTTCCGCTGGCACATCAGTCATGCCGAAAGCGTGGCCGCGACGCTGCGCCACCAGATCAAACGCACGCCGGATCGCCGAGAGCATGCCGAGCGCGAGAACGTCAACCTTCAACAACCCCAGCGCGTCGAGGTCATCCTTGTCCCATTGAATCACCGAGCGCTCGGGCATCGCCGCGTTTTCCACTGGCACCAGGCGCGAGAGCAGGCCGCGCGCAAACACAAAGCCACCGGTGTGTTGCGAGAGATGGCGCGGGAAACCCGCCAGCGTGCGTGAGAGCTCGACCAGTTGCCAAACCTGCCGACTCTCAGCGTTGAAGCCAAGCTCGGCCAAACGCTGCGGCAGACTCGCCTTGTCATCCCACCATGCCATAGAACCGGTAATCCGTTCGAGCTGCGACGCCTCAAAGCCCAGCGCCTTGCCGGCGTCACGAATCGCACTCTTGCGGCGATAAGTAATGACGGTGGCGGTGAGCGCGGCGCGATCCCGCCCGTATTTGTTATAGAGATACTGGATCACCTCTTCGCGCCGCTGGTGCTCGAAATCGACATCGATGTCCGGCGGCTCGTTGCGCTCACGCGAAATAAAGCGTTCGAACAACACATTCATGCGCGCCGGATCGACCTCGGTGATGCCCAGCGCATAACACACCGCCGAATTAGCGGCCGAGCCACGGCCCTGACACAAAATGCCGCGGCCACGCGCAAAGGCGACGATATCCTGCACGGTGAGAAAGTAGGGCTCGTAGCGCAGCTCTTCGATCAAGGCCAGCTCGCGCGCAATCAGCACCCCGACCTGCGGCGGCGTGCCGCCGGGATAACGCCGCTGCAAGCCCTGCAGGGTGAGCTCGGACAAATACGACGCCGCGGTGTGTCCCTCGGGCACCAGCTCTTCGGGATATTCATAGCGCAGGCAGTCGAGCGAAAAATCACAACGCCCGGCAATGTGCAACGTTTCGGCGATTAGCGCGGGCGGATACAGCTGCGCGAGGCGCATACGCATGCGCAGATGACGCTCGGCGTTCGGAAACAGCGCGTGCTGCGCGTCCGCCACCGGGATACCGAGGCGTATCGCCGTCAGCGTATCCTGCAAGGGACGCCGCGAACGCAGATGCATATGCACGTCGCCGGCCGCCACCAACGGCAGATGCGCCGCGGCAGCCAGCTGCTGCACATACAACAAGCGGCCGCGATCATCAGCGCCGCACAGCAGTTCGGCGGCAATCCATAAACGGCCATCGAATATTTCGCGCAAGCGCTGCGCATGCGCCAGTTCGACCGTCCAGGCTTTTTCTGGTGACGCTGTTGCATAGGACGCTGAAGACTCGCGTGTTGCGTGTTGCGCCGCTGCCTGCGGGCCTGCCGGCGCTGCGCACGCGGTGTCATTGGCATCTTCATCAAACCAGACCAACGCTGGAATCTGTATCGCCAGGCAACCAATGGCAGAGGCTAGATCATCCCACTCGAGACGATAGTGCCCCTTGGCACTGCGTCGACGCGCCGTGGTGATGAGTTGCGACAGGTTGCCGTAGGCATTGCGGTCGGTGGCGAGCAACACAATCTGCGGCCCGCCCTCCAGCCTGAACTCAGCACCGATTAACAGCTTGAGTTTGTGTTCCTTCGCCGCGACATGCGCACGCACCACGCCGGCGAGCGAACATTCATCGGTAATCGCCAGCGCCGCGTAACCAAGGGCGGCGGCCCGCGCGACCAACTCCTCCGGATGCGATGCGCCGCGCAGAAAGCTGAAATTGCTCACGCAATGCAGCTCGGCATAATCGGGAAGAACGGCGGACACCAGGTGAACCTCTGAAAATATTCTGCGGACGAATCAAAAAGTCAGAGGCGTGGCTGGCGAGTTTTTATGACGAAACGATGCGGGGTGTTCTGGCGTATCAGACAGGCGCGTGGATACGCAGATTTTCGCGCAAAAATTCCGGCGCAAGGTCGAAGCCGTTAGCCCATACCACCGTGTCCATTTCAACCCGCATTTCGGCGAATGCCACTGGATCGCGCAAACCTGCGACGATAGGTCGCGGATCGTTGGCGATAAATTCTTTCAAACTCACCTCACCTTCGGCCTTGTCCGAAAAACAAATCCAAAGGCGGAAATCCGGCAGTGCTTTTGCGCTGGTTACCCAAATCATGGCCATTACCTCAAACTCAACGCCCGCTCACCGATCAACCAAAGATCCCATGCAGATACCAGCCGCCGGGGCGGCGCCGTTCGCGATACACCCAGACGGTCGAACGCGCGGCGGTCTGCGCGACGAAATAATCGCGCTTCACATCACCGCCATCCCACCAGCCCGATTCGATGCGCTCGGGGCCGGCAACAATCGCCAGCGGTGCGTTGTCGCTGTATGGTTTCTCGGCGACCTGCTTGAGCGGACGCGGCTCGCGCAACAGCCACAACGGGCGCGGACGCGGCACGGTCTGTAACGGACGCGCACCGGGCGCGGCACGCTGCCACGCGTGCTCGGGCCGGTGTTCGGCGCGCGGCGAAAGCGAGTGCACCGCCTCGCCGCCCAAGCGCGCGCTCAGGCGTTCGATCAACCGCTCCCAGTCGGCGGAACGGTCGGCCATCTCGGCAAACAGCGGCTTGTTCTCGCCGGCGAGTATCAGTATGTCGTCAGCGTGTATGGCGATTTGCACCACGGCTGCGGGCAACTTCTCGGCGGCGAGCCGTTCGCGCAGTACCGCGACGAAACGCTCGACATCACGCGTCGGCGTCGCCAGGCCGATCTCCAGTATGGTTGGCGCGATGTCTTCGTGCACCAGCGACAACTTGAAATGCTGGACACTGCCGCAACGCGCCCCCAGATAACCGGCCATCTGCAGCAGCAAACGCCGCGCCGGCAGCAACAAGGCGCCAGCCTGCTCGACGGTGGCACCGAGTTCGAGTTGCGAAGAAAACGTTTCAGCCGGCGCATAAAACTGGCGCGCCTCCGGGCGTGTGCCCAGCACCCGATCGAGCTGCTCAAAAAACTGCGGACCGAAACGTCGTGTCGCACCGTCACGCGGCAGCTTCAATGCAGCACCAACGGTTTTAACGCCGATGGCGGCCAGTGTTTCGCGGGTTTTGGCGTCGCAATCAAGAGCACGCACCGGAAGATCAGCGATTTCTGCGGCGATGACGCGTTTGCAGCTAAGCACTTTTTCGCTGCCGGCACGCGCCAGCAACCACGCTGCCGCCACCGTCGGCGCACAAGCCACCGACAGCGTATAGCCCATCTCCGCAGCACCGCTGCGGATCATGGCCAGGATCGCTTTGATGCCACCAAAGAGTTTGAGACTGCCTTCGATCTCCAGCAGCAGACCCGAGGGCGGCTGTAATGAAACGCCCGGAGTGAATTGCAGCGCCCACGCCGCGAGTTGTTCGAGAGCCGCGGTCTCAACCGCCGGATCACGCGGACGGTGCGCAAGCTCGGGGGCCAGCGCCGTCGCGGCGGCGAGACTCATGCCGTTGAGCACCCCGCGTTGCGCGGCGCGTTCGTTACAGGTGATGACACGCCCACCGTCGATGACGGCGTGCGCTTCAGTTGATGCCGAGGCCTGCGCAAACGCTTCGAGCGGCAGACGCGGCAAATGCAGTGCGATCCATAACATGATGATTCCATCCGTTTGGGTTGATGTTGGGGTCAGTGTTGAAGAACGAGCGGTTGACGGGCGACGGCGGCACCAGGGTGATGCTGCGACCAAGCACACCGCCGCGACGCTTGAGGATGCGAGCGGCAAGCACACCGCCCTGCGTATCGAGACGCAGCCGCAGTGCCGACGGTGTGGCCTCAGTGATACAACGCAGCGGCCGAAACAGCACCGCCATCGTCGTGCCGCCCTCGGCGGCCAGTTGCAGACGACGCAATTCAGCGTAAGCGATTTTTTCCGGCCAGGCGAGCACCGCACCGCAGGTCTGTGAACGCAGCGTCTGCTCGAAAGCCCACAGCGTTTCGCGCGGCGAACGCGTGCGGATCACCAGCAGGCGCGAGAGATCAATACCGGCCGCTTGCAGCGCGGGGGCATAAGGCAGATAGGGCGGCGCAATCCACGCCAGCCAGCGCCCTTCGGCAGCAAGCTTCGCCAGAGCGTGACCGAGTATGCGTAATTCGCCGATGCCTTCATGCTGCGGCAGGATTTCAGTCAGCGCCGCCGTCGGCCAGCCGCCACCGGGCAGTTCGGCATCCAGCTCGGCGTAACCGCTGGGTACGCTCGGTGTGCTGACACGACCGAGTTCGGCGCCGCGCCAGATCGCCGGATGCGACAACACTGTAGCCAAGCCGCTCATCAGGCATGACCCGCGCGTATCACGCCCACACAGATGCCCTCGATCGCCAGCGCGTCGCGCCTGAGATCGAGCACGATCGGTTTGAACTCGGGGTTCTCGGCAATCAGCTCAACGTGGTGACCGCTTCTTTGAAAACGCTTGACGGTGACTTCATCGTGCAGCCGCGCCACCACGATCTGGCCGGCGCGCGCCTCCTGCGTTTTATGCACGGCGATGTAATCGCCATCGAGTATGGCGGCGTCGCGCATGCTCATGCCGCGCACCTTCAACAGATAATCAGCACGCGGCTTGAACATCGCCGGATCAACCCGCACATGCGATTCGATATTTTCTTCGCTCATGATCGGACTGCCGGCGGCAACCCGGCCCACCAGCGGCAGCTCGTTCTGATAACCGGCAGCGTGGCGGTCAGGCGCTTTGATGCGGATACCGCGCGAAGCGCTGTCGGTGTGTTCGATCGCGCCCTTGCGCGCCAGCGCCAGCAGATGATTACGCGCGGCAGTGGCAGAACGAAAGCCAAAATTGGCGGCGATCTCGGCCTGCGTTGGCGGAAAGCCGTCGGCACGGATGCGTTCCTCGATATAACGCAGCAGTTGTTTCTGGCGGGAGGTCAGTTCTTCCATGGCTTTACCGTTCACTCCGTGTTCGTTGGGGTTGATTGGCGCTCAACAACATCACAATCCAGTCATTACAAAAAATCTTCCTCGCCCTGGCTCCCGTGTGAACGGGATCGCGCACCGTGGGGAGGGAAAAAACTCGTAAGATCGGCGTGATTTTTACTAGTGTTTTTAATAACACCAGTGTGATTATACACACTATAAAAGGCACGGCAACTGTTGCGTTAAGTGCCTGATCTGGTAGGGATCGAATACCCTGGGTAGTGATGCGGCGCCCGCTCGCCGCGCACCGCTCGAGGCAGTGACGCAACGCGCCGGGACAAAGGGCGCGACGCCGTTCATGCTTGAACTGATATTGGTTAAAGCCCGCAAAACCGTTAATTGACGACGAGTCGGGCAATCGCTACAGTTCCCGCGGAAATAACCGCTTTCTCTGCAGTCGGGTTTCAATTCAACGGTCTATTGCGACGGTATTGCTGATGCTTGATTTCTCTTCACTCGCCAAAGCCGTCAAATCACTTGACGCGGCACTTGCGGCCGCCAGGACACGGCTTAACGATGAGTTTGTTCGCGACGCTTCGATTCAGCGCTTCGAATACACCTACGAACTTTGCATACGATCACTTCGTCGTCAATTGGAAGCGATGTCGGACTCTCCGGCCGAAATAGACGGCTTGGGCTACCGTGACATGATACGCACGGGTGTTGAGCGTGGGCTGCTCACATCCGAAGAGCAATGGTTCGGCTATCGTGAACTGCGCAACATTACCAGCCATGTCTATGATCCCAAAAAAGCCGAACAAGTATTCAGCGCGTTACCAGGCTTTCTGCGTGATGCAAAAAAACTGCACACCCAACTTCGCAAGTTCACGCAATGAAGAACAAACCGGCGACCGGCATTGAGTTGGCTCTGGCACCACGAGATCTTGCCTTGGTGCGCCGCCTGCTAAACCAACATGCACCACATCATCGCGCATTCGCCTTCGGGTCGCGGGTGATCGCAAGTCCGGCCGACCGCTCGCGCCTGAAACCGCATTCCGATCTCGATCTGGCGCTGGAAGGTCCGCAATTAAAACCGCAGCAGTCGTTCGCCTTGCGCGAAGCGTTTAGCGAAAGCGATTTACCGATGCGGGTCGATATCGTCGATGCCGCCGACCTGCCAGCCAAGTGGGATATTCGGGTGTGGCCGCTTTGATGGTGTTTTGATAAGGGGTAAGGCGGCGAAGCAGCGCCCCGGCAATCAATTAATTGCCGCCTCTTTTAGACCGTGATCACTTCGCGTTAAGCGGACCTAGTTATCGGGTTTAATGCCCGCAGCCTTCGCTACCTTGCTCCAGCGCGCGATATCATCGCTGACGAGTTTGGCCAGATCCTCGGGCCGATTGTTCTCGTTGACGACGTCGAAACCAGCGGCGGTCATGCGTTCATTGAAGCGTGGATGCTGGAGCGCCAACAAGATGTCTTGGTGTAAGCGCGTAATAATCGACTTCGGCGTACCACGCGGCGCAAAGATCGCCGCCGTCCAGATAACGCCGCGAAAACTGGTAACCCCTTGTTCGCCGATGGTAGGCACATCAGGCAATTGCGGCGAGCGCTTTAGGTCACCGGTACCGAGCGCGCGCAGGCGGCCAGCCTTGATGTACTGCAGGGAACCGGCAAGACCGGCCAGAGACAATTGCAGATGGCCGCCCAGCAAATCGTTGAGCATCGGCCCCGTGCCCTTATACGGAATGTGCGCGATGTCTGCGCCAGTCAACGACTTAAACAATTCCATCGGCAGGGTCACGGCATTTGAGCTCGAGCCATAGTTGAGTTTGCCCGGGTTCAACTTCGAATACGCAATCATCTCCTTGACCGATTTCACTGGCACACCGGGGTGCGCGACGAGCACCAGCAACTGGTTGGTGGTTTGCGCGATGGGCACGAAATCGCGCTCGGTGTCGTAGGGCAGATTGCGGCCGAGCGCCGCGTTGATCGCGTGCGCGCTAGACATCACCAACAGCGTATGCCCGTCTGGGGTGGCTTTGGCGACAATATCAGAGCCGACGACGTTTTCGCCGCCGCTGCGGTTATCGACTACCGCTGGGCGACCAAGCGTGTCACTCAGACGCTCAGCCAGAGCGCGGGCGACCAGATCAACGCCTCCGCCGGGCGCATAAGGCACCACCAAGCGAAGCGGCCGTGTCGGGTAATTTTGCGCATCCGCAGCAAACACGTTGACCGACAAGAGAACGCCCCCGATGGCGGCCCACACGGGTAGACGCTGATACGGGAAAGCCTGCGTTCGTTGAAGTGTCATTGCGCAAATCCGTCCGCTCAATTACGTATGTTCTGCAGAAACCACTCTGTCGGCATGTGGTGCCCAAGTCCTGCGGCCTTGGCCTTACGGTAAACCACGGCACCCACGGCAGAGAACTGCACACCCCAGTTGCCGACGGTGCGATAGTAGGTGATCTGTTGTGCGCTAGTACGGCCTGCAGCCTTTCCCGAAATCACATCGGTATAAACCGGCGCATCATCGACCTTCGCCTGCTTCTTAGCCTGCGGCAGGCGGCGGCGCTCTTCTTCGGTGCCCATGATATAGGCGCCCATGCTGCCGCCGATATCGCGACGAAAGGTTTCACTCTCGGGAATTTCAAGACGCTCCTTGCCTTGCTGGATGAATACGTCGAAACGCCCTGCGGTTTCTTTCGAGATTTCGTGCAGCCCCAGGGAAACGACATGCATACCCGGCTCCAGCCACTGTGGCTCAATGGTCGGACTCATGGAATCAGTGCAGGTCGACAGGATATCGACGCCGCGCGCGGCTTCAGCTGGCGTATCGACGGCTACAACTTCGATATTCAACAGTGCCGACATCTCGTCTGCGTAAAGCTTGCGATTTGCCAATGTCGGACTGTAAACCTTGACATGACGAATATCACGCACCTCGGCGAACGCGCGCAGGAAAGTGCGAGCCATACCGCCGGAGCCGAGCATGCCGACCGTGCGCGAGTCTTCGCGCGCGAGCAGACGAGTGCCCAGACCGCCGGCACCGCCGACACGCATCTGCTGAATATAGCCGTCGTTCATGATGCAGAGGGGCTCGCCGTTGCGAGTACTAAATAGAAATACGAGACCACAATAGGTGCCGGGCTCTATGCAGTACTTGTGTTCGAGTTCGGCACCGTCTGCCGACTTCGGCCAGGTCACGATATCTGATTTCAGCCGCACCGCCAGCACACCATCGCAGGCACCGTCGACCGTGCCCCAGCGGTAATAGCCGTCTTCGCGATCGCACGGTACGTACATATCAATGCGCGGGCGGAAAATGGATTTCCCGGTGAGCAGGCCGGCAAAGGCTTTTTCCTGCGCTTCTATGCATTCGCGCATGGTCAGAACTTCACTGACCATGTCGTTGGTGATCATGAGCATTAAAAAAATCCCCGAATAGGTGCGGGTCTGCACCCAAGAAATTCAAACCAGTTGGTTACCGGTGCGCGACTATATCGACCGCCCGACAAGCGGTCAATCAACGCTATTCACTGAAATTGCATCTCTCTTGATGCCTATTGAACAAGATGTTCGTCGAGCAAAATTACTTCACTCCAGCGATATCAGTGCTGTTGCACACATCGTTTTTGTTTTGCCGGTGAGCCATTCGAATAGCACCAGTGTGCCGTGTGCGTGTTGGTCTGCCGGCTTACCGGAATTCCGCTCTACGCACTAGGCGAAGGCCCCACAAGTCCACCTTTAGGGGCGAGCACACCGTGAAAAGGATTCATATGCAGCATTGCCGCCAACTTGCTGCCCACGCGGGCCGAGGTTACGTCTTGGCTACCAGTGACGCCGGTTCAGCGCTCCTGCTCGCGCACCACCGCCTCGAAGGTATTCTTCATCAGCATCGCCACCGTCATCGGACCAACGCCGCCGGGCACGGGTGTGATCCACGAGGCGCGTCCGCGCGCCGTTTCAAAATCAACATCGCCGCAGAGGTGACCGTTCTCGAGCCGGTTCATGCCGACATCAACAACGACAGCACCGGGGCGTATCCACGCGCCGGGAATGAACTTCGGCTTGCCAACCGCAACGATCAACACGTCGGCCATTTGTACGTGCTGCTCCAGCCCCTGCGT
>CAMDSO010000043.1 GCA_945906935.1 Bordetella parapertussis
TCCACGGCCGCACGGAATTTTATGAAAACACCGCGCATTGCACTGATACACGCCACCCCGGTTGCCATTGATCCGATCTGCAATACTTTCAAGCGCCTGTGGCCGCAGGCACAGGTCAGCAACCTGCTCGACGATTCGTTGTCGCGCGACCTCGCCGCCGCCGGTCGCCTTGAGCAGAAAATGATAAACCGCTTTTGCACGCTGGCACGCTACACTGAAGACAACGGCGCCGATGCCATCCTGTTCACCTGCTCGGCCTTTGGGCCGGCAATTGAAGCGGCCCGCGCAGCGGTCAGTATCCCCGTACTCAAACCCAACGAGGCGATGATGGAAGAAGCCATCGCCAACGGACCGCACATCGTGTTGCTCGCCACCTTCGAACCGAGCCTGCCGGCGATGCAAGCCGAACTCGAACAACTGGCCGCGGCGCGGAATGCCCGTATCAATATCAGCACGCGCGCAATCCCGGCGGCGCTGAAGTCGCTGGAGACGGGCGACGGCGCGGCGCACGACGCGCAAATCGCAGTGGCCGCCGATGAATTCAACGACTGCGACGCTCTGCTACTGTGCCAGTTTTCCATGGCAAGTGCCGCCGAGGGCATACCGGCGCAGCGCGGCCGCAGCGTCTTTACCAGTCCGTATTCGGCGGTAGCGCGACTCAAGCAATTGTTGGCCAGCCACTGAAGCATCGGATTTCCCTCAACCCCGCCACTAACGCCCTGCAGGAGGCCACCATGCAACGCCTCATACGAATCACTCTGTTCAGCTTCTGCACCGCGGCCGTGATGGCGCAGGCGCAAACCTATCCATCGAAGGCGGTGCGTTTTGTCGTGCCGTTTGTCGCCGGCGGCCCCACCGACATACAGGGCCGCATGCTGGGCGAAAAACTCGGTCAGCGTCTGGGTCAGACCTTCATCATCGACAACCGCGGCGGCGCCAACGGCAATATCGGCATGGAACTGACCGCCAAAGCACCACCCGACGGCTATACCATCGTCATTGCGACAGTCGGCACCTGGGCGGTCAATCCCAGCCTCTACAAGACCATGCCGTATGACCCGGTGCGCGATTTCGCGCCGATCATGCAGGTGTCGGGTTCGCCCGGCGTTCTTGTCGTCCATCCATCGGTGCCGGCGAAATCAGTGAAGGAACTGATAGCGCTGGCACGTTCGAAGCCGGGCAAACTGGATTACGGTTCATCCGGTATTGGCGGCTTCGGCCATATCTCGGGAGCGCTCTTCGGCCTGATGACCAAAACCGAGATGGTGCATATTCCTTACAAGAGTTCAGCGCCGTCATTAACCGATCTGATCGCCGGACAAATACAGGTGTTGTTCAACAACGCCATCTCGACGGTGCCTTACATCAAATCGGGACAAACCCGCGCGCTGGCGGTAACCAGTCTGAAGCGCATGGCTGCGCTACCCGAACTGCCGACCATCGACGAATCCGGCGTCAAGGGCTATGACAATTCTTCATGGTCGGCGGTGGCAGCGCCGGCTGGCACGCCGAAGGAAATCGTCGCGCGACTCAATAGCGAACTCAATGCGATTTTGAAAATGCCCGACGTGATGGAAAAAAACGCCTCCTTCGGTGCGGACGCGGTAGGCGGCACGCCAGAGCAATTTGGCGACTACCTCAAATCGGAAATCACCAAGTTCGCGCGCGTGGTTAAGGAGGCGAAGATCTCCTCCCAGTAAAGCGGAAGCGAAGATCTCCGCCCAGTAAAGCGGAAGCGAAAATCTTCGCTCAGTAAAGCGGAAGCGAAGATCTCCGCTCAGTAAACCCGAAGCGAAAATCTTCGCTCAGTAAACCCGAAGCGAAAATCTCCGCTCAGTAAACCCGAAGCGAAAATCTCAACTCACTAAGCAGAACCGGATATCTACCCTCAATATTGGGGGGTGTAGGACGCGCACCACCTACACAGCCCCCCAATCTGCAGAGCGGCCGTAGGGTGCGCACCGCGCACGCGAGACAACAGTGTTGGTACACTGTGCACACCCTACGCAATACTGTGTTTACTTCCGCGAATAATCCACAAAGCCCGCACGGTTCGGCATAGTCACCTGCGGCAGCGTCTGCGCATTCATCACCGCCTCCGCCGGCACGATGGCATTGATGTTCAGCATGTAAGCCGTGACCGCATAGACTTCGTCATTACTCAGCGACATCGGCGCATTCACCGGCATGGCGCGGCGCACGTAATCAAACAGCGTGGTCGCATACGGCCAGTAGCTGCCGACCGTACGCACCGCATTGGCGGAGGCCAGCGTGCCCTTGCCACCAGCAATAGCATCAGCCGGTTTGCCCGCGCCCTTTTCACCATGGCAGGACACGCACTTGGCCGTATACACCGCCAGGCCCTGCTGCACACTACCGCTACCGGCCGGCAGACCGACGCCGCTCGGTGGAATGCTGATGCTCCACGCTTTGACTTCATCCGCGCTGGCGACACGCCCCAGTGTGGGGCCCGGCGCGGCGGATTGTTGCAGCGTACTCTGCGTGGCGCAGGCACCCAGTGTCATCATGGCCACGGCGGACACCGCCAGACGTTTAGAGATAAACATTACTGACACTCCCATCGGTGGCAACCGCCCAGGTCTGAATCATGTTGTTGTGGTAACGATTCGCCGGCGAGTAGACCGCATTCCACGCCGCACGCGTCGGTTGCACATGGCCTTTCTCATCGGTGGCGCGGCTTTGCAGCATGGCCGGCGCACCGCTCCATTCCCACGGCAGCCGGAACCGCGTCAGCGCCTTCGGCAACACCGGCCCCTGCAACACCGCCTCGCGCCAGCTTGCGCCGCCATCGGTTGACACTTCTGCTCTCACAATGCGCCCGGCCCCCGACCACGCAAGGCCGGAAATTTCGTGCAGCCCTTTGCCCGGTACGTTCAGAGTGCCCGAGGGTTGCGTAATCAGCGATTTCACACCGAGTTCGAATTCGAACTGACGCGCCGTGCCGTCACGCAGCAAGAGGCTGTACTTGGACGTTTCGTCCTTGGTGTGCATGGGCCCTGAAGAGACCTCCAGGCGGCGCAACCATTTCACGTTCATATTGCCCTGATGACCGGGCACCAACAGGCGCAGTGGATACCCCTGCTCGGGGCGTATGCGTTCGCCATTCTGATATAGCGCAACGATTGCGTCGTCGTAGGCTTTTTCAAGTAAGACGCTGCGGCTCATCGCCGCGGAATCTGCGCCCTCGGCGAGAAACCATTTGGCGCCGGTCTCGACGCCCGCCTCATCGAGTAACAGCGACAACGACACCCCCGACCATTCGCTGCCCGACAACAAACCGTGTATCGCGGCGCAATTAGCTTGTGGCGGTTTTGGCAGCGTATTGCCCCCACTATTGCCCGCACATTCAACAAAGCAGGTGCGCGATACCATCGGATAACGCAACAGATTGGCCACCGTAAAAACCAGCGGCTTTTTCACCATACCGTGGATCAACAACTTGTGTTGCGCCGGATCGATCTCGGGCACGCCGTTGTGATGACGTTCAAAGTGCAGACCGTTAGGCGTAATCGTGCCGTTGAGTGTTTGCAACGGCGTACGTGAAGTTCCGGTGCCGGGCGAGATCGGGCCATAACTCGGCGTCACGGAACGCAATACTTTTTCTTCGAATTTCGACGGCTGGCCATAACTGCGCATCGGCGCGCCGGGTGTGGTGGACCACACCGGAAAGTCCTTACCGATCGGGTCGGCGGCACGCACTGGTACCGCTGCCACCGCGGCAACCGCACCGACAGCACCCAGACTACGTTTCAAAAATTGCCGGCGGTGGCGTGCCGCTTCAACAAGGCCAACGACGGCCTCATCTGCGCGTAGATCATTACTCACAGGAACACTGCTTTTCTTCATACTTCCCCCCGGGTGGCTCGCAATTATTATGTCTGATTCGCGCTAGAATCGGTGCGATACGACTTCATCATATCCAAGTTATCGCGCAGCCGCCATGCGCTTTTATAGGAAACCAACATGCGCCACATCACTTTTTTGTCACTGCTCGCCGCTATTAGCCTTGGCCTCGCCATTCCGGCCGCACACAGCGCGGAAACCGCAGGCAGTCCGGCGCAGACGCCGGCACACAAATCCACCGCGATTAAAACCAGCGGACCGCTATCGATCGCGCAGCAGGGCTACTTCTACGTCAACGGCCAGTACACCGCCAGCAAGGACGGCCAGATCATGGTCGGCCAGATGTTTGTGCAATATCAGATTCCACAGGCACGCACACAAAAATATCCCATCATCATGGTGCACGGCGGCGGTCAAACCGGCACCAACTTCCTCGGCACACCCGACGGCCGCCCGGGCTGGGCTGAATATTTTCTGCGTCAGGGCTATGCCGTCTATGTGGTTGATCAGCCGGGCCGCGCGCGCTCCGGTTATTTCACCGACATCTATGGCCCGACGCGCCGCCCGAATGCCAAGGCAATGTCTGAACGTTTCACCGCCCCCGCGCTGATGGAGCTCTATCCGCAGGCGAAGCTGCACACGCAATGGCCGGGCAAGGGTGTGCCGGGAGATCCGATCTTCGATCAATTCTTCGCATCACAAATGGAAGACATGCTGAACCTGACGGCACTCGAAGACATGAACCGCAATGCGGGTGCTGCACTACTCGACAAGATCGGCCCGGCGATCCTGCTCACGCATTCGCAATCCGGCCCGTTTGGCTGGGGCATTGCTGATCTGCGTCCGCAGCTGATCAAAGGTGTGCTTGCCGTCGAGCCAAGCGGCCCATCGTTTTACGAAGCGGCGATGACCGGCGCCCCCGGTTGGTTCAAGGACGGCCCGATCGGCCGCACCTGGGGCATCACCCGCATGCCGATGACCTTTGATCCGCCCGCCAGCGAGGCCAAAGATCTGGTCATGGTGCGGCAGGAAAAGGCAGACAGCGAAGGCCTGGTGCGCTGCTGGCAACAGGACACCCCGGCGCGCCAGTTGGTCAATCTAAAAAACATCCCGATCCTGATCCTCACCAGCGAATCGTCGTATCACGTGCCTTATGACCACTGCACCTCGAAGTTCCTCACGCAAGCCGGCGTCAAACATCAATTCGTTCGCCTGCCGGAAGTCGGCATCCGCGGCAACGGACACATGATGATGCTGGAGAAAAACAATCTTGAGGTGGCGGCGTTTCTGGGCGGGTGGGTGACGAAAAACGTGAAGTAACGCCTCGCGCAATGCCCCTTTGCATTGCGCTGTATCACCTGTATGCGGCGCAATGCGCTGCGCTTATTGCGCCCTACAACGTTGCCGCTGCCGGGCTACCCCCGGCTACAACGTTGCCGCTGCGGGGCTAGCCGCGGCCAATACGAATTGCAATCAGTGAACAACGCGACAGCGCGTGAGCAACAAGACGCCCGCCCCACGATCAATTCGTGCTGCGCAACCCCACATCACGGATTAATTTGCCCCACTTCTCATAGTCGGCGCGCACCCTGATGGTGAACTCAGCTGGCGTCATCGGCATCGCCTCGACGTTTTGACTGGCGTAGAACTCACGCACCTCGGGCATCGCGAGGACTTTCGTAATCATCACGTTCAAGCGTTCGACGATCTCGCGCGGCGTGGCGGCCGGTGCGAAAATCCCGTGATAGGCGCTGTAATCGTAATCCGGCACGCCGGCCTCCATCATCGTCGGCAGCTCGGGCATTACTTCGGAACGATTGCGACTGGTGATGGCCAGTGCGCGCAGTTTGCCGGCCTTCACATGCGGCGCCATCACGATCACCGAAAAAATCATCATCTCAGTGCGCCCGCCCATCAAATCGGCGAGCATCGGGCTGGTCGAGGCATACGGCACGTGTACCGCATTGATGCGTGAGCGCGCCTTGAACAGCTCGGTGGCCAGATGAAAGCCAGTGCCATGTCCCGGCGTACCGAAGCTAATCTGACCCGGTTTGCGCCGCGCCAGCGCCACCAGTTCGGCAACAGTTTTGGCAGGCACCGACGGATGGATCACCAGCACCGCGGAAAACTGTCCGAGCGGCGCCACCGCCACCAGATCGTGCAACACATCGACCGCCATCTTGTCCTGCATATGCGGATTGGTAGTGATGGTGGAACCCGGGCCGCTGAACACCGTGTAACCATCGGCGGGCGCCTTGGCCACCATTTCAAGTCCGATATTGCCCGAGGCGCCGGGACGGTTATCCACAATGATCTGCTGCCCGCTGACATCGGTGAGACGGCGCGCCATCGGCCGCAGCAGCGAATCGCTGTTGCTACCGGCGGAAAAGCCGATCACCACGCGGATCGGTTTCGATGGATAGGATGCGTTTGGTGTCTGCGCCGACGCCAGCGACGACGCCGCCACGCACAACATGCCAGCCAGCCAACGCGCCACACCATGTTGCTTACGATTCGTCTGCGCTTCGCGCAGCAACCCTGTTTTTTTCATCAGACCTCCTCCAGCTCGAACGAAACAAATCACAACCCACCACCTGCACCGCGCCACTGCCGCGTTTAGCCTGCGAGATCTCTCATCACCGCATACAGGTTGTTCTGTGCCTCAAAACCGATGCCTGGGCGTTGCGGCAATTTCAACCAGCCGTTGTCCACCTTCGCCTCGTCCGCGAAACCGGCGAATACCCCGAACACATCCGGATACGCCTCACAACCGCCAAGCCCGAAGCCGCCGACGATATGCAGCGTCATCTGGTTGCCGCCATGCGGAAAGATCGAGGTGCGTTTCCATTTGTGTCGTTTCAACATCTCGAGCGTGCGCGCGAACTGCGTGATGCCATACGACTGCGGCACGTCGATCTGGATAATGTCGCGGTCTTCGCGCATGCCACCAAAGCGCACCAGGTTTTCGATGTCGCCGGTGGAAAACAAATTCTCGCCGGTGCCAATTGGTGAATCATAAACAGAGGCAAAGTCGGCGAGCAGCGCGTAATCGAGCGGATCGGTCGGCTCCTCAAACCAGCGCAGTTTGAAGTCCTTGAGCGCCTGCGCATATTGCAGCGAGCGCGCTCGATTGAAACCGGCATTGGCATCGACGGCCAGACGGTCGCTGGAGCCGACCACCTTGATACCCGCCTCGACGCGTTTGACATCCTCCGGTATCGACAGGCCACCGACCTTGATCTTCATGGTCGTGTAACCCTCGTCGAGACGCTTGCGGATTTCGTCTTCGAGATCGGCAATACCCTTGCCCGGCGCATACCAGCCACCGCCGACATAACACTGCACCTTGTCCTGCACAATACCGTCGCTGAATTTTTCAGCGAGCACGGCATGCAGCGGCTTGCCGGCGATTTTCGCCACCACGTCCCAGCACGCGACTTCAATAGTGCCAATGGCGACCGAACGCTCGGTATGACCGCCGGGCTTTTCACGCTGCATCATGGCGGCGAGTATCTTCGCCGGGTCGAGATTGTCGCCAGCCTCGCTCAACAACGACTCGGGGTCGGCCTTCATGATGCGCGGGATAAAACGATCGCGCATCTGTGCGCCACAGGCGTAACGTCCGGTCGAGTTGAAGGCGAAACCGGCCACCGGTTTGCCATCGCGGATGACATCGGTGATCACCGCTACCACCGAGGTCGTCATCTCGGAAAAATCAAACACCGCATTGCTGATGCTCGAATTGATCGGCACCGCCACTTCACGTATTGCAGTAATTCTCACGCCTTGCTCCTCAAGCCCGCCAACGTAGACCTCGCGTCCGACTATTCGGCCTTGAGCCCTGAGGCCTTGATCACGCGACCCCATTTTTCGATTTCGCTTTTCACCTGTGCAGTAAATTCCTCCGGCGTACTGGCGACGATATCGAAACCGAGTTCCTGCACCCGCTTGCTGGTTTCGGGGTGCACCATCATGCGTTTGATGTCGGCGGCAATTTTTGTGACGATGGCTTTCGGCGTGCCGGCGGGCACAAACACCCCCTGCAAGGTGTCGGCATCCTGGCCCTTGAAGCCGGCCTCCAGCATCGTTGGCACATCGGGCAACGCGGGGGACCGTTTGGCACTGGTCACGGCCAGCCCGCGCAAACGACCGCCGGTAATATGCGGCGTCGCCGGCGGCATCGCCACACAACCAAGCGGCACCTGATTACCGATCACCGAAGCCACCGCCGGACCGGCGCCGCCAAAGGGTACGCGCACGATATCGATTTTGGCGGTCATCTTGAACAACTCCGCCGACAGATCCGGCGTGGTACCGACACCCGGCGTGGCGACGCTGTATTTTTTGCCCTCCTTCATCGTCACCGCGACGAGATCCTGCATGGTCTTCGCCGGCACCGACGGATGCGCGACAAATACATTGGGCGAGGCGGCGATATTGGTCACTGGCACAAAGCTCGTGAACGGATCGTACGGAATTTTTGCGTAAAGCGACGGGTTCACCACATAACTCGAACTGACCACCGCGATCGTATAGCCGTCGGGGGTTGCGCTGGCCGCCATGCCCATGCCGATGTTGCCGCCGGCACCGGCACGGTTGTCGACCACCACCTGATTGTTCCACGCCTCGGACAATTTGGCCGCCACCACACGCGCGATCACATCGGTCGGGCCGCCCGGTGCGAACGGCACGATCATGCGCACCGCCTTGTTGGGGTAAGGCGCGTCGGCCGCATGGGCGCAGACCGTGGTTGTCATTGCGGCCACGGCGAACAGGGAAACCTTGATTGCTGCATGCATACTGCACCTCAGACTAAAAAATTATTCGGGTTGAATACCGGCCGACTTGACGACATTCGCATAGCGCGCGATTTCCGTTTGCAGAAATGACGTGAATTGTTCGGGCGTGCTGAAGGCCGGATCAAAACCGACGCCGGTGATGCGTTCACGACCTTCGGGCGACTTCATAATGCGCGCAATCTCGCTGTTCAGGCGCGCAATGATTTCGCGCGGCGTGCCGGCCGGTGCGGCAATCCCGTACCAGCTCAACACTTCAAACCCACTGAAGCCCGCCTCCTTTGCGCTCTGCACATCCGGCAGGACGGACGAGCGTTCGCCGGCCAGCACCGCCAACGCACGCACCCGCCCCACCTGCACCTGTTGTGCCGCCGAGGGCACACCGATCACAACCATCTCGATCTGGCCGCCGATCATGCCCATCATCGCCTGGTTCGATCCTTTGTAAGGCACATGCACCAGCTTGATCTTTGTCTGCACATTGAGCATTTCACCGGCGAGGTGCTGGCCGGTGCCCAGGCCACCGGAGCCGAAATTAAGCTTGCCCGGATTGCCGCGCGCGAGCTGCACGAATTCCTTGAGGGTTTTCGCCGGCACGCTTGGATGAATCAGCAGCACATTGGGAATCTGCGCCACCAGCGAAACCATGGTCAGATCCTTGAGCGGATCGTAGCCAAGTTTTTTGTAGAGGCTGGGGCTGATCGCCAGCGCGGGCGAGACCAGCGCGATCGTATAACCGTCGGGCGCCTGCTTCGATGCATAGTCGGTACCGACATTGCCGCCGGCACCGGGCCGGTTGTCGATCACCACCGGCTGCCCGAGGCTCTCGGTCAGTTTCTGCCCGACCACGCGGCCGAGAATGTCGGTCGGCCCGCCCGGCGGAAACGGCAGGATCATGCGGATCACCTTGGACGGGTACGGCGCATCGGCGGCCATCGCGAGCGACGTTGCAACCACCGCAGACCAGCAGGCTAACGCACATTTCAAAATGTTTTGCATAGCATCCTCAAAGCATTCGACAGGCGCGCCATTGTACGACTGTTTACTCGCGAAAATTCAGCGCGCCACCGCCGTTTCCGAGAGGCGCACAGTCTTGCCGCTGGCTACCGCCTCCTCGATCGCCAGCGTGATCGCCAGATTGCTGCGCGCCTCGCGCGCGGTCGCCAGCGCACAAGGGCGGCCGGTGGCGACAAAATCAAGCCAGTTACGCGTCTCGCTCGCCAGCGGCCCCCAGAACTCACCGCCGACCCAGTCGCCGGGCGCCGAGCTACCGAGGAAGGCCATGTTCACGGTCAGATCGGGCACGTAAATATGCGGAATGCCACGCTCGGTATACATGATTTGGTCGAGATGATCGTCGTCGATCATCAGCACGCCCTCGGTGCCGATGACCTCGATGCGCGCGCAATAGCCCAGCGATGGATATTTATCGGGCAACGCAAAACTACAACTGAAATTCACCAGCGCTCCATCGGCCAGTGTCACCACCGCATAGGTCACGTCATCGCAATCAAAACCGGCTTTGCGTATGGTGCCGCCCTTGCCGCGCGCCCACACTTCAACCGCCGGGTTGTCAGGCACCCACCAGCCGAGCATATCGACGAAATACGTGAGCGAATCCACCACCGGTGTCGCATGCGGATCACGCGTCAACATCTGGAAGACCTGGGCGCGCGAATTGTAGATACGCGCCGAGAGACCCGAGACACTACCGAGCCGCCCCAACGAAATCTGCTCCTTGACCGTCAGATAGCGCCGTTTAAAGCGGCGGCTGTAACCGACATGCAGACTGCCGCTGCTTTGCGCGGCGGCAGCGATCAGTTTGTCGGCGTCTTCGAGTTTGAGCGCGATCGGCTTTTCGACCAGCACGTGCTTGCCCATCTCCAAGGCCTGTAACACCGGCTCGACATGCTGATGTTCGCCGGTCGATACCACCACGGCATTGATGGCTGGATGGGAGATGATCTCCCGGCTGTCGGTGCCAACGAGCGAGGCGCCGGATTTTTCCGCCAGCGTGGCAGCCGCGGTTTCATTCAGATCAGCGACGCCGATCATGCGTACCGCCGCATGCGATGTGGCGAGTGTTGCACGCATGGTGCCAATGCGGCCCGCGCCAATGATGGCGAGACCAATATCCTGACGCTGTAAGCCGGGTTTTTCCACTACCGATTCTCCATCCATGTATAGGTTCGAAGCGGCCAATCATAGCCCACTGCCACCTCTGCGGTGGGGCCTGCGCGCAGCGGCGGCAAGAACGGCCCGCGCATTGGCGACACGCAAGCTACGGGCACCGCGTATACTATCGCCGCCCCTGCATCAGGCGGGGGCCACACGCCGACTTGAGTCCTGCCCACACCACGCCCGTTGCGACCGATGCCAGCGGCAACGCTAAAATCACCTGCGCTTCCTGCAAGGCCTGCTGCTGCCGGCTCGAAGTGATCCTGATGGGCGACGATGCGGTACCGCCCGGTTACAGCGAAACCGACCGCTGGGGTGGCGAGGTCATGAAGCGCCTCGACGACGGCTGGTGTATCGCACTCGACCGCCGTACTCTGTTGTGCGGTATTTACGCAAGCCGTCCCGGCGTTTGTCGTGACTATCCCGCGGGCGAAGGCGATTGCCTGGTTGAACGCGCCAAGGCTTCCCTGTAAGCGGCATGCTGCCGATATTTTTGGATTTCACCGATGTTCGACCTCTTGATGCCCTGCAGCGAAGCCGCCGCTGATGACTGCATCGCCGCCACGCGGGCGTGGCTCGAGCGCGCGGTCATCGGGCTGAACCTGTGCCCGTTTGCCAAGGCGGTGCACCACAAGCAACAGATCCGCTATGCGGTGACCGCCGCTGTGAATGCCGATGAACTGCTGGCTGAACTCGCGCATGAACTCGGTCTGCTCGCCGGCGCTGATGCAGAAACCCACGACACCACGCTGCTGATTCATCCGCAGGTCATGACCAACTTCCATGACTATCATTTCTTTCTCGCCGAAGCCGACGCACTCATCAAAAATCTCGAACTCGACGGCGTCTTGCAGATCGCCAGTCTGCACCCGGCCTACGAATTCGCCGGCAGTGCGCCCGACGCCATCGAGAACTACAGCAACCGCTCGCCGTACCCGACACTGCACCTGTTACGCGAAAGCAGTATCGGCCGTGCCGTCACCGCCTTCCCCGACGCTGCGGCCATTTATGAGCGCAACATCGCCACCCTGCGCCAACTCGGCCACGCAGGCTGGCAACAACTGTGGACCCAGACACCATGAACACACCTCCCGTCCTGCACTGGAACGAAGCCGGCGCCGCCTGTTCGGCACGCTGGCGTTCGGAACGCGGCACGCTGCCGCACAAGAAGGTCGTCATCGCCGACGATCGCATGACGGCCGACGCCGCCTATCACCATGCCTGCGAAGGCACCGCGCTGCTGTGGCGCGGCGACTTCAATAACGCGCGCCAAATGCTGCACGCGCTGACCACGCGCGCCGATCGCAAGCCGCGCCCGGCACGCGTCTCCCGCGGCGGTCCGGTCGTGGTGACGCCACCGGTGCCGTTTCCGCAGGCCTTTCATCTGTATCGTCAGGCCCGTGCGCAACGCGCGCGCGTGCTGGGCATGCTGCTGATTCCGCTCGACGCAGACTACGGCGTGCCGCTGTCCCGCGCACCCGACGTGCGGCTGGCCTGCGGTGAAGCCTATGGCACAGCCGATGCGGAAACAGCCGCCTCGGTCACTTCGCTGCGCGAACTGCTCGGTCTGATCGGCGCGCATGAATGGCGCAAAAAAGGCATGGACATTCCGACCCTGGCCGGACGCATACATCCGCACTACGGCGTGTTTGCGCCGGTGCGCAATGATTACACCGAACTGGTGATCGCGGCGCCGCTGCCCTCGCCCGCACCGGCACTGGCCTTCGATATCGGCGCCGGCACCGGCGTCATCGCCGCGGTGCTCGCCCAACGCGGCATCGTGCAAACCATCGCCACCGAACAAGACCCGCGCGCACTCGCCTGCGCGCGCGAAAATATCGCGCGCCTTGGCTTCTTCGGCAAGGTAAAAATCGTTGAAACGGATCTCTTTCCGGAGGGCCGCGCGCAACTCATCGTCTGCAATCCGCCGTGGTTGCCGGGCCGCCCCGGCTCGCCACTCGAACACGCCATCTACGATCCGGACAGTCGCATGCTGCTCGGCTTTATCGCCGGACTCGCCGCCCATCTTGAAGCCGACGGCGAAGGCTGGCTGGTGTTGTCGGATCTCGCTGAACGGCTCGGGCTGCGCACGCGCGAGTCGCTGCTTGCCGCCTTCGAGGCAGGCGGACTCACCGTCTCCGGACGCACCGAAGTGCGACCGCATCATCCGCGCACGCAAGACCGTGGCGATGCGCTGCATGCGATGCGGGCGGGCGAAGTCACTTCATTGTGGCGCCTCAAAGCACACTGAGACGACCACACAACCGACTCAAACCAGCGCGATGAGATCCTGCAGATTCTCCGCGCCGCCAAAGCGCCACGGCACTAACGCACTCTGCGCATAGAGCGCGGCGGCCGGATCTGCAGCCACCAATTGTTCGGCAGCCGCACGATCCACGGTCTCGAGCAACATTACCGTCCCCTGCCAGGTGACACCATCCTCGCCGAGCAAGGGGCCGTGCACGATGACCTTGGCCGCACGCTGCGGATCTTCGAGATACCGGCGTTGCGCCGCCCGCAGGGCGCGTCCCTCATCGGAGCGTCCGGCGCCCGCCTCTGCGACCCACAAAAACCGCGCATGTTCGGCGTTGCCGTGGTGCTGCCACATCGTGCGCGCGCTGATATTTTCAAAACGCCGCACCATGATATGAGAGAACACACCGCCTTGCGCCAGCGGATCACCATGCGCGAACAGCTGTGCTGCGGCCGCATCCGGCAGGTCGACGATATGCATGCTACCCGTCACGGTTTTGCCATCCGCCGCCATGGTCGGCCCACGCGCGATCATCGCATCGATATACGGCTGCATGAAAGCCCAATGCGCTTTCAGCAGACCTTTGCGCGTCTCGAACGCGTCGGCCTTGTCGCGGCAATAAAAGAAATACTGCATCAGCCGGCGGCCACTGGCAGCCGGTCGCTCAAGCCGGTTTCCCGGGCGATGCGCACCAGATCGGCCAACGTATCTTCGGGCAGCAGCAAGCCGTCGCGACGATAGTCAACATCGTTGTTGGCTTCGATCTCTCCCGGATAAAACACTTCGTCATGGCCCTTGGCGAGGGGCACCGATTTCAATTCGGCAATGTATTGCTCCATGCGCGCGTTGAATTCGGCCAGCGGCTGAAAGGCTTCAATGTTGATGGCGATCATAAAGTGACCGCAATTGCTCTTCTCGGCGGTCTTGTAAGGGCTGTGCACCTGCGAGAGAAAACCGCTGCCCGTCAGCACACCCGACAACACGTCAACCATCATCGCCAGTGCGTAACCCTTGTGCCCCGCCATCGGCAGGATGATGCCGTCGATCGCCGCCTGCGCATCGGTGGTCGGTGCACCATCCTGGTCGATCGCCCAGCCCTCGGGAATCGGCTGGTGGCGGTTGCGCGCGAGATAAATCTTGCCGCGCGCCACACCGGTGTTCGCCATATCCATCAGAAAGGGCGCATGTTTGCCGGCCGGCGTCGCCACCGAAAACGGATTGGTGCCGATGATCTTCTTGCGGCCGCCCCACGGCGCCATCGCCGGTCCGCCGTTGCTGGTGAGAAACATCGCGCACCCGTCCTGGGTGCCCATGCGCGTGTAATACATGCAAGTGCCGAAGTGGTTGGACATGCGCACACCGACCGCACCCAAGCCGTGCGCTTTCGCACGCTTGATCGCCTCGCGCGTAGCCAGTTCGGTGACCACATGACCGACGCCGTCATGACCATCGATCACTGCAATAGTGCCAGCATCGACCACGAACTCGGGCTTGGTCACCGGCTTCATCACGCCGTTCTGGATACGCTCAAGATACCAACCCAGACGCAACACGCCATGCGATTGATGGCCCCACAGATCGGCCTGCACCAGCGTATCGGCAATGAGACGCGCATCGTGCTCGGGCATACCGGCACCGGCGTAGACGGCGGTGGCGAAGTCGTTTAGTTGTTGGGCGTTGATGCGGGCTGTGGTGGTCATGTGGTTTTCATTTCTTTAAATCGGTTGCAGGTTAATACGATTCAATTTTTGACGACTCACTACACCCCCGCACCACGTGCGGGGAGAGCGAGACTGGAAACCGGGGGCGACTCAGGAGGCGACTCAGGAGGCGAAGGCGTCGCGCAATTCTTTCGATGCGCGCCCCGCTTATTCCGCCTTGATGCCGGCCGCATCCACCACCTTGACCCAGCGTGCGTAATCGGCGCGTATGCGCTCGCCGTATTTCTGCGCGCTGCCGCCGCTGGGGATCATGCCCTGCACATCGAGATTTTTTTTCATATCGGCGTCCTGCAGGAATTTGTTCACCGTCGCGTTGATCCGCTCAAGCACCGCCGGCGGCGTGCCACGCGGCGCCATCACGCCAAACCATAACTCGACTTCGTAGCCGGGCAGTGTCTCGCCCATGGTCGGCACGCCCGGCAACGCGAACCAGGGCTTGGCGGTGGTCACCGCCAGCGCGCGCAGGCGACCGTTTTGCAGCAGCGGCTGGAGCGGCGGCAGACTGCCGACAATGAACTGGCACTGACCTGAAATCAGATCCGAAATCGCCGGGCCGGTGCTCTTGTAGGGCACATGCACCATCTTGATTCCGGCCATCACGCTGACGAGTTCGGTCGCCAGATGAGTCAGTCCGCCCATACCGCTGGAGGCATACACGAGCTGACCGGGTTTGGCCTTCGCCAGCGCAATAAATTCTTTGGTAGTTTTAGAGGGCAGCGACGGATGCACCGAAAGCACAAACGGCGCGATGCCGACTTCGGCCACCGGAATGATGCTGTTGATCGGATCAAACGCCGGTCGGTGGGTCGCCGCTGTCGCCGAGAAACTGCCCGACATCACCATGATGGTATAGCCGTCGGGCACTGCCTTCGCCACCATCTCCATACCGATAACCCCGCCCGCACCGCCGCGGTTATCGACCACAAACTGCTGACCAAGATGTTCGCTGAGTTTCTGCGAGACCTGGCGCGCCGTGATATCGCTGCCGCCGCCGGGTGCAAAGGGCACGATCACGCGCACTGCCTTGGTCGGATATTGCTGTGCCAGCGCCAGACCATGACCACCGAGGGCCGCCACTGACAACACCATCGCCATCCCTGACTTATAATTTTTCATCACACCCTCTTTTTCATGGTTGGCCACCCTGCATCGTCGCAGCACACGGCAGCTGCTTTGTTGTGTTGCATCAATCGATACGCAGGTTGAGCGCCTTGATCACCTCGCCCCATTTGGTGATCTCGGCTTTGACAAAGCTATCGAATTCCTGCGGCGTGTTGCCCACCGCCTCCGCGCTCATCTGACGAAAGCGTTCGCAAGTCCAGGGCAGATCGGCCGCGCGGCGTTTGCCAGGAATCTCTATCGCACATCTTGCCCGAGCGCACCTGCGCTATATCTGTGGCCACGCCCGACAACGCCAGCGTAAAACGCATGCCGCCGCTCTGCCACCGCATCGCCGACCGCCTCGCAACAGCCAGCCGCTGGAACGGCTGGATCATGCATGAACCACCGGTTTACTCCGGCTTGATCCCTGAACTCTGCACGACTTTTGCATAGAGCGCGGTCTCCTTGCGAATGTGTGCAGCGAGTTGTTCACCGCTCGCCGCAAACACTTCACCGCCCTGGCTGGCGATCCGTTCGCGCACTTCGCTACGCGCCATCACCGTCATCAGATCGGCCTGCAGTTTGCCGGTGATTTCACGCGGCGTCCCCGCCGGCACAAAAATGCCCACCCAGGTCGTGATGTCGAATTCTGAATAACTTTCGGCAACGCCCGGCACCTGCGGTAGCACAGCGGCGCGTTTTGCCGATGACACCGCGATCACACGCACGCGACCTGAGCCGATATGCGTCATCGAGCCGGTAATATTGGCAAACATAATGCTGCATTGCCCCGCGATCAGGTCGATAAAGGCGGGGGCTGCGCCCTTATAAGGCACGTGATTAAGCTTGATACCGGCGATCGATTGCAAATACTCCATGCCCAGATGGGTCAGATTGCCCACCCCCGAAGAGCAGTAATTAATCTGCCCCGGTCGCTGCTTCGCAAACTGCACAAACTCCTTGACCGTCCTCACCGGCAATGACGGATGCGCCACCAGCACCATCGGCGAACCGGACAACATCGCAACTCCAATCAAGTCACGCTGCGCGTCGTAGGGCATTTTTTTGTGCAGGCTCGGGTTGATCGTGATCGGACCTGCATTACCAAGTAGCAGCGTATAACCATCGGGGACTGACTTCGCTACTGCATCAGCGCCGATATTGCCACCGGCACCGCCGCGGTTATCCACCACCACCGACTGATTCCAGATCTGCGTCAGATACGGCCCAAGCAAGCGCGCGAGTTCATCATAGGGTCCACCAGCGGTATAGGGCACCACAAGACGCACCGGTTTCGAGGGCCAGGTTTGCGCTCCTGCAGAACACATTGCGAACACCGCACATACACCGGCCAGCAGACTGGGAAACTGTTTCATTGTTGCACTCCTCTTCACGCTTAGCTTAGTACCTGTATCTCACTCCGCGCGTATGTTCGCCGTCTTGATGACTTGCGCCCACTTTGCGGATTCAGTCTTGATCTTGGCGGTGAATTCTTCCGGCGTACTGCCGATCACCTCCGAGCCCTGCGCACCGAGCAGATCGCGCAATTCCTGCTGGCGCGCAATCTTGACCAGTTCGGCATTCAACCGCGTGACGATCGCTGCGGGGGTTTTAACCGGCACCAGTATGCCGTGCCACGAAGTCGTTTCATAGCTCGGATAACCCGACTCTGCCACCGTCGGAATATCCGGCGCGGAGTGCGCGCGTTTCGCACTGGTGACGGCGAGCGCGCGGATACGGTTCGCTTTTACATAGGGTGTCGCCGGCAACAGATTGAGAAACCAGATCTGAACCTGGCCGGAAATCACATCGGTAATCGCCAGACTGGAACCTTTGTAAGGAACGTGCACCAGATCGATACCGGCGGTGATGCGGAACAACTCGGCAGACAGATGGTTGCCGGTGCCAACGCCGCCCGATGCGTAGGCGAATTTGCCGGGGCTCGCCTTGGCCAGCGCCACAAGTTCCTTGACGCTGCGCGCCTGTACGGTATTGCTTAGCGCAAACACATAGGGCGAGGCACTAAGTAGCGACACCGGGGCAAAATCGCGCAGTGGCTGATATGGCAGCTTGGCCGTCAGATTGGGCTGCACCGCCATCGTACCGATGACGCCGAGCAACAAGGTGTAACCGTCGGGCACTGCATGTGCTGCGATGTCGCAGGCAATAACGCCAGCCGCACCACCGCGATTATCGATGACGACCTGCTGACCGAGCGCTTCACCGAGCTTCTGGCCGAACGCGCGCGCCACGATGTCGGTCGGCCCGCCAGTCGGAAACGGCAAGATCAGGCGCAAGGGGTGATCGGGATAGACGGCGCCAGCCGCCTGTGCCGTGCCTGCGCATAAGGACGCCGCGCCCAACAGCGCAGGTAATACTCGTTGAACCATCATCATTCAGTCACTCACTCAGTTTTAGATTGATACGCCGGCCAAGCTGCGTATATTTTTCGATATCGGCGAGGATGAAGCGGGCGAATTCATCGCTCGGCATCCCCACTGGCTCGGCCCCCAGATTACCGATCTTTTCACGCACCTCGGGTTCTTTAAGCGCCTTCAATACTTCAGCCAGCATGCGATCGGTGATCTCGCGCGGCGTTTTGGACGGCGCATACAAACCATACCAGCCGCCGATCTCCGCCTCGCGTATGCCCAGCTCATTGAGCGTGATCAGATCAGGCAGCAAATGCGAGCGGCGCACGCCCATCTGCGCGAGACCGCGCAAACGCCCGGCCTTGATTGGTCCCGCCAGCGATATCGGGCTCGCAAACATCATGTCAATATGACCGCCCAGCAAATCGTTGAGGGCCGGCGTCGCGCTCTTGTACGGCACGTGGGTAATGTTGACGCCGGTGGCCGCCTTGAAGAGTTCTCCGGCCAGATGCAGCGTATTGCCATTACCGGCCGAACCGAAGGTCAGCTGACCCGGTCGCGCCTTCGCCAGCGCCACCAACTCCTTCACTGACTTCACCGGCAGCGACGGATGCACGCCGATCACCATACCCGCCGATTCGCCCACCAACGTCAGCGCGGTGAAATCCTTCAGCGTGTCATAGGGCAGCTTCGGATGCAGTGCCGCGTTGGTGGTGTGCGAACCAGTCGTCAGCAGATAGGTGTAACCGTCGGGGGCGGCCCGCGCCACCATCTCGGTGCCGATGATGCTGTTGGCACCCGGCCGGTTGTCGATGACGATCTGCTGGCGCAAGACATCGCCTACACGCTGACCGAGTACGCGACCGACCGCATCCGGCGGCCCGCCTGCCGCCCACGGCACGACGAGGCGGATTGAGCGGTTTGGATAGGTTTGGGCGTGCGCCGCCACCGTGCAGACACTGCACAGCAGCACCACTGCGATAACAGATTTTTTCATTGAGCGACTCCGCGTTTTATTGCTGCAAACCCCGGCAGCCATGGTAACCCATCATGACCGCGCCGACGCCTGGCCCGACAACCTGCCGCCATAAAATCAGTCGGCATGACGCCCGACAAAATACGCACTGTCCGCATCATCGGTCACCTTAAGTCCGGACTTCTTCAGACCCTCGCGCAAGATGCGCATATTGCGGTCGGTGATTTTCATCGTCGGTTGCCGCAGTGGCCCGCCATTGAAACCGGCCAGCCAGGTTTGATATTTCCAGTCCATGCGGTTGATCACCGCGGTGCCCGGCATATAACTCGCACCGGCTGCCTTCTGCGCCATACGGGCAGGATGGATCTGCCAGTAAATTTTCATCGCCTCATCGAACTTGCCGTCACGCGCGAGGTTGAACATGCGCGGAATGGTGTCGCCGAAATAACCGGTGTTGCTGGTGCCCGAGAATTGCATCGGCAGCAGCCCCATGAACGGAATCGCATCGGCTTCGAGCGGGCACGTCACCACCACTTCGTGCGAGTGATTGCGCCAGGTTTCGACAAAACCCGCCGGCGTCGGCATACCGCCTTCGGCCTTGATGCAGACGATATTGGGAATCTCGCGTACCATCTTCTTGATCAGATCAGGGCTCATGCCGGCCGGATGCACACGCTCGAAACCCCAGTGTGGCACCGGAAACAGAATCACACCGAGTCGCGTCGCGTCGCAAAACGCCTTGGTGTAATCGAAGATATGCTGTTCGGTCGTCGCATAAAAATTATGCGGGTAAGCCAGCAACACGAGTTCTGCACCGGCCTGCTCGGCCACTTTCACGGCGGCGATGTTCTGCGCCAGTGTACCGAAGGCGGCGTGATGGATCAGCGTGAGTTTGCCGCCCGCCTCGTCATGCGACCATTCGACAAACTGCCGGTATTCATCGACCGTGATCGCCACTTCCGAGGCCAGTAGCGTACCCCAGTAGCCGTATTCGATGCACAGCCCGACATCGTGGCGTATACCCTTCTCATTGAGATGCTCAAGATCTTGCGTATACGAGGGGATGACGACATTCGCCATACCCTTCATGTTTTCACGCGCCCAGGCACGCGCCTCGCTTTTTTCGTAGCCAACCATGACCATCTCTCCAATACGCTGCTGCGGCGGTGATAAAAACTACTTCCTGCCCTTGACCGTCAGACCAACCGGCAGCGCGGTGCCCAAACCGCGGCTGCGGGCGAGATCGAAACACAATCCGGCGACGGCCATATCCTGTACGGCCGAACCCACCGACTTGAACAATACGATGTTGTCCGTATGCTGCTGCACCAGCTGCCGGCCCTGCACCACATCGTGCAGCGAAACCACCTTGTCGACGAATTCCACCCCGGCCTGCGTCGCGGCCAGCATATCGCCCGTCTGCTGCATGACTTCCTCTGGCACATCAGCAACGATCACATCCGCGCGCCGCACCACCTCCGCGTCGACTTCAATCTGCTCGGGTAATGTCGAGCCGATAGACGCAACCATGACACCGGGTCGCATCCACGCGCCCTCCAATATGGGTGTCTCATTATGCGAGCGTGCCGCGGCCAGGATCAGATCGGCACCGTCGATCGCCTCGCGCGGCGTGGCGGCCGCACTGCAAGCGATACCGAGTTCGCGTGATATTTTTTGCGCATAAGCCTCACGGCTTGCCAGCGTTGGGCTGAAAACCTTCATTGCGGTGATCGGACGTACCGCTGCAATCGCCCGCGCATGAGCCTGCGCTTCGTGACTCGAGCCGAGCACCGCGACCCGCAACGGTCCCGGCGGCAGGATACGATCCGCGGCCATGGCGGTGGTACCGGCGGTGCGCATGCCGGTAATGTATTTGGCATCCAGCAGACAAACCAGCTCGGCGGTCTCGCGATCCCACAGCGGCATGAGATAACTCAATTGCGGTGTGCGCGCGCGCGCGATGATCTTCGCGCCCATCAGGCGACCGGCCGGCATTGCAGCAAGCACCCGCAACCACGCACCGTCCCGGCGCGCCACGACACGCGGCGGCACTGCGGCAGGCTCATCGGGTGCGGCATAGGCAATGGCCAAGCAGGCAATGACGTCGGGCCACTGCAACAGCTCGACGGTATCGGCCTCGGTAATAAACAGCAGAGCATTGCGATCGGACACGATAGGTCGATTTCCGGCGAATGATCGATCCATTATAACGACGGCACCCGGCGCGGAATACGTGATGGCGCTGCCGGGCTGCCGTTGTCAATTCTGCAGCAGGCGCCGCAACTGTCGCACGTCGCGCAGGGTGTCGAGCGTCATCACCGCGGCAATCAAAGCTTCAGCGCGCCGCTTGCCCATCACCGGCACCAGCAGCGCGCGGCTTTTCGCGGTGATGTCCTCGCGCGTCATCGGGTTGGTAGCAGTGCCGCGCACTTCGCGCGTGTGATGCCGCAGCTTGCGTCCGTCGCGGGTAACGATCTCGGCGATCGCCTGCGTGGTTTTCGCCTTCGACAACGCCGCACTACCGACAATGGCAATGCGTTCGCGCAGTTTGAGCACCTTCGGGTCACGCACCCGCGTAGAACTGTGCGAGGACTCGAAGGTGATATCACCATCGAGCAGCATAAGAGCGGCCAGATGCTGGATATTGATATCGGCCATGGTGCGGCCGTTGACAGTACGCGCGCCCTGTTCATCCAGCGTGATCGTCACGCGCTCAACGTCACCGGCACCGACTTGATGCGCCGCCATCAGATTCGACAATGCATCGAGCGGCGCCTGGATCGGATAACCGACCGGCCAGCGTTTGATCGCCGTCTGCATAATGTCGTAATCACGCCCGAGTCCGGCAATGAACTGCTCCGGCAGCGCGTATTTTTCATGCGCGTGAAAAAAACCGCGATCCCCATAGAACACATCTTCGACCCCGGTGAATCCGCTGGCCACCATGGTGGCGGCGGTGACCCCGTTGCGCGCCGTCATGCCACCGAAGTCGAAGGCTTTTTCGACGTGTTCGGTGTCGCGCGCCCAGCACGATAACCCCGAGGCCTGTTGCGCCGTATACGATAACAACCAGCGCACCTGATCGGCATTCAGCCCGGCGAGCGCACCGGCTGCCGCCGCCGCACCAAACGTGCCGCCATAGCTGTGTGTCGAATGCCCGGCCGAACGGAAGCGCTCGATGCCCAGCGCTTTTGAAGTGCGTGCGCACAGGTCGTAACCGACCACCACGGCGCGCAATAAGGCGATGCCGCTTGAGCGCTGACGCTCGGCCATGGCGAGTGCGGCTGGCACCACGGCGCACCCCGGATGCACCAGCGCCAGGTAATACGCATCGTCGGTTTCATCGGCATGCGCGAGCATGCCGTTGGCCAACGCCGCATTGACCGCGGTGGTGACGATGCGTGTGCCGACCACACAGGCCTCGGGCGTACCACCCATGGCAGCAACGTATTCGATGGCGCGACGGCCCGGCAAAAGCGGAGCACCGGACAACATCGCCGAGATCGTATCGAGAAAATGATGCTTGGCGCGTTCGGTGACGCGTGCGGGCAAGGCTCGCTTGGCGGCACCAGCAATGTAATTGCTTAACTTGCGCATAACGGGGGAGATAACAGGTTTCATTTCACATCCTCATCGGGTGCAATGTGTCTCGTTTGAGAGGCCGCCGGCGGTGCAAACGGTTCGCTCAAACATGCTGGAAATTGACGCGACACATCAAATTGAAATTCACCGGGGATAGCCCGGCGGCTAGTCACTTTTTCTTGAGCGGCCAAGAGAGAGTAAGCGAAGAGAAAGCCGCCCCGATTTGCCGGTCCTGCGGACTCCCCTGCGCAGCTCAACACAGCGGGCGGCTGCGTAACTCGCCCTTGTCCAAAAGCGACAAGGGCTCAAACAGTGCTCGCCGACTTCCCACAATGTATCTATTTCGCTCAGCGGCTCTCAGGGAAGAAAAAACGCGGGATCAACGATACGCAATGTTCGTTCGATCCCGCGCAATTATTCCGGCGCCGCTTGAGCGGCATCCAGAAACGGCCGTGATTACTTGACCGCGTACGGGTTCACCGGCGAACCCACGCCACCGGTGATCGGCAGCGCCGGCGCGCAGAACATGAACTCATAAACACCGTCGGCGGCACAGGCTTTGGAGAGACCGCCCAAGTCAAAGATTTCACCGACCGTGAGACCCATGATCGGGATCGCGATCCAGTGCCACGGCTGGTTGGTGTCTTCGGTTTCGTTCGGACGCACTTCCGCACCCCAGGTGTCGGTAACAATCGCCGCCACTTCTTTTTTGTAGAGCCAGTCGAGCGTTTCGAAGGCCAGGCCCGGGGCATCACCGCCCGAGTAACCATCCCAGTTCTTGTCGGCAAACTTGCGCTCGACGTGACCGGTGCGCACCAGCAGGAAGTCGCCGCGACGCACTTCAACCTTGAGCTTGGCGGCGGTGAAATCAAGAATTTCATTGGTCACGGCAAAACCATCCGGCAGCGATTTCAAACCGAGTGCCTTTGGCACGTCGAGCAGCACGCCGCGGCCGATCATTTTCTCTTTGGTCTTTTCGATGCCGCCCTTGAGCGCGCCGGCACTGGTGACAGTGCGGCAGTCATAGCCGTTCCACATGTGATCGTAGTACATGATGTGGCCGAGGCCGTCCCACTGCGTGCCACATTGCAACGGCATGATGATAATGTCATCAGTGCCGCGGATCTTGCGGTGATCCAGCACGCCCGAATAGGCATCGGTGCCGGTGCGTGTCATCAGGTGGATCGGGTTGAAACGACCGAGCGCCGGATATTTGGTCTTGCCGCCCTGCGGGCCGGTCTGATCAAAATTCAGTGCCAGCGAAATAACCTGGCCTTTTTTCACCAAGTGGCAGGCATTGACGATGCACTCAGGCGTCACGAAATTCAGCGTACCGATCTCGTCGTCCTTGCCCCAACGGCCCCAATTCTTCAGACGCTTGGCAGCGGCATGAATGTCTTTGCGAGTGAGTTTGCGGTTTTTCTTCTCGATCGTGTTCTTGACTTTCGGTTTGCGCACAGCCATGAGGTCTCCTGTAGGGGCAAAAAGCGATGGGGGAAAAGGTTTTTAGTGAACGGCGAGTCTAGCAAATTGTGGCGCGCCGCGTGAGCAGTGCGGCAGATTGCAGCGCCGGCACATCCAGCCGTGTGTCACACGACGGGATGGCGGGCTTGCAACACAGGTTTACTTCAACTTCGATAACACCTCGAGTATCTCGTCGTTCGGCACCAGCCCGCGCGGGTCGGTGACACGGGCGTAGACCACCACACCGTTTTTATCGACGATAAACCACGAGCGTTTCGCACGCAGATACTGCGCGATGCGCGCCGGTTCCTGCACCATCGCCGGATCGTCCTGCAACACGCCGTAGGCGCGCGCAATCTGCCGGCGCAGGTCGCTCAGCAAGGGATACTTCAGACCGAGCTTCTCACCCCAGGCTTTGTTGGCGTCGGGGAAGTCAACACTGATGCCCAGGACCTGGGCATTTGCGGCTTCAAACCGGGGAAGATCCAGTTGGAAAGCCAGCGCTTCCTGCGTTCAAGCGTTGGTGAAGGCACCGATATAGAAAAACAGCACCGTATGTTTCTTGCCGGCAAAATCAGCCAGCTTGATTTCCTTGCCGGTGCTTGAAGGGGCGGCGAATTCCGGCGCCCTGTCGCCGACATTGACTGCGGAAGCCGCCAAGGCCCACGCCGCCAGCACCACCCCCGTCATCAACTGCCGCCATCGTTTCATCTGCATCGTTTCCCCCGTTGTGGTTGATTACGACTTACAAAAATCCGCTTAGCTCGACTTCTTCGCAGCAAGTGCCTTGATGTAATTGCGAAACTCAGTGCTCTGCAAATCGATGCGGCCGTAACCGCCGCCGACCAGATTGCCCTCACGGTCGATGATCACGGTCCACGGTGCGACGCGTACCCCGAGTGAGCGCGCGAGCTGCATATCCGGATCGAGCGGTACCGGCAGCGTGTATTTATGTTCGCTCAAGAAGGGCTTGACCGACTTGGCGCCATCGCCATCAATTGAAATCGCGATGACCGCTACGCCGCTTTTTTGGTATTCCTGCTGAGCCCTCTGCACGGAGGGCATCTCACTAACGCAGATGTCTCACCAAGTGGCCCAGAAGCGGGCGATGAGCACCTTGCCTTTGTAGTCGTCGGCTTTGGCGATGGCGCCAGTTGCAGTCGGCAGGCTGAAAGCCTGCATCTTGACCGCTTTGGCCGGCGCCGACAGGCCTTGCGGCAACGGCGGCAGGTCGGCCGCAGAGGCGATCGATGCGGCCATCGCAAACACCATCATCCAACCTCGTAGAAACCGCTTGTGAAGTGAATTCATTGTCCCCTCTCTTAATCAAGATCAAGCCAGCCCCGAACATAACAGAGCGGCATGGCCGCCACAAGCAAGGCGCGGGTAGCGGCACAGCGTATATCAATCAGCGCGTGCGCCCGACTCCTTGACCACCTTGGCCCATTTCACGATTTCGGATTTGATATAGGTGGCGAACTCTTCAGGCGTGGTACCCGCGGCTTCAGTGCCGGTGGCGAGCAGACGTTCTCTCACCTCCGGCAGACGCAGCAACTTCACGACTTCGCTATTAAGTTTTTTGATGATGGCCGCCGGTGTGCCCGCCGGTGCGGCCATGCCATACCAAGTAATCGCCTCGAAGCCCGGCAGACCCGCTTCGGAGATCGTCGGCAATTCCGGCGTGGTCACCGAACGCTTCGCACTGGTGACCGCGATGGCTCTTAACTTGCCGGCCCTCACCTGCGGCAACGACGGCGGCATGGTGGAAAACATCAACTGCACCTGACCGGCGAGCAAATCGGTCAGCGCCGGTGCGGCGCCCTTGTAAGGCACGTGTATGAGTTTGACGCCGGCCATGGTGTTGAACAATTCACCGGCCAGCTGTGCCGGCGTACCAAGGCCCGAGGAGGCAAAATTGATTTTGCCCGGGCTTGCCTTGGCCAGCACGATCAACTCCTTCACCGTCTGCGCCGACAGCGAAGGATGTGACACCAGCAAATTCGGCGTCGCACCGGCGAGCGTAATCAAGGCAAAGTCTTTCAACGGATCGAAGGGCAGTTTGCCCAGCAGGCTACCGTTGATCGAGAACGGCCCCGACAACGCCATCACCAGCGTATAGCCGTCTGGTACCGCCTTGGCGACGATATCGGTGCCGATATTGCCACCAGCACCACCGCGATTGTCAGCCACCACCTGCTGACCGAGCGCTTCACCGAGCTTTTGCGCGATCGTGCGCGCCGTAATATCAGAACCGCCGCCGGGGGGAAACGGCACCACCAAACGGATCGGGCGCTCGGGATAGGTCTGCGCCTGCACGGAAGATATCCAGAAGCCGGCCGACAAGGCGGCGAGGTACCACAACCCGCTATTTCTATTCTTCATCTTCCATCCTTCGAGCAATATTTTTAAGCGACCAACGCGCCGCCATCTTACGCCATCAATGCGCTGCGCCAGCGTTGATGCCGGCCGCCTGTATCACCTTCGCCCATTTGACGATTTCCTGCCGGATATAGGCGTTGAACTGCGCCGGTGTGTTGCCGATCACATCAACACCCTGCGCTTTCAACTTCTCACTTAAATCATTCGAAGCTATCGCAGCTGACACGGCAGCAGCCAGTCGCGCCACCACCGCTTTGGGCGTGCGCGCCGGTGCCAGCATGCCGTACCACGATCCGGCCTCGTAACCGGCGAGACCGGATTCGGTCACCGTCGGCAGTTCGGGCATAACGGCAGTGCGCGTACGGCTGGTAACTGCAATCGCCCGCAAGCGACCGCTACGCACATGCTGCAGCGTGGCCGGACTGGTGCCGAACATCAGTGCAAGGCGGCCGGCAACGAGATCATTGATGCCGATGGCCGCACCCTTGTAGGGCACGTGCATCAGCTTGACGCCGGCGGTCATGTTGAACAATTCAGCCGCCAGATGCGGCGCATCACCGGTGCCGGCCGACGGAAAAAACAGTTCCCCCGGCCGCGCCTTCGCCAGTGTGATCAATTCAGCCACGGTCGTGACGGGCTGCGACGGATGCACAGCGAGGATCAACGGCGTCGTCGCCACCAGCGATACCGGCGCGAAATCACGCAACACATCGTAGGGCAACTGCGGATAAAGGGTCACGTTAATGGCCAGCGTACTGCTCGACATCACCAAGGTGTGACCGTCGGCCGGCGCTTTGGCAACCAGTTCCATGCCGATGATGGTAGTCGCCCCCGGACGGTTATCAACCACCACCGATTGACCAAGGTTTTTCGACAAGGCCTGCGCCAGCATACGCGAAACGAGATCATTACCGCCCCCCGGCGCAAATGGCGAGACCAGACGAATCGGACGCTCAGGGAAATTTTGTGCGGCGGCCGGCGTTACGCCGACGAGTATCAACATGCTCGATGCCATCACACGCCATGTCACGGCAAATAAATCAATCCCGGCTTTGGTCGGGCAAGGCAATGTTTTGAAGTAACCCACCTAGTTTTCCCGACAAACGATGCCGTCGTGTTGCGCGGCAAAGTGCAGCACCTGGGTCGCGCACGACGCCGGCTGGGTGCAATGCAGATTGTGATAATGCGACGGCAGATGCACGAGCCGCAAATTACGCACGTTTTTCTTCAGCGTCTCTTCCTGCCCCGGCGTGCTGTGCGTGTCGTGCGATGGATAAATCACCAGTGTGGGCGCCGCGATGCGCGCGAGGTAGGGCGTGGTGTCCAGGCCATAGGTGAACTTCTGCATATTGATCATGACTTCAAGGTCGGATAAACCCTGCTCACCGGCGAACCATGCCATCAACCCGGGATCGGTACCCGGCGGAAAACGATCGACGCCATTTTTGGCGCGCGCATAAGCCATCGGCCCCAACTGGCGCAATGCGGCCTCACCAACGCCGACCCGCGCCGCCGCCGTCTCATTCAAACGCACCGGTGCCGAAATCAGGCTCAAGGTGCGCACACGCTGCGGCCGCTCGGCGGCGAACAGCATGCCAATAATGCCGCCGGTTGATTCACCGCAGTAATGCACACGATCGACGCCGGCGTGTTCGAGGATGGCCTCAAGATCGGCGATCCAGAGTGCGGCGCTAAAACCCGTCGTCACATCAAAGTCTTTCGACGAGCGCCCCAACCCGCGCAGATCGCTGCGGATCACCTTGTAGAAGCGGCAGAGATAAGGCACCCATTGGTACCAAAACTTCGACGAGCGCGCAAAGCCGTGCTGCAACACGATGGTCGGTGCGTTGCGCCACGGATCGGTGTAATCGTCGAGTTCGTAATACAACGCGGGTTGGCCGCGGCGTTCAACTAAAGGCATGCGTAAGCGATCGTAATAAATCCAAAATCGGGCCAGCTCGCGCCCCCTGCGCGCAATGTACGCAATGCAGGTAGCGGTGTTTTAAACGGCTACTCGGCCTTGATCTTTGCGGTCTTGATCACCTGCGCCCATTTGGCGATTTCGGATTTGATATAGGCAGCAAATTCATCCGGCGTGCTGCCCACCGGCTCGAATCCCTGCACCAGCAGTTTGTCGCGTGTCTCGGGCACCGCGATCAAGCGCACGATTTCGCCGTGCAGTTTGGTGACGATAGCTTTGGACGTTTTCGCCGGCGCCAGCACACCGTACCAGGTCGACACCTCGTAGCCTTTGACACCGGCCTCGGCGATACTCGTCAGGTCGGGCAAGGATTGCGAACGCTTCGCACTGGTCACCCCGAGGGCGCGCACCTTGCCGGTCTTCACATGCGGCATCGCCGCCGGCGTGGTCGTCATCATGAACTGCATCTGGCCTGAGAGAAGGTCAACGAGGCCCGGCCCGCCGCCCTTGTAGGGCACGTGCACGATGTTGATGCCGGTCATCATCGCCAACAGTTCCGGCGCGAGATGCGACGAACTGCCGATGCCGGCCGAGGAATAATTCAGCGTGCCGGGCTTCGCTTTCGCCAGCGCGATAAATTCCTGCACAGTCTTCACCGGCAGTGCGGGATGCACCAGCAAAATATTCGGCGTCAATGCCACCAGACTGACCGGCTCGAAATCGCTGACCGGGTCATACGGTATTTTTGCGAACAGGCTGACGTTGATCGCATTGGGCGCGACATTGCCCATCAGCAGGGTGTGGCCGTCGGGTGCTGCGCGCGCCACCATTTCGGTGCCGATGTTACCCGTGGCGCCACCGCGGTTATCGACCACCACCGTATGCGCAAACACTTCGCTGAGTTTCTGCGCCACCATACGACCGACGATATCGGTGCCGCCGCCCGGCGGATACGCAACGACCATGCGGATCGAACGCGTCGGATACGCATCCTGCGCAAACACGGGCGCCACAGCCAACACCAACGCGATCGCACATGGTGAAAAAATATTGTAGCGCATCATGAATGCTCCGTTCAGGCCGATAACGGCAGCTTGACCTGCCGTCCGCTGTCGGCGGCCAGTTCAATCGCCAGCGTGGTTTCGAGATTGGCACGCGCTTCCTGCGCGGTGGCCAGCACACAGGGCTTGCCAGTGGCCAGATGATCGAGCCAGGCGCGCGTTTCGTTGGCAATCGGCCCCCAAAAATCACCGAGCGCCCATTCGCCCGGCGTACCACTGCCCATGAATACCATGTTGACGTTGTGATCGGGCAGATAGACGTGCGGCACGCCCTTCTCGCTATACATGATCTGATCAGTGTGATCGTCGTCAAGGATCATCACGCCCTCGCTGCCGAGGATTTCAACGCGCGCGGCGTGACCGAGCGACGGATATTTTTCCGGCAGCGCATAACATACGCCCAGATTCACCACCGCGCCGCTGGCGTACGTCAGGATCGCCCAGTTGACGTCATCGACCTCGTGACCGGCGGCCTGCAACACGCCCTTTTGCCCACGCGCATAGACTTCCACCGGCGCGCCGCCATCGAGCATCCAGTTGGCCAGATCAACGTAGTACGTCAGCGCGTCCACCACCGGTGTCGCATGCGGATTGCGCCCCAGCATGGCCAGCGCCTGCGAGCGCGAGTTGTAGACGCGCATCGCCGCGCCGATCACGGTGCCGATGCGGCCCTGCACGATCTGTTCCTTGGCCAGCAGATAACGGTCTTTATAGCGGCGGCTGTAACCGACGCGCACTTCAACGCCCGCCTTCCGCGAGGCGGCGATGATACGGTCGGCGTCCGCCGTGGTGAGTGCAATCGGCTTTTCCACCAACACCGGCTTACCAAGTTCGATCGCCGCCAGCACCGCATCGAGATGCTCGCCCTCGCTGGTCGACACGATCACGGCGTTGACTTCAGGGTGGGCGATGATGGCGCGATTGTCGGTGGAAGCCACGCTGGCACCGACGGCTTTCGCCAGCTTCTGCGCGTTGGCCTCGACCAGATCCGACACCGCGATGAATTTAACCGCCGGGTGTTCCGACGCCAGCCGCGAGCGCAGCGTACCAATGCGCCCCGAACCAACCACTGCAATGCCTAATTGTTTGCGTTCGATCATAGGACCTCCTGTGCCGATTTTCGCACAGTTGGCCGCTGCGCAAGCCGCGGCACCACCACGATCACATTAGAACGCCGGCCGCCTCAGAACGGCGGGCGCGCCTGCGGCTTGGCCAACAGCATCTGCGCATCGCCGAGCACACCCTCGGCAAAACCGCCTTCGCAATAGCAGAAATAAAACTCCCACATCCGGATGAATTCATCCGGATAACCGAGCGCACGCACCCGCGCGAGATTCGCCATCATGTTCTCGCGCCACAGCCGCAAGGTGGTTGCATAGTCAAAACCAATATCGTGCAGATCGACCAGTCGCAAATCGGTGACGCGCGCAATCGCATCGCAAATCACCGCCACTGACGGAATACAGCTGCCGGGGAAAATATAGCGCTGGATAAAATCGACCGCTTTGCGCGCCCCCTCGTAGCGCTGGTCGGCGATGGTAATCGCCTGCAGCAACATGCGCCCGCCGGGTTTGAGCAAGTCACTGCATTGCCGGAAGTAAGTATCGTAATACTGATAGCCCACCGCCTCGATCATTTCGATCGAAACCAGTTTGTCGTATTGCCCGCGCAGGTCGCGATAATCATCACGCAAGAGTGTGATGCGGTCAGCCAGCCCGGCGGCATCGATGCGCCCGCGGGCGAGCTCATATTGCTGTTGCGAAATCGTCGTCGTCGTGACGTGGCAGCCGTAGCGCCCGGCGGCGTGCAGCGCCATCGCCCCCCAGCCGGTGCCAATTTCGAGCAGATGATCGCCAGGCTGCAAAGATAAACGGCGGCAGATGCGGTCGAGCTTGGCGGTGGAAGCCTCTTCGAGGGTCATCCCGGGGCGCTCGAAACACGCCGCCGAATACATCATCGTCGGATCGAGAAAGAGCCGGAAGAAATCGTTGCCCAAATCATAATGCGCGGCGATGTTGCGACGGCTACCGCGGCGGCTGTTGCGCGCCGCCCAGTGCAGCGCGCGGCGCAAGGGCGCACCCAGACGCGCCAGTCCGCCCTCCATGCCGTCGACAACGTGCAGGTTGTTGACCAGCACCCGAATCACCGCGGTCAAATCCTCGCAGCTCCAGTAGCCCGACATATAGGCTTCGCCAGCGCCGACTGAACCACCGAAGGCCAGTTCCGTGTAAAAGCGCGGATCGTGTACCTCCACCGTCACCGCCAGCGCGCAACGGGTCGTGGTCACGCCAAACTCATGCGTCGCGCCACCGTC
>CAMDSO010000044.1 GCA_945906935.1 Bordetella parapertussis
GCTGGCACGAAGTGCGGATCTTCTGCCTGCAGGCGATCCGGGTGATTGGCGACGGGTTTGACTTCGCGCTTGACGAAGTCTTTGACGGTGTCCCTGAACTCTTGTTGCTCTGCTGAAAGCTGAAAGCTAAACATGTTGGCGATGTCCTCTGGGAAATATAGCGACTCTGCTTTTTAATTGTTTTGCAGCGGTGTGAACTTGAGTCTACCATCCGGATAGCATAAATAATATCCGGCGAGCCTTGCTTGCGCATAAGCGGTCTTGCGCAAGCACCGTTTATTCCCAATCGACCGCATTGAGCGTTGTTGAAATAAAAAGGCGCGTGCGGCTACGCGGGGCGGCAACGGGTGGCATGCATGAACCGGGTTTGTTTAATTGACAGGAGGAGTTGGTATGGATTTTTCTTTAAGTGAAGAGCAGCGCGGATGGCAGATGAAGGCAAGGGAATTCGCTGATACGGAAATCAGCAAGATTTCCCTGCAGCGCGACACCGTTGCCATCGCGCGTGAAACCTTTGACTGGAATATTATCAAGAAAGGTTCGAAGATCGGCTTTCGCACGCTGGCTCTGGGTAAGGAGTGGGGCGGGCATGGCGCGGACATCGTCACCCAGGTGTTGGTGATGTCGGAACTCGCAAGGGCGGACAGTGCCATTGCAAAAACATTCAGCCAATGCTGGAAGTGGAGTCATCTGATTGCATCGAGCTGCACAGATGATCAAAAAAACCGCTTTCTGAAACCTTTTGTCGAGGACGATACCTATCTGCTCGGTGCCGGCAATACCGAACCGAACGCGGGCTCCGATAACCGCATGCCGCCTGAAGACGATCCCAAGGCCGGCTTCAGGCTGAAGGCCGAGCGCGACGGCGACTTCTGGGTGTTAAACGGCGAAAAATGCTTTATTGCCAATGGCAGTGTGGCACAGCTGTTTTTCATCCGTGCGCGTACCAATCCCCATGTCAGCGTACGCGAGGGCAGCACCGACTTTCTGGTGCCGACGACCACGCCGGGGTTCCGCATTGGCAAGGTCTTCAACAAGCGTGGTTGGCGGTTCTACCAAAATGCAGAGTTGATTTTTGAGAACGCCCGTATACCGCATAGCAACCTGATCGGCACGGTGAATGGCGGAGCCCAGGCGCGTGCCACGGATATTTCCCATTTCAACGAATTCGAGCTGGCGGGTAACGCGCTGGGGGTCTGTCAGGCGGCGTGTGAGGCGGCGATGCGGCACGCGACCACGATCAAGCAGGGCGGCAAGTTCATCAGCACACAGCAGTTGACGCAGAAGCGGCTGGCCGAAATGCATCTGCTTACCGAGGCGCTACGTTCGTATGTTCTGCGTACCGGTTGGGAGCGTGATCAGGCCATGGGCGGGGACGCGGCATTGCGTGATTCGCCGAACGCCGCCTTCGTGATGATTTTTGCGCAGGAGGTGATACAGCGCGTGACGGCGCTGGGCGTTGATATACGTGGAGTCGGTGCAGGCGCAATCAATGCCAGCGCCGATAAACTCTCGCGCGATGCGCTGATTTGGACACATCTGGCCGGTGATTCAGTGCAACACATGAAAGTGGCGAAGCATCTGATCGGCCGCCACGGCAAGGCTTGATACGCATGCCGGCGTGGTGTGCGGGCTGGACCTGCAGATGAAACGATCAGGCACGGTGCGCAAAGAAACGCGCGCCGCGCCTGACGTTGCAGCGGGGCGTGTTCAGACCGCCGCTGCGACCGCACTGCCCATCTGTGAGGTGGATGCCGTGCCGTTCAGATCCGGTGTTAAATTCACTGCTTCCGCAATGACGCACTCCATGGCCGCATCAATTAACGCGGCGGCCTTCGTTGCTCGTGGTTCTGCGTGTTTGCGGCCCAGCCATTCGAGCAACATTTTTCCAGACATGATCATGGCATAGGGGTTGGCGATGCCGCGGCCGGCGATATCGGGCGCCGACCCGTGGGTGGCCTGCGCCATCGCCTGGTGCTCGCCGACACACAGCCCAGGTGCCAGACCGAGTCCGCCGACAAGCGCCGCGCCTTCGTCGGTCAGAATGTCGCCAAACAGGTTGGTGGTGACGACAACATCGAAGCGTTGCGGGGTCATGATCAGTTTGAGCGCGAAGCCGTCGACCAGGACTTCATCGAGCACCACATCCGGATATTCAGGCGCGAGCTTGCGGCATTCCTCTGCAAACATTCCGCAGCAGAGCTTGTAGGTTGGGGCCTTGTGCACGGCCGTCACTTTTTTGCGCGGCCGTGTGCGGGCGATTTCAAAGGCCTCGCGTGCGATGCGGTTGGAGCCCTTGCGGGTGATCACGCGCATGCCGATTGAAATGTCGTCGTTTGGCCGGAACTCGCCATCGCCGGCGGCGACCACGGTGCCGTTTTGCAGGCCTTCGGTAACTTCCCGCAGAAAGACGATATCGACGCCTTTTTGCAAAGAAGGGATGTTCGGGTATGACTTGACGGGTTTGATGCTGGCGAACAGGTCAAAGTGTTTGCGTAGCGGCGGCGAGATCCACGTCGGCTCGTTGCGCGGGTAAGCGCTATGGCCGATGGGCCCTTGCACCCAGCCGTCCAGTGTTCCGAGTAGCGCCAGCGATTCCTGCGGCATCGTATGTCCGTAGAGTTCGTGCCCGCGAACGCCCATCGCAGCTTCTTCCCAGGCGACTTCAAGCCCGACTTTTGCCGCCGCCGCCTTCATTACTTTGACCGCTTCCGGCACCACCTCGAGACCGATATCGTCACCGTCTACAATGCCAATCTTCAACATGCAACACCTCCTGTAATTCGTCGGTTATTGTTTTGCCAGTGGCCGGTCGGTTATCACCGGGCATCACCGGATTGATACGAATGACGGTCCGCATTGTTGGCGCCGGTGGGCCGGCGCCATTCTGTGACGCGGTTAAAGATACTGTTTGAACCAGGCGATGGTCTCGGTATACGTAATCTGGCAGGTCACCGTGTTGCGGAATTCATAACTGTCGTAGTGGCCCGACTTCGGCAGCATGACGAGTTTTTTCGGTTCACCGCATTTTTCGTAGGCGCTCAACTGCTGCACCGGCGGCACGAGGTTGTCGTGTTCGGCATAAATCATCAGCACCGGTCGCGGACTGATCTTGTCGACCACCCAGTCCGGGCGGTAACGCATCACCGCCTCGGCGCTTTCAATATCGCGCTCTTCGCTCTGGAAGGTATGACCGGCCTGCGCGTGCATGTCGCGCTGGCGCTGCGATTCGGGGTCACGCAGCATGATCTCGCCATTGGGCACCAGCTTGCCTTCGCCGCTGACCACGCGCTTTTGTGCTTCTTTGAGCACGCGGTCCTTGAAGGCCAGCCATTCCCACGGCCGGCGGATTGAACGCATCCACTCGTAGCCGTCGGTGACGCCGACGCTGGTGACCAGACATTTGACGCGTTCGTCATGCGCGGTAACCCAGATGCCGTTGGCGCAGCCAAAGCTGGTGCCGTAGATGGCGAGCCGCTCTGGATCAATGCCGGGGACGGTCTGCATATAGGTCAGCGCATCATAGGTGTTTTGCGCTTGTTCGAGCGGACGGTGGCGGTTGCGCTTGCCATCGCTTTTGCCGAAGCCAACATAGTCGTAGCCAAAGACAAACCAGCCCTCGGCGCACAGGCGTTTCATCATGTGCGTGCAGTCGGCCTGCGTGTTGCCGCTATAACCGGCAAGGACGAGGATGCCCGGACGCGGCGGATCGCCGGCTTTCCAGTCGGCGGGGGTAAAGAGATAACCAGCGATTTTGTCGCTGTCGCTGTGGAAGGTGACTTCGCTTGGATTCATGGTGTTCCCTCGAATTTATTAATCAAACAGGCCGCTGCTTATTCAGCCTTGATGCCCATTTCGCGGATGACCTTGCCCCAGAGGGCGGTTTCGTCGGTGATCACCTTGCGGAATTGTTCGGCGCTGCTGGCAACGACGTCCGCACCTTCACGCGCGAAGCGCTCGGCGATATCGGGCGTGCGTGCGGCTTTGACGATGTGCTCGTTGAGCAGGCGCAACACGGCCGGCGGCGTGGCGGCCGGTGCGAGCAACCCGACCCAGCTCTGGAATTCATATTTCGGCATACCCGATTCGCTGGTAGTTGGCACTTCGGGCAGCATCGCCAGCCGCTTGTGCGCGGTAACCGCGAGTGCGCGCAGACGGCCGGCCTTGATCTGACCGGCGGCCGCCAGCGGTGTTTGAAAGGTGATGTCGATTTCCCCGGCCATCACCGCGGCGAGCGCCGGACCGCCACCTTTGTAGGGCACGTGGACGATGTTGGTACCGCTTAAATACTTGAACAGCTCGGCGCCCAGATGCGTGAGCGTGCCGGCGCCCGAAGAAGAATAATTAATGCTGCCCGGTTTGGCCTTGGCGAGCGCGATCAGTCCGGCCAGATTAGTGACCGGCACCGAGGGATGGGCGACCACCACACTGGGGCCGGTGACGACCAGCGAGAGCGGCGCAAAATCTTTTTCCGGTGAGAAGGTGAGTTTGGGGAACAACGCCGGATTGGCCACCAGCGGTGCGGTATTGGCGAGCAGCGTGTAACCGTCGGCTGAGGCACGCGCCACCATTTCCATGCCGATGTTGGTCGAAGCGCCGCCGCGATTGTCGATGACCACGCTCTGACCCAGCGATTCGCTCAACTTCGGCGCCAGTAGACGCGCGGTGGCGTCAACGCTGCCGCCGGGCGGCACGGGCACGATGATACGGATCGGGCGCTGCGGAAAATCGCGCGGCTGCGCGAGCACCGCGGCAGGCAGCGCAAGCAGAATGGCCAGTATTGCGGGCATTGGGGACATTGATTTCACGGGCGACCTCGAAGAAACCGGGAAAGGCCGCGTCTGTTGTGTACTCGAGCGGCCGGGGGCTAATTCTACAATTCCGCCTCTTGTTACGCCACGAACGGGGCCGTGTGTCGGCGCGGCAGCAAGCGCCGCTTTTAATCTGCCCATGTCGCGGTTGCGGGACTGAAGGGGCGTATAGTGGCGCACCTTTTTACGGGAAACAGCCGCCATGAATGAAGTGTCAAAAAAACGCGAGCCGCTTGATCCCACGCGTGTCAATCTTGCTGATCCATGGGAAGTAACTTACCGGCGCAAGCAATATGGTTGCACGCTCCTGCAGCTAAAGCAGGCGGTCGCAGCAGCCGGCGATTCTGCCGAACGTGTGACGCAGTATTTCCGCACCAAATCGACGCCGCCCAAGGGCGGCAAGCAGCGCTACGAGTAAGTTTGGTATGCCGCTGCGCGGCTGTGCGTTTGAGACGCTGTGCCTAAACGCGCAAACGGTCAAACGCAAAAATGGTCAAACGCCTTCCCCCGCGAGTGAGGGAAGGCGCAGGCGAAAAATTATTTCGCTTTTGGGGCGCCGATGACTACCGACAACTTGGCGGATTCCTGCTTGAACGCCGTCGGTACGTAGGTTAATTCGAAACGGATATCTTTGAGCTTGTTCGCACCGAGTGCGGCGGCAGGGAAGTCGACTTCGATCGATTGCGACGTGTCCTGACCGGGGTCGAGTTGCACGGCGCTTGAGGAAGTGAAGCGGATCGCCGGTTCGGTGCGCGATTCCTCAATCTTGATTTGTTTATCCTGTGCGTCGAGGTAGACCAGTTTGCCGCTGATCAGGCGCACGGTTTGATCGGTCGAAGTATTTTTCAGTTTCAGCTTGGCCGACAGTCGTGCCGGGGTGTCGACTTTGCCCGAGACACTCTCGACCCGCTCGAGCACTTTAAGCTCGCTGACTTCGCCGGCAACAATGCCGGCGCGCACGCTGATGGCCGCCGGGGTGACGCTATAAACCTTGTCTTCAACAGCGATGACCGGTCCGCTGGCTTTGGGGGTGCAGCCGAGCATCGTTGCCGCCACGGCGCCGGCCATAATTACTTTGGTTATTACTTGCATAGTTGACTCCTGGATAAAACACAGACTGCATGCCGGCAAACATGTGCTTCACCGGGGATGGCTGTTATACGCTGATTTGCCGTGGTTACCACTAATTCAGCGCAGGTTTTACTGGTTGAAGCGATCTCCGGCATGGCTGCGGTCGAAACCGTTAAGCTCGGTTTTTTGATCATTGCTGAGGGCATAAATAATGCATAAAAAGTGTTGGTGGCGACGCGTCCTGCTTGTGATCGCGGGCGTCCTCTGCGCGGCTTCCGTATTTGCGCAGCACTACCCGGACAAGCCGGTGCGCATGATCGTGCCGTTTCCGGCCGGGGGTTCGAATGACATCGTGGCGCGTTTGCTCGCGCAGAAGCTCGCGGAAACTCTGGGCCAGCAGTTCATCATCGACAACCGCGGTGGTGCCGGTGGCGCGATTGGCGCGCAGACGGTGGCGAATGCCGCGCCGGATGGCTATACGCTGCTCCTGACTAATCCGGGGCCTGGCATCCACAATGTGCTGTTGCGGCGGCGTCCACCTTATACGTTGGCCGATTTCGCCCCGATCGTGCATATCGGTTCGGCCTCCAGCATCGTCGTTGCGAATATGCGTGTGCCGGCGGCCAATATAAAAGAGCTGGTGGCTTATGCCAAAGGCAACCCGGGCAAGCTGAACTGGGCCTCGGGCGGCAACAACTCCAACACGCATATCTCGATCGAGATTCTTAAGGCCGCCACTGGCATTGACGTCTTGCACGTGCCTTATAAAGGCACCAGCCCGGCGCTAACGGATGTGATGTCGGCTCAGGCTGATCTCATGTTTACTTCCGTGATCGCGTCGGAGGCGCATATCAGCACAGGGCGCCTCAAGGTGCTGGGGGTGGCAGGCGCAAAACGCCATACGGCAATTGCCGAGGTGGCGACCTTCGAAGAGCAGGGCATACGTCGCGCCAATGTCTATACCTGGTACGGCATGGTGACTGCGGCGAAAACACCGTATGCGGTGATCGATCGCTTGAATGCAGCGCTCAACCGGGCGCTTGATCAGCCTGACGTGCGCCAGCGCCTGGAGCATCTTGGATTGGAAGTGGCCGGTGGCACGCCGGCGCGCTTTGACAATTTCATGCAGGAAGAGGCGGCGAATCTATCTCGCCTGATCGCGCGCGGTGCGCAAAAGGTGGATGGCTGATTTTTCTGCGGATCAATATTCGCCAAGTAGTGATTAACCAAGATTATCCACTGGCGATTCTGAGGTACGTGTAAGACGCATGCACGGCATTACGCCATGATGTCAATATTTGATCCTTTTATTTCTCGCGCTTCATCGCTATGAGCGAGGCGCTTTGGAACGAGATCTTTTTCTGCTTTTAGTTCCGGAGGCGGAGGCGGCGCTGGTTGCGCCTTTTTTTCCGCCCTTGCTGAAGGGGCTAAAGGTGGGGGTGTGCCAGCAGAACTACTGACTGATGTGATGCTCATGGGTGGGATTCAAGATTAGTTATGCGACCGTGCGGTTGGGGGAATCGATACGTGTTTTTGAGTATGCGTATGCAATGCAAGGCGATTGCAAAAATAGCCAACGCCTCTTTGTAGACAAAGCACATTTCGTTATCTAAACGCCTGGACGCCAAGTCCAATTCGGTGAATAAAAGCGCCGAGCGTCCTTGCAAGTCAGCGGCGTCGTAGATCGGCAATGCCAATACGGGCTGAGCCACGCGCATCCCCGTTACGCTGTGCCGTAGCGCGTCAATATGGGACGTGAGTAATGCGTAAATGTTGGCCTCGCTGTCCGCGTTCCGAATGGTTTCAATCATCGACATGCGTCGCTTCCATCAAAATGCATAATGATATGGCCTAATAATTTCATGCACGTGAATTCAGAGCGCGGGTCGATGACGAACTGAGCCCTGCGTTTGAACGGATGCACATCAGTAAGTGTTTGCGACGCGATCATCATGCGTTATCCGAGATTGCACTGGCGCTGTGATCTTGGCGCAGTGGCCAAGTCTGAACTATGCAACTGAAAATATAGAAAAAAATACCCCGGGAGTTTATCCCAAGGGTATGAAGGAGATCAGAACATGCGCTATTGCTCCCGGCTCTACTTATACCAAGTGCATGTTTCAAAATTGTGTATGCGGGTTACTGGTGTTCGAGACGTCACTGATCCAGGCGTCTTTAATCAATTCTTCATATTGTTGCGCGGAACACCAATAGGTTTTTTGATCTCGTTAATCAGAGTAAAGACGAAACGTTGGAAGCGGTAGATGTCATTGTTGTTTCGTCATCAAAATTCGGAGTCGATCACCTCTTGTACCATGCCGCAGTTTTCGTAACGCTTTCGCTTCGATCTGGCGGATACGCTCGCGCGTGACGTCAAACTGGTTGCCCACCTCTTCGAGCGTGTGGTCGGTGATCGTTTCGATACCAAAGCGCATACGCAGCACTTTGGCTTCGCGCGGGTCGAGTGAATCGAGCGCCTGTTTTGTGATTTCGCGCAGCATTGCATGGTCTGCAGATTCGGTCGGCGACAGCGTCGTATCGTCTTCGAGAAAATCACCCAATGTGCTGTCACCCTCTTCACCGATTGGAGTTTCAGTTGACACCGGCTCCTTGGAGATCTTCAGGATGCCGCGGACCTTGGCTTCCGACAATTCCATCTTTTCAGCCAGTAACGAGGGCGCCGCTTCTTTTCCCGTTTCCTGCAGCACCTGCCGCGAGATGCGGTTCATCTTGTTAATCGTCTCGATCATGTGTACCGGAATGCGGATAGTGCGCGCCTGGTCAGCAATTGAGCGGGTGATGGCCTGACGCACCCACCAGGTCGCGTAGGTCGAGAATTTATAACCGCGACGGTATTCAAACTTATCGACCGCCTTCATCAGGCCGATGTTGCCTTCCTGGATCAGGTCCAGGAACTCGAGGCCACGATTGGTGTATTTCTTGGCGATTGAAATGACCAGGCGCAGGTTGGCCTGGGTCATCTCCCTTTTGGCGCGACAGGTCTTATTTTCCGCGGCAATCATCTGCTGGTTGATTTCCTTGAGGTCCTTGATCGGCAGGCCGGTAGTTTTCTGCAGGTTCAGCAGGCCGTTTTGTTGTTCGATGATCGCTGGCCCCATGCGCTTGAGACTCTCAGCCCAAGCCGCTTCGCCGGCCACTTCGTACGACACCCAGCGCAGATTGGTTTCCTTGCCGTTAAATACTTTTAGGAAATGTGCGCGAGGCATCCTCGCTTTATCGACGCAAATAGCCAGGATTTCGCGTTCGTGCTTGCGAATCTGCTCGATCACCTTACGCAGGTGGTCGCATAGCACCTGTACCTGCTTGGCGCCGAAGCGAATTTTTGTAAGTTCCTGGGTGATGCGGTCTCGCACTTGGATGTGGCTCTTGCTGTTGGGGCCATCCTTGTCGAGGGCCGATAGGAGTTTTTTGTAGAGCGGGCGTATGGTCGCAAAATGCGACAAGGCCTCTTGCTTTAGACGCAGCAACTCCGCCGTGACAACGGCGGCCTGTTCTTCGTCGCTCAATTCGTCTTCGTCATCGACTTCGGCGTCGTCGTCGTCAAGATTGTCGTTTTCCTCGGCGCTGGCCAGCATGGCCTGCTCGGATTCGACGTCAGCAACGCCGTCGACCACGTCATCCACCGGCAATTCGTCTTTCTCAATGCGGTCGGCCAGCGCGAGGATCTCGCCGATCGTGCCCGGGCAGGCAGAGATCGCCTGGATCATTTGCTTGAGGCCGTCTTCGATACGCTTGGCGATGACGATTTCACCCTCACGGGCCAGTAGGTCCGTGGCCCCCATTTCGCGCATATACATTCGCACTGGGTCGGTAGTGCGGCTCAGTGCCGGGTCGACGGTCGAAATAACGATTTCAGTTTGCTCGACGATGTCGACGTCGTTAACTTGCGGGGCTGTATCTGAACCGGTGAGGAGGTCCTCCGCTTCAGCCACTTCCTCAACGATCTTGATACCCAGGTCGTTGATCATGGCAAAGATATTGCTCAGTAGTTCTTTGTCCTGCATTTCGTCGGGCAGGGTATCGTTTAATTCCGCATTGGTTAAGAAGCCACGGCTGTTGCCCAAAGCGAGCAGGTTTTTTAAACGCTGGCGTCGCGCCTCAATCTCCTTAGGTGATATCTCGGTGCGGCGCAATTGTTGGGCATCACCATTTACTGCGTGATTCGGTGCGCTGGAAGACCTGCCGACAGATAAGACACTCAAGAGTTTAGATTCCGATTGGTTAGCACACAGATCCGATTTGAAATCGACAGAAACATTCACTTTGAAATATCCAAAAATGCTGTGGTTACGCCATCATCATGCGGGCGATAACGTACTGTTTTGAAATGTGACATAGATTGTTTATATATCGTATATTCCGGAGAATGCAGCCGGGTCGGACCCTTGCGCGTTTATAGGGCACGAACATTTTAGGAAACGCGGGTGTCTCGGGTTGGCGAGCGATAAGACGGATTACATAACCTCGGAGTGCACAGCCGCCCTGGCACTGCGGACGGCTGCATAAACTACGAATTCGTCACCCACACGCAAAAAAATTTCCGGAGAATTGGCGCGACCTCTTTACCGTTCAGGACTAGCCGCGCGTGAAGGCTTGGCGGAGAGGAGCCCAGAGGAAACCCGCTGCATCTCTTTCAGGAAAAATCCCAAAGAATCCATGGTGCGCTCACTTAATTGCAACGCATGCAGCGCGGCCAGTCGATCGTTTGGCATCAATCGCAATTTATTAATGGAATCATGGGTTGTCGAGGCGGGGTTCAAATCAATTGGGGATTGCATGCTTAGCCTTTCAATAGAGAACGATGGTTGTTACGGGATACCACTTTAGAGCAACCACATTTCAGGTAAATTTCAGTGCAGAATTTCGTGTGTGTTTAACCTTTTTTATCTGTAGTTAAAATGAAATAATTATGAAATAATATAAAAATAAGTGAAAATTTTTTTCTCAAAAAATTAGTAATTTCAATATTAAATCAACTGAAATTTATTCCTCATCAAGGGGTTTAATCGTGACAAAGAAAGAAAAGAGGGCAGCGGAAAAAGTTGAAAAAAGAAACGAAGAAAGCCAAGCAAGCTGGAAAAATAGCGTGTAAAGCTGAGAATAAAGCTACCAAAGAAGCACAGATCGTGACGCAGGAAACAAAGAGAAAAGAAAAAACGGCTACGAAAAAAAATACGAAATCGAAAAAAATTACCGACTATTTTTTAGAACGGCGGTGGTGAGTAAAAAGAAGGTCCCGGTAAGAAAGAGTCTCAAAAAAAATCAAAAACAAATAAATTCGCTGTCTGGAGACTAGAACCAGTCCTGGAAGTAACTGCGAGCACACGCGCGACAACTGGATCACTTTCAAAGTCACAGTAGCCATCCAAAAAAGTCCGCCAGGTACTGGATATGTGTGATGCCATCGGTTCGTTTATTGCGGCGAATGATTCAGCGTTGGAAGCAAAGGGGTAGGCTGATGGCTAAGCCCGGTGAAATTCGCTGGCTGGCCGAACCGGAAGTTCACGACTACCCGGCAGCACTGTCCTATTTGTGCTTGATGTATGACGATAAAATAAGCGCGGATTATGTCGGCAAGTTGGGGCTCGCCAGATGGGAAAATTGAAAGCGAAAGATATTTTTTAAGTGCCAGGCCTGTCGCTACTCGGATCAAGTAACGCATGTTGAGAAGAATCAACAAAAGATAGATTCGCAACGTGCGTTATCGCCGCTACTGTTGGTGAGGGAAAGATTCAAATTCATACAGGGTGCCACCCGCGCCCCTGCGATCGTACCAAAGCTTTTTGCGCTGGGCCGCAGTAAATCTGTAAGCAGCGGTTACCTTTGTTACACCCAAAAAAACGGGGTATAAATCTTCACTTCGCTCTCCTGCAACTTATCAGGTCACAGCATCAAGGAATTTATCCTTCGATGTTGATCAAGCCGATCGACGTGTTGTCTGAAGCGCTGCCGCCGCTGGTGGTTGCATTGTTGCCGCCGCCTGCGCTTGCGAAGTCGCCATCACGACCCGATTTGCCGCATGAGCTAATGCCTGAAATGATTGAAATGGTAATTCGTTTATAAATTATTAAATTTCAAAAGAGTAACCCCGGGGGATTCACGACCACTGGTTTTGCACAGCAGTCAAAAAAGTTTAATTCGAAAAAAATTAAAAACAGGTTAACCCCAGACTATCCATTAGCCGTTTTCACGGAGTGACAGGGATGATGGGCGGATCACCAGAATTACTCCAAAGTCCGATAAACCACGTGCGTCGTTTTCGCGGAAGCGACAGGATTAATGTGTAGTGATCGGCGTCTCGATGGCAATTTGCACCGACGGCCAAGACTCGGCTATGTAAGGTAGCCAAAGTATGCTGCACCTTGGTCCGCATCACGGCTTGGTGAAACAAGCTGATTAAGAGCTACGCCAGCATGGCAAAACCCAAAGCGGCTTCAGTGGCCCAGAAATTATTGAGCGCAAAGCGGTCCAGCCCGAAATCGGCCGCATGCGCTTGAGCAGCGCGAGGCCTCCCCAGGCGCTTAGTTCACGATTTAAAAACTTGACCTAAATACCGCCCTCCAAGGCATCCCCCGACATTTGTATTCTAGTCAATAACTTCAATTAATCAATCGGTTAGCCTAATAAATATCATTAGGGCCAATCCATTCACTAAGCATAAGAGGAAACATATCGGTCACCTCGGAATCGCTTTTGAATAGTCCGGGGAAAGATTGGATTGGATTGGATTGGATTGGATTGGATTGGGAGCGGGAGGGACCCCGTCCGTGCGCTTTCCGTTTGGTAGTGATACCGGTTTATCGCCAGGCTGGCACTACTTCAGCGGCGTGCCGATCATCTCCCAGGCGACCTCTGATAGGCCCCCATCGCGAGCGTTTACCCGTTTGACAGTGCCGGATCACGGTGCCACTATTCCGCGCACAAGAAGCTGGCACCAGTTGTTTTTCCGTTTTGTGCGTCCGGCCCCTCTCAAACACGGTTAGTCGAGGAGATCAAATTGAAAAAATTGTTTGCCGCCCTTCAGGGTGTGTTGTTATCTGCCGGTGTCTGCGGTGCCACTTTTGTATTGGCGGCCGACAGCTATCCGGTGAAGCCGATCAATTTCATTGTGGCGGTCGAGGCGGGGGCTGACGGCGACGTGCTGGTGCGTCCGTTGATGCAGCGCGTCTCGCAGATGCTCGGTCAGCCTATCGTCATTATCAATAAGCCCGGTGGCGGCAGTACCATCGGCTACCGCGAACTGCATGCCGCCAAGCCCGACGGCTACACGCTCGGCTGGGGTTCGGCCACCATCATTACCAACAAGCTGCAGGGTATGTTGCCGTATGATTATCGCGACTATACCCAGCTCGGCAGCTATGCCACCTTTTTTCCGATTTTGATCGGCTCGACCAAGAGCAAACAGAATTTCAACACGGTGCAGGAGGCGCTTGCGTTCGCCAAGGCCAACCCCGGCAAAATCACGCTCTCCACCGCCGGCGTCGGGCAGAGCTGGTGGGTGGCGGCGATGTCGATGCTGACCGGCACCGGTCTGAACATGAATACGATTCCGCAACCGGGCGCTGGTGCGATGACAGTCGCGCAGGTGGCCGGTGGACATGCCGAACTGGGAGTCGCCGCGCTGGGTTCAGCCAAGGCCATGGTCGAAGGCGGTCAGGTCAAATTTCTGGCGTCACTGGGCGACTCGCGTGCCCCCGCACCTTACGACAAGCTGCCAACGATCCGCGAGCTCGGTTACGATGTGAGTTGGGAGTCGAATAACTTTGTGTTCGGGCCGCCGAAACTGCCCAAGGAAATCGTTGCCGTATTGGTTGCTGCGATTGAGAAGGCGGCGCGCGAACCCGAGTTCGTAAAGTTCGTCAATGATCGCAATGCGCGCTGGGAATACATGGCGCCAGAAAAAATCGCGCCGGCTTTTGACAAGCGTCGCGACACGGTTCGCGAAATCATGCGCAAAGCAGATTTGCTCAAAGAAGCAAACTGATCGCGTGCAAATGCTGGATTGATTGAACGCGGGTGCGTGATGCGCACCCGCAAGAACACAGCGGGGCGGTATGGAGAGGGCGGCGATGTTGCGGCTTGGGAATTTTTTTAATCTTTTTCTCGCGGCTCTTGGTGTTGCCATTGTGGTGGTCTCCGTGCGCTATGGTTTCGGCAGTCTGGCGCGTCCCGGGCCCGGCCTCTATCCCGCCTTTCTCGGCGCTGCCATCGCGGTGTGTGCATTGTTTGTTTTGGTCGGTGATCTGCGCGCTGGTAGCGGCGGGCGCGGGCCCGACCGCGGCGCCGGTTTCACACTGTTTGCGATGATCGCGACTTTTTCATTGTGGATACTCACCATGCCGTGGCTGGGCTATGTGCTGGTCACGCTGCTCGCGGTGTTTTCATTTGGCAAGATCATGCGGCTTGAGGGCTGGCGCAAACCGCTCGCCCTCTCGGTCGGTACCGCGCTTTTCATCTACGTGCTGTTTGATCACTGGCTGTATGTTGATCTGCCGCGCGGCTTGCTCGGCTAGGCGGCGCGCATGGACGGACTTCAACTGCTGCTCAATGGTTTCGTCAATTCGCTGACGCTGGTCAATCTGCTGGCGTGTTTTGCCGGCGCGCTGATCGGCACCGTGGTCGGTACGCTACCCGGTCTCGGGCCGACCGCCACCATGGCGCTGCTGCTGCCGTTTACGCTGCCCTATGGCGCAACCACCGGCCTCATCATGATGACGGGCGTCTGGTATGGCGCCATGTATGGCGGCTCAACCACCTCGATACTGGTCAATATTCCGGGTGAGGCCGCCAGTGTGGTCACCTGTCTAGATGGTTATGCGATGTGTCGCAAGGGGCGCGCCGGTGCAGCGCTCGCCTTGGTGGCGATCGGTTCGTTTGTGGCCGGCACCATCGGCATCCTCGGTCTGCAGTTTTTCGCGCCCATGCTGGGCAATGCCGCGCTCTCCTTCGGTCCGCCGGAATTTCTCTGTTTCATGCTCCTGACCTTCGTGCTGCTCGCAAACCTGAGCGCCGACCAGCCGCTCAAGGGCGCACTGATGATTGCCGCGGGGCTCTTTATCAGCACCGTCGGCATCAATCCGATGGACAGTTATCCGCGCTTCACCTTTGGTTCCGAAAAACTGATGCTGGGCATCGACTTTTTGCCCATCGCGATGGGACTCTTTGGTATCTCGGAAATTCTTTTCATCGCCGTCGATAAATACGTCAAGCCGCAGGTGCAGAAGATCCGCCTGCGCGATCTGTATCCGAGCCGGCAGGAGATCGGCCGCTCGGTGATGCCGATGCTGCGTGGTTCCTTCCTAGGTTTTTTTGTCGGTCTGCTGCCCGGGCCGTGCACAGTAATCTCGACCTTTGTGTCGTATGCGCTGGAAAAAAAGATTTCAAAGAACCCCGAGGAATTCGGTCAGGGGGCGGTCGAGGGCGTGGTCGGTCCGGAATCGGCCAACAACAGCGCAGTGATGGGTTCGATGATTCCGCTGCTGACCCTCGGGCTGCCGTTCGCCGCGCCCGGCGCGATCATGCTGGCGGGCTTGCGCATGCATAACGTCGAGCCGGGGCCGATGTTGTTCACGACGCACCCAGAGGTGTTCTGGACGTTTATCGCTGCGATGTATCTGGGCAACATTATGCTGCTGATACTGAATCTGCCGCTGGTGGGTTTGTTCGCCAAAATCGCCGTGATCCGGCCGCAGGTCTTGATGCCGGTGATCAGTCTGATCTGTCTCGTCGGTGTCTATAGTGTGCGCAATTCGTTGTTCGATGTCTGGGTGATGATCATTGCTGGTGTCGTCGGCTACTTCTTGCGTCACTGGCGCTATCCGATTGCGCCCTTAATCATCGGCGTAGTGCTCGGGCCGACCACAGAAAACAGTCTGCGGCAGACGCTGATGATGTTTCGCGGCGATGTGACGCTGGTGAGCGAGCGTCCGTTGTCGCTGGCCCTGTTGACGGTGGCCGCGTTGTTTCTGGCCTACCGCATCGCTGCCTCGTTCAGTGGTAAGAAGGTGCCGCTGTTCGTCGCCGAAGACAAAACGCTCTGAGCAGCGCTCAGCGGCCGGCTTTGTGATCCTTGCTTGTTGGTAGCGCGGCCAAGTTCGCGCACCTTTCTTTTTACTTAATTTTCAGGAGAATTTTTGATGGCTAAATCAACCACTATCGGTGTCATCGGTCTTGGCCGCATGGGCGGGCCACTGGCGCGCCGGCTGATGCGCTTGAAACTGCCCTTGATGGTTTGGGATAGTGTGGCCGCGTCCCGCCAGCCGTTTGAAAACCGCAAGAATGTTTGCGTCGCCACGCCCGCCGCCATGGCGCATGCCTGTGCGGTGGTGTTTTTTGTGGTGCCCTCGTCGAAGGAGATCACGGCCTGTCTGAAGGGGGCCGACGGCATGCTGGTCAACGCGCGCAAGGGACTGGTGCTATGCGATCTCACCACCTCGGACCCCGTCGATACGCGGCGACTGGCCAAGCAAGCGGCCACGCGCGCCATCCATTATCTTGACGCCGGCATGAGCGGTGGCCCGGCCGGTATTACCGATGGCAGTCTGGCGCTAATGGTCGGGGGTGACGCGAAGGTGCTCAAACGCATACAGCCGGTGCTCGATGCATTTGCCAAGAATGTCTTTCATCTGGGCGCGTCGGGATCGGGCCATGCCATGAAGTTGATCAACAACATGGTGCTACACACGACGTTTCTTGCCACCTGCGAGGGTGCACGTCTGACCGAACGCATGGGTATGCGGGTGGCCGACATGATCAAGGTGTTTAATGTGTCGACCGCCTACAGCTATGCCAGTCATCACCGTTTTCCGAACAATATTTTGAACGGCTCGTGGAATGCGCAGGCGCGTGTTTATAACCCGTGGAAGGATGTCGGCATCGCGGTCAAACTCGCGCGCAAGAGCGGCGCCAATGTGGAGCTGGCGGATCGCACTTATGCCTTTTTGCAGCAGGCGGTGGACATGGGTATGGCGGAGCAGGATTTGTCGCTGCTCTATCGCGATTTCGAAAAAATCCGCGGCCGGCGTCGCCGCTGACCTGGCTATCCAGGCCAGGATGCGGCGGATGTGACGACCTACTCGGGTTGTATGCCCGCCGCCTTGACCACTTCGCGCATCTCTGCGTTGCCCAGGCGGATGGTTTCGCTGACCTTGTCCGGGGGGCTATGCAGTGTGAACAGGCCCAGCGCGTTGAATTTCTCCAGCATGTCGGGTGATTTCATGAACTGCCCGATGTCAGTGTTCAGGCGGTTAATGATCGCAGTTGGCGTGCTGCGCGGTACGACGATAGCCCACCATTGCGAGGGAAAGCCCGGCTTGATGCCGGCCTCGGCCATGGTGGGCACCGCCGGCAGTATGTTGGAGCGTTGTTCACTGGTCACCGCGAGCGCGCGCAGGCGCCCGCCTTGCAATTGCGGCACCGCCGGCACCATGTCGGAGAACACCATGTCGATCTGGCCGCCAACGAGATCGGTGATGGCGACGCCGCCGCCCTTGTAGGGCACGTGCGTGATGCGGGTGCCAGTGATTGATTTAAACACCTCGCTGGTGACATGCGAAGTGGTGCCCACCCCGCCCGAGCCGACCGTCATGCGCTCCGGTCGTGACTTTAGTAACGCGATCAGTTCAGTGACGCTGTTCGCCTGCACAGATGGGTGCAGCACCAACACCATCCCGGCGCTGGCTATCATTGAGACTGGCGTGAAATCAGCAGGCTCCCAGTTCAGCTTCTTGTAGAGAAACTGGTTGGTTACCATGGCCGCACCGCTGGTGATTAGCAGTGTGTAACCGTCGGCGGCGGCCCTGGCGGCAATCTCGTGACCGATGTTGGCCGCAGCACCGCCGCGGTTTTCAACCACCACCTGGCGACCGAGTGACTCGGTGAGTTTTTGTGCGGTGAGGCGTGCCACCACATCGCTGGTGCCGCCCGGCGGAAACGGCGCGATCATGCGCACGGGTTTGGTGGGATAAGGCTGCGCCACGGCGCAGAAGGTGACGCATAACACGGCGGCGAGTGCTGACTGCAACATGAGCGACGGCTGCGGCATGATCCGTATCCTCCTGCTGGTTGGAACGTGTATCGAACAATCAGTCGGCGCGCGCTCCCGATTCCTTGACGATGACGGCGAAGCGCGTTTGTTCGCTCTTGATGAAGGCGGCGAAATCCTCGGGCGTGTTGCTGGTCGGCGAGGTGCCTTGGGTGCCGAGCGCGCGGATGAGTTCGGGCGATTGCGCGGCATTGCGGATTTCCACATTCAGTTTTTGGATGATCGCCGCTGGTGTGTGTGCTGGCGCGAGGATGCCGTTCCATAACGAGAAGGTCATGTTTTTGACACCCGCTTCAGCGAAGGTGGGGGTGTCGGCAAAGTATTCCATGCGCTGCAAACTGGTCACCGCAATCGGCGTCAGGCGCCCCGCTTTGACATGTGCGGCAACGGTGCCCACGCCGCTGAACGCCATTTGTATCTGGCCTGCAAGCAGGTCCACGGTAACCGGTGCGGCACCCTTGTAAGGAATATGCAGCAGTTGTGCGCCGATCTCGCGGCCGAAGACGTGGCCGGTCAGATGCTGGATGCTGCCGCTGCCCAGCGAGCCATAGGCGAGTTGTCCGGACTTGGCTTTCGCCAGCGCGATGAGTTCACGAATGTTGCGCGCGCCGATGGTTGGATGGGCGACGAGAATCAGCGGATTGAGCGAGGTGATCGACACCGGCGCGAAATCGCGCTCAGCGTTATACGGCAGCTTGTCGTAGATGTACTGATTGATCGAGATCGTCGAGATGTTGGTCTGGATCAGCGTGTAACCGTCGGCCGGCGCCTTGGCCAGCGCATCCATGGCGATGATGCCGGCCGCCCCGCCGCGGTTGTCGATCACGAACTGCTGGCCGAAAGCCTTGGAGAGTTGCAGGGCGTAGTTGCGCGCCACGAAATCAGCGCCGCCGCCCGGCGGCACCGGCACGATGAAGCGGATCGGTTTGTTTGGGAAAGGTTGTGCCGTGGCCGCTGTCATGCAGCACAGGCCAGCGAGAGTGACAAAAGCAATGCGGCAAGGCAGGGACACTTTGAACCTCCTCCGGATGCAGCGCCTGTTGGAATAGTATTAAAGCGCGCTGTGCTAGTATAACTTCGATACTCACTTCATCGTCAAAAGCCATCACCATGAGCCAGCACAGCGCCGACCTTGTCACCACCGACCGTTTTGTCACCCATGTTTCCACCGTGCCCGCGATCCAAGGGCAGGTGACCGGACTCTTTTTGCGCGAACGCGCGCTCCCCGCCACTCTGGCGCAAAAATCACCGCGCGTGGTGCTGATGGTGCACGGCGGCTTTGCGCCGGCGACCGTCGCCTATGATTTGCAATACAAGGACTACAGCTTGATGGCGGCGCTGGCACGCGAGGGCTACGATGTGTTTGCACTTTCACACACCGGTTATGCGCCGTCGCCGCGGCCGCTGATGGACGACCCGTGCAACGTCGAAAGTGAGTTCCAGCACGAACTGATTCCCCACGTTTTGCCAGCGCCGGCCACCCCCCGCTACGCACATAAGCTGGTCTCGAGTCGCACCGAATGGGACGAACTTGAAACGGTGGTTGAATACATTTGCAAGCTGCGCAACGTCGAGCGTATTTCTTTTCTCGGCTGGTCGACCGGCACACCGCGTGCGGGTGGTTATGCCGCGCTGCATCCGGAGCGTGTCGACAAACTCGTCATGTTTGGTATCGCACCCTTCTTCCAACCTGATACACCACCGGCACAGATGCCCGCAGCCGGCTCACCGATGATTCTGCAAAGCCGCGAGTTTTTGCTGCACAACCGCTGGCAGGACAATATTCATGACCCGGCGCAGCTCGAAGACCCTGCGGTGTGCGATGCAGTGTGGCGCGAACTGATGGAAGTCGACACCGTCGGCGCGACCTGGGCGCGCGATGGCAAAGGCATCATGCGCGCACCCAACCGCATGAATTTCGGTTGGCGTGACAATCTCGCAAAAATCAAGGCGCCGACGTTAATGCTGCTCGGTGAATTCGACAGCTATGCCAAACGTGTCGAAGCCTGGCATACGTTGGCTGCGCCGCAACGCATGTTTATCAAGGTCGCGCACGCGACGCATTTCATGCAGTTCGAACGCAGCCGCCATCTGTTGATACGTGCTGCCGCCTCGTGGTTTGCCGACGGCGTCTGCGCTGGTCATGCCAGCGGCGAGTTTTTTGCGGATATACAAGGAAAACTGGTGGCGCAGGCAGCCTGAGCGGCCTGATCAAGCAATCGGCAAAAATAAAAAAGGGGCGAGCCGCCCCTTTTTTATCGCTGTAAAAAACGCTTACTTGGCGGGGATCACCGGCAGCAGAACATAGGGCATCTTGCCGGGGGCAAAGTGCAGGGTGTTTTTGCCGCCAAAGATTTTCGCCGGCCTGTCCTCCGGATGGGTGTGGGTAAATGGACCAACACCTTTCATCGGATAGGGCGCATGCGCGACACCGGCATCAGTGCCGTCAAACTCGTAATCCTTGCCGCGCACGGTGAAGGCGATGCGATAGCCTTTGGGCACCACGATCGACGTCGGCCAGACTTCCACATCGAGCTCGACCGGTGTGCCCGGTGTCAGCGGTTGGGTTTCATCGTGGGTGTGCAGTGGCCGGTACGGTTTGGTTTCGGCGGCGTCGAGTTTGCGTTGCGATGCGCGCAGCCAACCGAGGCCCACCGGTGTGCGCGGATCATTCGAACCGATGAACACCACCTCCGTGCCAGCCGGATCATAAACACGCAGCGCGACAATGACGTCGGCGTCGGTGGTGTCTGCCGAGAGCCAGAGTTTGGCCGCCACCGGACCGGTGATTTCGAGATCGCTGGTCATTGGCGGCGTCGAGAAGGTGTAGCCGTCGCCAGTGGTTTCATAGGCCAGTGTGGTGGCCTCTTGCGGCGCGCTGGTGGCGAGACCGTGGCCTGCCGGTTGCAGGTAGTAGGGCGTCCACTGGGTGCGTGCGAGCGGCCATTCGTTTTCGGCGCGCAGGACGAATTTTTCGCCGGGCCAGCGCACGTTGAGCGAGACCTTCGGTTGCTGCCCCCAGCCGCTGTTCTCGCCCTTGAGGAAGTGGGCGAAGAATTTTCTCTGCAGAGCGGCGCCGTAGTTGCTGTAGAAGTGCGTGAAGTGGGTGTCGCCGTGCACCTCCAGCCATTTTTGCGTGGAAGCCGCACGCAAATAGCCTTCGAAGTTGCCGCGCGGATGCAGCCCCTGGCCGCCCCAGTTGCCGGCCGACAGCAGCGGCACTTTGATTTTCGAGAAGTCCGGCATGCGCGCGCGATAGTAGTCGTCAATCAGCGGACGGCGCAGCGCCTCGCCATCGACGTCGGCGCGGTTCTTCTTCAGTTGTTCTGCGGAGAGGGTCTCGGGGCCGGCGATGGTGTCGCCAGTGACTTTGCTGCGCGCGCCGTTGTCGCCGACACCGTATTGCACGGTCAGCACCTGGCGGTTGAACCAGTCGCCAAGAAAATCACAGAGGATGCCGCCGTGGCGCGTCAGCTCGCGGTAGTAATCCGAGGCGCCTTCCCAGATGCACATCGCCGCCAGATGCGGCGGCTGCAGGGCGCCGACCTGCCACTGGTTCATGGCGTAATACGATATGCCGTTGATGCCGACCTTGCCGTTGCTCCAGGACTGCGTGCCGGCCCACTCGATGCAATCATGGAAGTCGCGCGCCTCGCGCGCCGACCAACTGTCGATGATGCCCGGCGAGCGGCCGGCACCGCGTGAGTCGACGCGGACGATGGCGTAGCCGTCTGGCACCCATTTTTCCGGATCAACCAACTCCCAGTTTTGATAGATGTTGCTCGAACCCTTGAGCGTATCGGGCACCGCCTTGATCAGGCGCGTCCACTGGCTCTTGTAGCCCTCGGCGAAATCGAGTCCCTTGGCATACGGGCCGTAGGTGATGATGACCGGATATTTGCCGTCGCCGAGCGGACGGAAGACGTCGGCGCGCAGCACCACGCCGTCATCCATTTCGATCGGGGCATCCCAGTCAACCTGCATGCCATCACGGATTTCGCTTTTCATCGTTTGCATGATTACCTTTCCTATTTGGCGCGGATATTGGCGTCGCGCGCCACTTTCACATAAATATCAACATTGGTTTTGATCTGCCTTGCGAATTCTTCGGCACTGTTGCCGACCGGAATCGCGCCGGTTGCTGCAAGATGTTCACACAGATCGGGCGCGGCCTTGCAACGCCGCGCCGCCCGGCCACCTTCAGAGTTTGATGCCCAGCATTTTTGCCGCATTGCCACCGAGTATGGCGACCTTCTGTTTATCAGATAGCGTAGCGGTGCCCATGATGTGATCGACCGGGTGTTCGTTCCATGGAATCGGTGCATCGGTGCCTATCATGATTTGACTGGAGCCGACCTGGGCGACGATGTGGCGCAGCGCTTCAGAGGTGAATACCAGCGAATCGAAATAGAGCTGGTTCAAATATTCGGTCGGCTTTTTCTTCAGTACGATGGATGGGTCGCAGCTCTGCGGCGAAATAAAGCAACCGTGGTCGGAGCGTGGCGCGTAGGAGGGCAGGTAACCGCCGCCGTGCGCTGCACACACCTTCAGCCTGGGGTATTTGTCGAGCACACCTTCAAAAATCAGGTGCTGCAGAGCGATCGTGGTGTCGAGCGGGTTGCCAATCACGTTGGACAGCCAGCCGTTGCCTTTGTAACGGCTGGCCAGTTGCGGCGGGCTTTGCGGATGGATGAACAAGGTGACGTTGAGTTCCTCTGCCTTGGCCCAGATCGGGTGAAACTTTGCCTCGGAGAAATCCACGCCGGCGACGTTGCCGCCGATCGCCGCACCCTTGAGGCCGTATTTTTTCACCGCAGTTTCGAGTTGTTGTACTGCCAGATCGGGGAACTGCAGTGCAAGCGAAGCGAAGGCCGCCAGACGGTCCGGCTTTTTCGCGCACAGCTCGGCCAGCTTTTCGTTCTGGATCTGGATGACTTTTTCGACGAGTTCGCGTTCCTTGCGGTACCACCACGGGTTGATGCTCAGCACTTCCATGTCGACACCTTGCGCGTCCATCAGGCTGAGGCGTTCGTCGAGCACGATGTCGAATTCTTTCGAGCCCTTGACCGGCGGGTAGATGCCCTTGGCTTCTTCCACTGAGAGCAGTGCGAGTGCCTCGGCGATCAGGCAGTGTGCGTGCACATCGATGGTTTTGATGCGCTTGCCTTTGACCATCACCGGCAGCCGCGATTTGACCTTGCCCTGGGCCAGAGCGGGTGCGGTATGCAGCAAGCCGCAGGTGGTGAAAATGACGCCCACTGCGGCCGCACCCTGAATGAATTTTCGGCGTGTGGTCATGCCTGCTCCTCCGGCTCAAGAATTTCGCAGCCTGGCTGTAGCCGTCGGCTTGTGAATATCGCGACTGATTATTGCATACAACAATCCCCCACGATGGGACGCTCGCGCTACGGGTAAATTGCGCTAGATCAAATTTTCGTCGTATTTACTCTGTTATCGTCGGCGCTTATTTTTGAGGGAGTCGCCAGCATGAAAGCCCTGTTTGCTATTTGCCTGATGGTGGGCGCCACATGCTTTTTTGGGGGCCGGTGGACCGGCCCATGCCGCTGCCGCACCGGTTGCTGAAGCGATCAAGGGCGAGGTGCTTGAAGTGGTCGATTCGGACAGTTTTACCTATCTGCGTCTGAAGACCAAGGACGGCGAAATCTGGTCTGCGGTCGCCAAGGCGCCGCTCAAGGTCGGTAGTCAGGTGACGGTTGAGAACGTCATGCCGCTGAAGGATTTTAGAAGCAAGTCGTTGAAACGCACCTTTCCGCTGATTTATCCGGGCAACCTGCCGGGCACTGCGAGTGGCACCTCGATGGCGGGGGATGGCATGGCGCGCCGCGCATTCCAGCGTGGCTAAGCCACCAGCGGATATGGCGAATGTGAAAGTGCCCAAGGCCAGTGGCGCGAATGCGCGCACGCTAGCGGAAATTTTGACCAAGAGTGGCGAGTTGAAAGACAAACTGGTGTCGGTGCTCGGCAAAGTGGTCAAATACAAACAACGAAGAAATCATGGGCAAGAACTGGCTGCATTTGCGTGATGGCAGCGGCGCCGAGGCGGACAAGACCAACGATCTGCTGGTTACCACCAAGAGTGCAGCGCGCGCGGGGGACGTCGTCATCGCCAGCGGTATGGTGCGTCTCGACAAGGATTTTGGCGCGGGCTATTCCTACAAGGTCATGCTCGAGGACGCAACGCTGCAGAAATAAACGGCGCTGCACCACGCTGGCGTGCGACGGTTTGCACGCCGGCCCCTGCACAACGGTAAACTCCACCTTCATTTAAACGGGGAGACCGATATGTTGTGCATCTACGGTTCTGCCAGTTCACGCGCGGTACGCGTGATCTGGATGGTGGGCGAGCTTGGCCTTAGTTTTGAACACAAGGACTGGTTGCCGCGAGCACCGGAAACACTGACGCCGGAATTTCGCGCCCTGAACGCCAACGGCCGTGTGCCGACCATTGATGACGGTGGCTTCGTGCTGGCAGAATCCATGGCGATCAATTTGTATCTGGCGAAGAAGCATCAAAGTGCGCTTTATCCGGTGAATCCGAAAAAAGAGGCGCTGGCGGTGCAATGGAGTCTGTGGGAAACCGACCGGCTCGACCGTCAGATCGTCAATTATGTGCGCCACCTCAAGGCGCTGCCGGAAGCCGAACGCAAACCTGAAATCGCAGCCGCCGCCTGGAAAGAAGTGGTGCCGGCATTTGATGTGCTGGAGAGCGCGCTGGGCCGCAGCAAATATCTGCTCAGCGATGATTTCACAGTGGCTGATCTGAATGTTGCCTCGGCGCTATTTCGCGCGCTGTCGATCGATCTTTCGGCATGGCCGCATCTCGATGCGTGGATGAAAGCCTGCTGGGGACGGCCAGCGGCGCAAAAGGCGCGCGCCATGCGCGATAAGAAGTAAGCGTCAGCCGTGTATTGGGGCGGTGGCAGGCGCTTGTCGTGCTGCCGCCGCCACCGGTTTGACGTGGCGCACGTTAACGTGCCGCAGGCAGTGTCAGACCTTCGCAGGGGTCGCTGCGCGGGTGTGGCGGCACGCTGACCGTGCGGTCGAACTGCGCGACTGCCGTGCGGTCTTTGCCTTCCAGATAGCCGACGCTGCGGATATCGCTGTGTCCGCGCTGACGCAGCCAGTAAGCGACGCCCCAGTCGCGGCGCACGTGGCCGTTACCGGCAATCAGCACGACGCCACGGGCGCTGTGTTCCAGCATCACTTTTGCCATCCAGACATCGCGCGCGACCTGCGCATTGATCATGCCTTCGAGCATCGAAGCGGGCGCCTTGCCACAGTGGCCGGCGTCGATTTCTTCGCGCTGTAGAGCGTGTAACTCCGCTGTCAGTGAGGCGGGCAGGCCGAACTCCTGCAAAGTGTTTGCATCAAGCACGCTGTTGAAGCCCTGACGCATTGCGCTGCCGAGTTGCTGGCGTGACAGATTGGCTGCCGCCAGCGGCAACTGGTAACGCAGCGCCAGTTCGATCAACGGCCGGTAGAGCGGCCATTCCCAGCCGCCGCTGCCGGCCTTGGCGATCACGCAATCGGCATCCTTGCATTCGCGCATGGCGGCACCCAGTTTTTCGCTTTGTGCGGCATCGAACTGTTCCATCACGATCGCCGGTCGCCAGCCCTGCGCGAGAAGATCGCGCAGATCATTGAGGCGTTGCCGGTGACCCTGCGGGTTGTCGTGTACTTCGCCCAGCAAGAGAAAGGCGGGTGGCGTGGCCGCTGGCGGGCTGGCGCAGGCACTGAGCAGCAAAGCCATGGCGAGTGCTGCGGCCTGTGTCAGGTGGCGTGTCGGTAATTGCATGTTGATGCTCAACGTGGTGCCTCGCCTCAGTCGCGTGCCGCTGGCGCGGTTGCACGCACGGCATGGGACTTGCGTTCCATCTCGCGACGCATTTCACGCCGCAACTCGGCGGCGAGATGCCGGCGGTGTTCTTCCGGCGTCGTAGGCATGAACGGTGGTGCCGCCACCGGTTTGCCGTCGTCATCGACCGCCACCATGGTAAAGAAGCAACTGTTGACGTGGCGCACGACCTTGCCGCGGATGTCTTCGGCGATCACCTTGATACCCACTTCCATCGATGACTTACCGGTGTGGTTGATCGAGGCGAGGAAGGTCACCAACTCGCCGACCTGTATGGCCTGACGAAACATCACCTGATCGACGCTGAGCGTCACCACATAGCTGCCGGCGTAGCGGCTGGCGCAGGCATACGCGACCTGATCGAGCAGCTTGAGCAGTGAGCCACCGTGCACCTTGCCGGAGAAGTTTGCGGTGTCTGGGGTCATCAGGACCGACATCGTGAGTTGGTGGGCGGGAAGGTCCATGGTGTCCAGTTCTGTTAATTCAATTGAGTTCCGGGAGCGGGCGTTCTGTCACGCCGTTCAGCATGAATTAGTGGTGAGGCGGCAGCGCACACTATAAAGCACAGCGAGTGTGCCGATCCAGTGCCTCTGTCGCGACTGCCATCTGCCAGGTTTGAAAGGTCGGATGGCGAGAATAGGTTATCGCTATCGATGTAATAGGAACAATCAAATTTATTTATTAATGGAGGCTCCCTATTATTCGCTCCGTGGTCAACGTTATTTTTAACCCGCAAGGAGACAAGACATGAGTACATCACTGATCAACACCGAAATTCTTCCCTTCAAGGCAAGCGCGTTTCACGCCGGCCAGTTTGTCGAGGTCACCAACGCAACGCTTAAAGGCAAGTGGTCTGTTGTATTTTTCTACCCGGCCGACTTCACCTTTGTGTGTCCGACCGAGCTGGGCGATCTGGCCGACAACTACGCGACGTTTCAGAAGCTGGGTGTGGAGATTTACGCGGTGTCGACCGATACCCACTTCACGCACAAGGCCTGGCATGACACCTCGGACACCATCGGCAAGATCAACTATCCGATGATTGGCGACCCCACCGGTCAGATCACGCGCAACTTCGGCGTGATGATCGAGGAAGATGGTCTGGCCGAGCGCGGTACCTTCGTGATCGACCCTGAAGGCAAGATACAGATCATCGAAGTCAACGCCGGCGGTATCGGGCGTGACGCCTCGGAGCTGTTGCGCAAGGTCAAGGCCGCACAGTATGTCGCCACGCATCCGGGCGAAGTCTGCCCGGCGAAATGGCAGGAAGGCGCCAAGACCCTGTCCCCCTCACTCGATCTGGTCGGCAAGATCTGATCGTTGTAGCCGCCGGCGCACCCTGCAGGGGGTGTGCCGGCGGTGGGCAGCGCAAAGGCCCCGGCAGACGGAGCCTTTGCGGTGCAAATCAGTCACTGTAACGGAGAACGTCATGCTCGAAACCACACTCAAAACCCAGCTCAAGTCTTATCTCGAACGCCTGCAACAACCGATCGAAATGGTCGCCGCGCTCGACGACAGCGAGAAATCCGCCGAGATGCGCGAATTGCTGCACGAGATTGTCGCGCTCTCGCCGCTGGTAGCGTTGCGTGAGGATGGCGAGCATGCGCGCAAGCCGTCGTTTTCAATCGGCCGCGCTGGCGAAATCCCGCGGATCCGCTTTGCCGGTTTGCCGATGGGGCATGAGTTCACCTCCCTCGTGCTGGCCTTGTTGCAGTCCGGCGGCCATCCGCCGAAAGTGGATGCGGCGCTGATCGAACGCATCCGCGGCATCGATGCTGGCATCGGCCGTTTCCGCTTCGAAACCTATATTTCGCTCTCCTGCCACAACTGTCCGGACGTCGTGCAGGCCTTGAACCTGATGGCGGTACTCAACCCCGGTATCGAGAGCGTGATGATCGACGGCGCCTTGTTCCAGACCGAAATCGCCGATCGCAAAATCATGGCGGTGCCGTCGGTGTATTTGAATGGCGAGTTGTTCGGTCAGGGTCGTATGACGCTCGAAGAGATGGTGGCGAAGATTGACACCGGCTCGGTGGCGCGCGACGCGGCCACGCTGTCGGCCAAAGCGCCCTATGACGTGCTGGTGGTCGGCGGCGGACCGGCTGGTGCAGCAGCGGCGGTGTATGCCGCACGCAAGGGTATACGCACCGGTGTCGTCGCAGAACGCTTTGGTGGACAGGTGCTCGATACAATGGGCATCGAAAACCTCATCTCCGTGCCGCACACTGAGGGCCCCAAGCTCGTTGCGGCGCTCGAGCAACACGTCAAGGAATACGACGTCGATGTCATGAACCTGCAGCGGGTCGAGGCCTTGGTGCCGGCCGGGGCGGATGGCCTTGCCGCAGTGCGTCTGGCTAATGGCGCAACCTTGCGGGCGAAGTCGGTGATTATTTCGACTGGTGCGCGCTGGCGTGAAATGAACGTGCCCGGTGAAAAAGAATACAAAGGCAAGGGGGTGTGTTTCTGCCCGCATTGCGACGGCCCATTGTTTAAGGGCAAGCGCGTGGCGGTGATCGGAGGCGGCAATTCGGGCGTCGAGGCGGCGATTGATCTGGCCGGCATCGTCAGTCACGTCACCTTGCTTGAATTCGACACCAGATTGCGCGCTGACGCGGTGTTGCAGAACAAGCTGAACAGCCTCGCCAACGTCACGGTGATTACGAATGCACAGACCACCGAAGTCAGCGGTGAGGGTGCGAAGGTCACCGCCATCACCTACAAAGACCGTGCCAGCGGTGAGTCGCATCACGTTGCGCTCGAAGGCATCTTCGTGCAGATCGGTTTGTTACCCAATACCGACTGGCTGCGCGGTACGCTGGCCTTGTCGCCGCGCGGTGAAATTGAAGTCGATGCGCGCGGACAGACCTCGTTGCCCGGTGTGTTTGCCGCCGGGGATGTGACGACGGTGCCCTACAAGCAAATCATTATCGCCATGGGCGAGGGCGCCAAGGCCAGTCTGTCGGCCTTTGATCACCTCATCCGCACGCCAGTCGTGGTTGTGCCCGCTGGTGCGGAACAGGGGGCGATTGCTGTGGCAGCTTAACAACGGCTCGCGTTTGCACGGGTCTTAACCGTTTGTGGAGCACATAAAAAAGCGATGCATGCGGGCCATGCCCTACAGCATCGCTTTTTTTATCGCAGGTAACGGGAGCTTAAAGCTCAGGCGCCGAGCGAGGCGATGAACTGGCCGAAGGTGAGCAGACCAAATGGCCACACCCCCAGCTTGGCCGCCGAGCCGAGATGGCCGTGACTGCCGGCGTCGGTGAAGCTCGCGCCCCAAGCAGAGGCAAACACCTGGGCGCGCTCGAACGACACGCGGTCGTCGTCGCGGCTGGCTACCACCGCTGTCGGGAACGGTAGTTTTTCCAGCATCATGTTGCCAAAGCCCTGCACCGGCGAATCGGCGGTTTGCGCAAAGCGGTCGCGGTCGGTCGGTGCAACGAGAAAGGCGCCGGCGACTTTTTTTGCCAGCGCCGGATGTTCGAGCGACCAGCGCATGGTCAGCGAAGTGCCCAGACTGTGCCCGACCAGTACGACCGGTTTCTCACTGCGCTCGACTGCCGCCGATAGCTTCGCCGCCCATTCGCTATAAACAGGTTTGTCCCAGTCAGCCTGCTGCACGCGTTGAAATTCCGGAAAGGCCGTCTCCCAGAAGGTCTGCCAGTGTTCGTCGCCCGAGCCGCCGACACCGGGCACGATTAATACGCTGAATTTTTTCAAATCCTGCATGTGCCACCTCCGAGAACAATCATGCGAGTTTACCGGTTGCGGTGCGCGGTTGTCGTGGTCGCGGTAAGCGCGTAGATTGCGTGCCATAACAATAACGGGGAAGTCGTCATGTACCGATTCATTTTGAAATCAGCGCGATCGACTGCCGCGGCCTGCGCACTGCTACTGATGCCGCTGCCGCTGCCGCTGCTGGCGCAAGATAATCCGTATCGCTTGGAAGCGGGTTGGGCGAAATATCCAACCGGACGCACCTGGGGTTCAACCTCGGGGGTGGAGGTGGATCGCGCGGGCAACGTTTGGGCCTTTGAGCGTTGCGGTGCGCGCGATTGTTCCGATTCGAAACTGGAAACGATTTTCCAGTTTGATCGTAACGGCAATATCGTCAAATCCTTTGGCGGCGATATGTTCGTGTTTCCGCACGGCATGGCGCTCGACCGCGAAGGCAACGTTTATGTCACCGACGCCGACGGCAAAAACGGCAAGGGCCATGTCGTCGTTAAGTTCAGCCCGCAGGGCAAGATACTGATGACGCTCGGCAAGGCCGGGGTTGCCGGTCATAGCAACGAACTCTTTAACCGGCCATCGGCGGTGACGGTGGCACCCAATGGCGACATTTACGTCGCTGACGGACACGGCGGTGAATCGAACGCGCGCGTCATGAAGTTTGCGCAGGACGGCCGCTTCCTCAAAAGCTTTGGCAAGAAGGGCAAGGGCCGCGGTGAATTCGATGAGCTGCATGCCATCGCCCTTGATTCGCAGGGTCGCGTATTTGTCGGTGATCGCGGCAACGGCTTGATCAAGATTTTCGATGCCGAAGGCAATCTGCTCGACGAGTGGAAACAGTTCGGCCGGCCGAGTGGCGTGTATATCGATGCCGCCGACAATATCTATGTGACCGATTCGCAGTCGGACGCCAAACGTAATCCCGGTGTGCGTCGCGGCATTCGCGTCGGCAGCGCCAAAGATGGTTCGGTGCGCGCCTTGATTCCGGGTGTGGGGCCGGCGCCGGACAAGGAGTCGGTGCCCGAGGGTGTCGCCGCCGATGCGGCGGGCGTGATCTACGGCGCGGAAACCAGTGCGGCGAACCTGCTCAAGTACGTGCGCAAATAAAAGTGTTGCGATGAATAAGCCGGCTGATCGAACCGGTGGCGTTGCGGTCACGCCACCGGCGTCTAAAACGCCACAGGCACCCGTCGCGCGACCGCCTGCGCAGCAGCCCGCTGTGCCCATCCCTCCGGCGGGCGAACAGCAACAGCAGCAATAAAAAACCGTCACCTGCCGGCGCGGGTGACGGTTCTCAATGGTGGTGCAATCAGATGCGGTCAGGAAAACGCAGTATGAAATGAAGCCGTCGCGGTTCGGCATTTTTATTTGTTTCATGGCCGTCGCATCGAGTAGCGCACCCTCGTCGACGACCTTGTTGAGTGCCAGCAGATAGGCGGTCAGCGCATAGACTTCGTCGTTGCTGAGCGATTTCGGTTGCTGCCACGGCATCGCACGGAGGATGTAATCGAACAGCGTGCTCGCATACGGCCAGAAGTTACCGA
>CAMDSO010000045.1 GCA_945906935.1 Bordetella parapertussis
TTTTGTTGAGCGCAAGCTTCGCGGGCCATCCTTGAAGAGTCACTGCAGCCTTCCGCCGCATGCTGCCGTCTGTTTCTGGAATTTCGACCCTTTCAACCCCCGTGATAACCGCACTAAATGTTTGACCGTTTAGGTCAGCCGCCTTGACATAGCTTCCGGCATACAGCGCGCCGACGTCAAAACCCTGTTGAGGTGCCACTAAGTTTGTATTCATGGAAATAAAATCCTTATTTAGATTAAGTTGCCACCAACTTTCGGCGTAGTGGCATTGCCGTAAGAAATCATGTTTGTAATTTTTGAGTTTGCAAAAAAGCTCCTAACTCAAAAACCAAAATACGTGTTTGCCAATAGGCAAGGTTGCCTATTGGCATGTTGTTCACGAATTCAATTATCAATGTCTTGCTGGAGCCAGACGTGGATGATCGGGCTGGCTCCTTGCGGACCCCGTGCTTATTCGACCCATGAAAACAACCGTGGTCGCACGAAATAAAGAATGGCCCCTTATAGATGAACTGTTTTGTGTGTACGGGGCCACCGTTGATAGGGTGGTTGCGGAGGTCTGGAACAAGGCTATGCCTCCAGTAGGTCTGGTCAATTTTTTCGGCGAGGTAGATGGAGAGTTTCATACTGCCTCACGTAGGTCGTCGGACTGGTACTGCTTGACCCTGGCTAGAAGTATCTCAACTTCCCATAGTGCGCGATCGCCAAGGCGGGCTGGGCCAGGAAGAATCCCGCGCTTCACAAAAGCGTAAAAACCGGACCGGGAAATCCCGATCAGGCGTGCGCCATCGGCGGCGCTTACAAATGCCGGTGATACTGGTTGAGTGGACATATATGGCTCCGGTTGTGAACAGGTAGAGCCATTTTGCATCAGACATTCGGGCGAATTGGGGAGCAAATATTAGTACTGGGATCTCGCCTTCATGTGGTTTGCGATGATGCGGCGCACGTCGAAGGCGCCGACGCTTTCAAGGATAGGACGTGCAAACTCTTGAAAGCGCGATGGATCCCGATATTCGCGATCCAGCATTACTGGTTCCCCGGTAATCTGCGAAAATGCCGTTGCCAAGAGGCTAATCAGCACACGATTTTCGTCTTTGCGGGGGCGCCCTATGGATCTGCTGGGGAAGTAGATGGTTTTCCACCGGTGTTGTGTTCGATCCTGGCGCATATGACCACCTAGGATTCTCTTTTCCATTAGCAGCCCGTGACGGCCATATGTTCCGCCATCTTTGCTGTCCTTATATACATCGATTGCAAATTGAACTTTCCTGAAAAGGAGGAGGGCATCTTTACCGGTTGCAAAGAGCTTAATGTGCTTCATCAGTTGGCGGCGGGATAGACGCATATTGGGCACGCTTGGTGGGGGCGCTCTACGGCTACGCTACTGCCCTGACATTTTCTTTGGATTTAATCTCGAAGTTTGGCAACTTCATAACTGCAAGCGCCAGCGTCTTGTCGGCAAGGTGCGCGTAGTGCTTGCTGGTAATTCGGGTATCGGCGTGTCCGAGCAGTTTGGATATAGTCAGCAGATCAACGCCCGCATTGGCAAGATGTGAAGCATAGGTATGGCGTAGCTCGTGGAAAGATACGGCCGGACTAATCTTTGCAACCTGGCAGGCAGCATCAAGGGCGCGAACGTGATAGTTGTGACCCCATTGCTTTCCATCTGCCCGTGTAAGGACTAATGCATCGCCTGTCTTGCCATTGATCAGTTCCTTGAAATGAGCGATGCCTTCGGGGTTTATAGGTACATGGCGCGGCTTACCCGATTTTGATTCGGCAATGTAAATCTGCGCAGTTTTTAGATTTATGTCAGCGACCTTGAGGGGGGCAAGTTCGCCCCAACGAGCTCCGGTTAGCAGGGCCGCACGCAGCAGGCGGCGCAGGTCGAGAGGGCAGGCGTTGAGCAGGCGTGTGGCCTCGGCATCAGACAGGTAGCGGATACGGGCTTCGTCCACCTTGGGGAATGGCTTGACCTTGCGCCAGGCTGAGTCGTCGGCGACCAGGCCATCCTGAAAGGCGCGATTGAGGATTGCTTTTAAGACGGACAGGATGCGATTGGCGCTTGCCCGGCGCGCTCGTTTTTCGTCCTTCGATTCGGCGGCAGGGCGCAGGTTTAGTTTCTTGGATAGTTTGCTGGTGCGTAGGCGCGCGGCTTTGGTGGCCAAGCGATCAACCCAGGCGCGCAAGTCGGCCGTACTCAGGTCGGCCAGGCGTCGATTTCCAAGAGTAGGGGTGATGTGAGCACGGACTGCACTCTCGGCCATCTTCACGCCCTTGCGGTGCTCCCGGAACCATGCCAAATAGCGGTCAGCCGCCTGTTGAACCGTCACGTCTTTCTTTGCTGGTGTGCCCCCCCGAAGGACTTCCTCATAAAAATTTCGCGCTGCACCCTGAGCTTGGTAGAAGTCGAGCACGCCTTCGCCGTTCGCGTCTTGGAAGTCATCGGCGCGGCCGATGCTCCGATAGTGGTAACGGGAGCCATTCCATGCACGAGCCTGCCAGATGCCATATTCGCCTTCAGTGCGCCTGTAGCCAAGGGCGAGCCCCTTGCCTATGGTCAGAAACTCACTCTTGCCTTGAGGAAGTTTTAACCGCGCCGTGCGTGTTTCAAGTTTTCCAGATCGTTGCGAGCGCGCCATAACGTATTCTCCATGCCAAACTCGTGCCAAAATGACGCACCTGGTCAAGGATAGACATCAGTGGACAAAAAAGCAATCTTTCATAGGAGAATAGACAATCCAAGGATGTCTAGCAAAGTCCTTGATATATCTCTTTCACGGTGAGTACCGGGGTTCGAATCCCCGTGGGGACGCCAATACATTCAAGGCGTTATGGAGAATGTATTGGCGTAGTAAGTCAACTTACTTAACTTCTACTTAGAATGCCGGTATCGGCGATACTGGCCAGCGCCGCTTTTAGTTTGCCGCTAATGGGTCTGTAGTCAAAGTACAAAGTAGGAGCGTGGCACTTTTAGCAACCAGTTTGTGGTGTGTCCAGTTTTTTCTAAGACAGATTTTTCCCGCATCACCGTTGGCATCGTTCACTCCGAACTGCCTGCCTTCCCCCCTTAGCAAAATCGTCCTACCGCGACCCCCACCGGTAACCCACCCCTAGATTTAATAAGGACTCCGCTGCTACGCCATTGCGCTGTAATCCGCTCAAACGATTTGCTGATTTCTGGAATCCCGGACCCCACCCACCCGGCACCACCCGATTTAGGCCGGGTTCATTTGGCAGCGGGGTGTATCACTGGTTTTTTGCGCATTGCGTAAATCGGTGAGTAGTTGTCTAATGTTTGACAGGACTGACCCCACCCCCCCTTGCTATAGGGCGGGGCCCCCTTGGTTTTCAAAATCGTTTGGCCCGGGGGGGTGACATAAAAATTGAAGATAGTATGCGGGACTGTAGCGAGCGAATCTGCCGATCAAAATAAATGCCATTATAATTTTCCGCACAGCGACCCATCGTCGCGAAGACAAAAATATTTAGCAGGGAGGAGTTGCCATGACGCACTATTTGCGCGCGCTCGCGCGCGTACTGGCTTTAGGCGCACTGGTCGCCGTCGCCCACCCGGCTGCGGGCCAGCCGGCCTACCCCGTCAAGCCGGTGCGCATGGTGACAACGGAGGCTGGCGGCGGCACCGATTTTGCTACCCGTTTGATTGCGCAAGGCATCACCCAAGGCATCGGGCAGCAGGTTGTGGTGGATAACCGGCCAAGCGGCGTGATTCCCGGCGAAACCGTTGCCAAGGCGCCGCCTGATGGCTACACCCTGCTGGTGTCTACGCAGATTGTTTGGCTGCTGCCGTTCATGCAGACCGCACCATTCGACCCGGTGCGAGATTTCATTCCGGTGACGCTCGCTGTAACCGCACCGACGGTGCTGGTGGTACACCCTTCGGTGACCGCGCGGTCAGTCAAGGAACTGGTAGCGCTGGCGAAGGCGCGTCCGGGTGACCTTAACTACGCGTCGAGCGGGATCGGGTCCTCGACGCACCTCGCTGGCGAGCTCTTCAAGTCGCTTGCCGGTGTGGACGTCGTGCGTGTTCCCTACAAGGGCGGCGGCCCGGCGATGAACGATCTGCTTGGCGGACAGGTGCAGATGATGTTCGCCACACCACCCTCGGTGGTTGCGCATACCAAATCGGGCAAGCTCATTGCGCTCGCCGTCACCAGTTCCGGGCCTACGCCCCTGCTACCCGGATTGCCGCCGCTGTCGGCAACGGTTCCCGGTTACGAATCGATGACGCTTATCGGCGTGTTCGTGCCGGCGAAGACGCCGGCTGCAGTGGTCAAATTCCTAAACCAGGAAATCGTGCGTGTGTTGCACCGAGCCGAGGTGAAGGAGCGGTTTTTTGCCGCCGGATCGGAAGTCGTCGGCAGCACAGCGGATGAGTTTGCGGCGACGATGGGCGCCGACATGATGCGCATGGGCAAGATCATCAAGAGCGCCGGCGTGCGTACAGACTGAAAACAGCGAGGCTTGCACATGGATCGAGGGCTCTGGATTACCTGGTACGATTTGCCTGAAGCGCGACGCGAGGCCTATCTCGATTGGTGTCACCGGGAATATCTGCCGGCGTTGCTCAAACGCCCGGGTATATTGTGGGCTGCGCATTACGCCTCGGTCGAGCGCAGCGAACGGCCAGTGACCACGCGCGAACACATTGCCAAGCGGTGTACCGACCCGGTGGTGCCAACGGGGGATCGTTATATTCTGCTGGTCGGCGCCGGCGATCCGGTGGTATTCGGCAATCCTGCGCCGAACGCGTACAACGCCGCGTTGCCGGCGGCTGACCGTGAAATGCTCGCGCTGCGTATCGGGGAGCGCATGAGTCTGACGACCGAAATCACCCGGGTCGAAGGCCCTGCAGCGAAGGATTACACCGAGGGCATGCTGCCAGCGCCGTGTCTGCAGGTCGGCAGCTATAACTGCACCTGGCAGCAGGAAGAGGAAATGCACGCCTGGTACACCCAGTGGCGCATGCGGGCAATGGCAACCCTGCCCGGATGCGTGCGCACGCGCCGGCTGGCGTCGGTTGCCGGCTGGGCCAAACACGGCGTGCTCTACGAGTTCGTTTCTCTTGAAATGCGAAACGAAGACTTCCTCAAGCATGAATTGGCCGATCCCGAAATGAAGGCATGGTCCGACCGCTTTGTGCGTAATCTCATGCACGCACCGCGCGGATCGTACCTGGCCAGGCGGCTGTGGGCCGCGTTGGCTTGAGCCCCAAGCCCTGTGCTCGACCTTGAGGCTGATCGGCCTTCCCAATGGCGAGCGCGTCGTTAAGCTCTAGCAGAGCTTTATATATAGTCGCGAATAGCGGAAAAGATAGTTTGAATTGCCTATATTCGCATTGATTTTCCTGTTTCTTTTTGGAGGAATGTTCCATGCATGGTTCACGAATACTATCTGCATTATTAATTGCGGCAGGTATTGCCGTCACAGTTGCGCCGGGGTTCGCGCAAACCAAGCATAGCTTTCCAACCAAGCCGGTCCGCCTGGTGGCTGGGGCCTTCGGCAGCCCGAGCGACATGCTTGCGCGCACATTGGCGCCGGCGATGAGTGAGAGCTGGCGGCAGCCAGTCGTGGTGGAAAACAGGACCGGAGGAGCGGGCACCGTGCAGGCAAACGTCGTCGCCAAGGCTACGCCCGATGGCCACACGCTGCTTTTGATCTCGGCACAGTTTGCGATCGGCGCGGCGCTACGGTCGGCGAGCCTTCCTTACGACCCGATCAAGGATTTCGCGGGCGTCGCCCAGATCGGGCAGAGCACCAGCGTACTCACGGTCGCGCCCGCACTGGGTGTAAAGACATTGAAGGACTTCATCGCGCTCGCGAACGCCAGGCCAGGCAAGATTTTTTTCAGCTCAGGCGGCGGCGGCAGCAGCACGCACATCAGCGCCGAGCGGTTCAACTTTGCGGCGGGCATCAACGCCGTGCACGTGGGATTCAAGGGAACGCCGGATGCGCTGTTCGAAGTCCTTGGCGGCCGTACGCAGTATTGCCTCGTCGGCTTGAGCGCCGGGCTGTCTTTCATCAAAGACGGGAGGTTGCTGGCGCTGGCGGTGAGCACACCGCAGCGCACGCCGCTTTTGCCAGACGTGCCGGCGATCGTCGAGGTGCTACCGCGCTTCGGCGTCGATGGATCGCACTCGGTGATGGCGCCGGCCGGAACGCCGCTACCCATCCGCCACCAGATCAGCAAAGAGGTCGTGCGAATTCTCGATCTCCCTGACGTCAAGGCACGGCTTCAGGACCTGGCGTACAACATCGCACCCAGCACGCCCGAGGAGCACGACCGGATCATTCGTGCCGACATCAAATCCTTTGCCGAGTTGGCCAGGCGCATCGGTCTAATCGAGAAATGACCCAAATTGCTCTTTCGGCGTGCGGTGCAAGCAGATTCCCGCTCCCGACATCGCCTGAGCGCAGGGCGGCGCGCCCCGGGGACTGCATGATTTTCCGCGACGCCCGTTGCGAAGCGCCCCGGCAGCGCGGGTCGGAAGGTGCGGCACGCGCGGGCAGCCGCGATTGCGTGCTATCGAGCCCGCGGCCTTCGTGCGCGCACGCAGCGGCTTGGGTGGTCCCACCGAAAAAGAAGTCAAACGCATGATCGCCGCGCGCCGGCGCGATAACGTCAAATGGCAGGACGCTGTCGATGCTCGCGCCAAAGCGATCGCGGCGTCTGAGTTTGCGTTGGCAAATGCATTCAAGCGAATTTAGGCGAAGCTGCACAGCGTGAACCCGCGCCGTTGCGCACCGATTGCGCGGTCTCGCGAGTCGAGAATTCGACTGCTACGATGTCGGGCTTGAGGCTATCAAGCCCGACAATTACTCCACGCGCAGCCCCGTCTCGGCGATGACCTTTTTCCAGCGGCTGACCTCCTGCTGCAGAAAACGTGCAAACTCATCGGCCGAGCCAGTCGCGATCTCGACGCCCTGTGTGCGCAGCAGGTCCATGACATCGGGCAGCGCGGTGATCCGTGCAATTTCTGCGTTGAGTTTGTTGACGATGGCGCGCGGCGTGCCGGCCGGCGCGAGCACGCCGTACCATAGATAAAACTCGAAGCCCGGCAGCGCCGCCTCGGCGACCGTCGGTACTTCGGGCAGTTCCGACCAGCGGCGCGTGCCAGTGGTGGCCAGCAGGCGCACCTTGCCACCCTGCACAAACGGCATCGCCGTCAACAGGCCCTGGATTGCCATGTTGACTTCGCTCATGGCGATGGCGGTCATGGCCTGCGCCGGGCCCTTGTAGGGCACGCGCAGCATCTTGATCCCTGCCGCGTGCAGGAACATCTCCGAGGCGAGGTGCGCAGGCGTGCCGTCCAGACCCGAGCCATGCGCAAGTTTGCCGGGGCTGGCTTTGGCCAGCGCGATGAGTTCTTTCACGCTTTTTGCCGGCAACGTCGCGTTGATCAGCAGGCCACTTGGCGCGCGCGCGACCAATACTACTGGCGCGAAATCGCGAAGCGGATCGTAGGGCAGTTGCGGGTACAGCCCCTGTGCCGCCGCATGGCTGCCGATCGCGCCCATCACCAGGGTGTAGCCATCGGCGGCGGCGCGCGCCGCGATTGCGGTGCCGAGTGTGCCGGCGGCACCGGGCCGGTTGTCTGCCACCATCCGCACACCCCACGACTCGGCAAATTTCTGCGCGAGCACGCGGCCAATCACATCGGTGCCGGCGCCCGGCGTTGCCGGCACGATCAGCCTGATCGGTTTGCTCGGATAGGGCGCCTCACCTGCATGCGCCATTGGCATCACAAACACGGCACCGATCAGCGCCAGCAATTGCGCAATGTATTTGCAGAACGAATTTGGCAACATGCCTGGCTTCTCCCGAAATTGCCCGATACCCAATCGTCGCACGGCCGCGCGCCGTTCCTGGGAACGTTTCGTTTTGTTTGTTAGAGCGGCGGCCAGATACGGCGGCCCGCATGCGGGCCAAAGGGCGCATGGACGACGATATCGAGCACGTGGCGGCCGCGCCAGCGTTCGTTCAAGCCGGCGTCGCGAAAGCGCTTCTCAAAATTTTCCTCATCTGTGTCCATTTCCATGAACTCGTAGAGGATGCCGTGTTTGGCCCAGCCGACGATCGACACCAGCTTGCGCGCGCCAATGCAGCCGCGCGCGCGTGTTACTTGCGGTAGTTTCATCTGCCGGTACCACAGGCCGAGGTCCATGTCGTCGGCCTGGGTGCGGGTCTGGTAGTTGCCGAGCTGGATCGCCGGCGGCGCGCCGGTGCCGGGCAGATGGCGATACCAATCGGGGCCGCTGACCCGCGTCTCTTCCAGGAAGATGCAGAATCGGTACTGCCGGCGTTTGGCTAGCATGGAGATGGTTGCGGCGTCCGCTGCTGCGGCAAGGTTGGGATTGAAGAACACATCGGGCGAGGCCGCCGCCGTCACCAGTAGATACTGCGATCCGCGCGGCACGTTGGGATCGTCGGTTTCCACGCGCGCCGGGATCCCCGGCGGGTTGGTGTCGTGGGCGGCGCGCGGTGCCCGGATATAGTGACCGATCCAGATATGCCCCGGCTGCGCCTGCAACGCTGGCAAGTGCTGTCCGTGCAGCCACGCCAGAAAATCCTCCCGCTCGGCGTCTTCGAGATCGTACCATTCCGCCTTGATCGTTGTGTCCAAGCGTTACCTCCATGTGTGATGCGAAATTCGCGGCGCCGTTGCCAGCGGTGCCTGATTTTATTCTCCGGCAATATTCTCACGAATCTCCGCCACAAAGCACTGTCGCCCGGTCGCCTGTGATATTGATGCGAGTGCCGAACGGTGCCGACATTCCGGCGAAGCGCTGCAGGATCTTTTCGCCGTAGGCGCCACGTGCGAGATGCGGCACGCGGCGTGCGTCGTAATCCGCGGTTTCCAGTGCGCGCTGGCCGCCCAGCACGATTGGAGCAATTTCAATACCCGAGACGGCTTTGCCATCGAAACTGACCTTCGCCACCACGCTCTGCCAAATGCGTTCATCCTCGTAGCGGCGCGCCTGCCAAGTGTGAAAAATGAAATTGCCGAGCCCGTAGAAAAGCGGTGCGCCCTTGTAGAGCGCCATGCCCTGCAGCATCGGCACACCATGGCTCACCACCATGTGTGCGCCGGCATCGACACAGGCTTCGGCAAACTGCTGAAACCAGCGTGGCGGGATTTCCCAGCGCGGCTCCCAATGATGGTGGTGGATATAAGCAATCACGAAATCCGCCCGCTGCGCCGTCTCGGCGATCGCGTCGAGGTTGCGCTTGACGTCTTCGGCAACGGGTTCGCGCCGCTCTTCGTGCGTGCTGCCGGTGGCGAAACGCAGCCCGTAGAATTCAAAGCCCTCACCCGGCATCTGCCGATAGCCCACTTTGCGATCTGACTGTTTGCGCGTTTCGTGATTCAGTTTTTCGCTCATCGCGCGCACCGTTGCGAGTTCGTCCTCGCTGACAACCAGCGTGGTCAGCAGATTCAGCGGATTGCAGCCGGGACGCGCCGCCAGTTGCGGGGTGGCGTCAGTGGCATAGACATGATCGCCCTGCGGTCCGGCATCCATAGCCACCATGCCGACACGGCAGCCGTTAGCGACACTGATTGCCGGGCGTGTTGCGCTTTGCAGGTCAGCGCCGATGCCGGCGTGCGGAATGCCCCGTGCATTAGCTTCGGCGATCGCCGAAAGAATCCCGGGTGCACCAAGGTCCCACGCATGGTTGTTAACCAGTGAGAGTACGTTGAACCCCATCGATTTCAGACAGTCGAGCACCAGCGGATCGGAGGCATGAGTGAGTTTCGCCGGCTTCATCGGCCAGCCGCCGTAGCAGCTTTGGATGGTGCCCTCCATGCTGGTGAAGCAGAAGTCGCTGCCGCGCGTGAGGGCCAGCAACTCCTGAAAATCCGGCGCGGTCGAGGCGAGGATGTCTTCCTTGATGATGCATTGTCCGACGGCCGTTAGAGTACAACCTGCTGATGTCGTCATGATTTTCTCCCCCTGTTTGAATCGGCATTATGTCGCGCATGCTAGGATAACAGCGCCCATCTGAAAAACAGCTGTTAACGTCGCAAAATCCCGTAGGGAGGTTGTTCCATGAACGCTTTCGATTGGTCTTGTATGCGAGGCGCCATTGGACGAATGCGGCCGGGGCGCTCTTCCGTGTCCGCGTTGTTGACCGCTATGCTGGCCGCATTTTGCATTTCTGGCGCGGCGCAGGCGCAGTGGCGGCCCGACAAGAATGTTGAAATCATCGTTGCCTCCGGCCCCGCCGGCGGTCTTGACCGCACCGCGCGCACCGTCGAGAAAATCTGGCGCGATCAGAAAGTGTTGCCGTTGACGGGGGCGGTGGTGAACAAGCCCGGCGGCAGCGGCGCAGTTGGATATGCCTATCTTTCGCAGTTTGCAAAAGATGGCCATTACCTGATCGTCACCTCCCCTACACTTCTGACCAACCACATACTCGGTACCAGCAAGAGCACTCATACCGATTTCACCGCGGTCGCCCAATTGATGAGCGAGTATCTTGTGCTCTATGTGCGCGCCGATTCACCCTTGAAGTCCGGGCGTGACCTGATTGAGCGTCTACGCAAAGACCCTGCGGGGCTTAGCATCGCCATCGGTAGCATCATCGGCGGTACCACACATATCGGCACCGGCATCGTATTGAAAGCAGGTGGTGTGGATATCCGCCGATTGAAGACGGTAGTGTTCAAGTCGGGCGCTGAAAACGTCACGGCCATTCTTGGCGGCCACATCGATGTGGCTGCGGGTCCGTCCGATCAGGTTGCGGAACAGGTGGCGGCTGGCAAACTGCGGGTGCTCGGCGTTACCGCGCCGCAGCGTCTCGGCGGTGTCCTTGCGACATCACCAACCTGGAAGGAGCAGGGCGTCGATGCTTTGGTCGACACTTGGCGTGGCATCCTTGGACCGACCGGCCTCAGCCCCGGCCAGCTTGCCTATTGGGATGGTGCGTTTGCGAAACTCGTCGAGACGGACGAATGGAAAAAGGATGTTGAAACCCATCTTTGGGGCAATACCTACCGAGACAGTGCCGGCATGCGGAAGTTTCTTAACGCCGAATATGCGCGTCTCAAATCTGCACTGGTCGAATTGGGGTTGGTGAAATAACAATGCCGGGCCTGCGGTCCGGAGTCACCGACGCCTGCTGCGACGCCTGCTGCGCATAGCGCTTGCGCAGCTTCTACATGTCGCGGATGCATGCAACATCGAGTACGCCGCAATGAGGGCATGGCTACGCGCTTTGCCGAGAGCGGGCGCCATTCCTTCGCGGCCGCACCCCCTCAGCGTTTCTACATCCAGCCCTGATGCATACCGAAGGAAGTGTTCGGGTATTCGCGTTCGCAGACATTCTAGTGATCGAGATTGATGCGTGCGCGGTCGTCGGGGGCGCGCAGCCGGTAGGCATTCATCACCGGCGAGTCGAATTGAAACCCCGGAAATGCCAGATGGTTTTCCTGCAGGATGGCATTGATGAGATGAGTAGCGGCACAGGCGTTCGAGTTACTTGTACTGATGAGCGCCACAACGCACCGCGGCGTGCAGGCTAAAGCCGTGCGCATCGGCGCACAGGGCTGTGGTGTTGTTTTATCCCGGCCGGTTCCGGTTCGCAGGCTCAGCACTTTCTGTCCGGCGCGCGGCCCCGGCGCGATGCGACAGGTGCATTTCGGCTAGCTGGCATCTCGCGCGTTTACGCCTGCGCGGCAACACCAGCCGCGCTGAAAGCCACGCCGACGCCAGATCGTAAGTATTCTCTTTCAACAATTATTTTGTCAGACCCAAATCGCTCAGGAAGCCTTTGAGCGACGCATGATCCTGGTCCATGAGCTTGCGCATTTCGCGCGCGCCCGCGAAATCGGCAGTCCAGAAATTGCTGTCAATGTCATGCTTCCATTCGTCGGTATCGGTCAGGCGCTTCAAAATGCGCTCCCAGAACGCTACCTGCGCCTCACTCATGCCCTTGGGCCCCACCACACCACGCCACTGCGACACCACGGCGTCGTAACCCAGTTCACGCCACGTTGGTACATCCGCCAGTGGTCCCGGCAGTCGCCTCGGCGAGGACACCGCGAGCATACGCACCTGCTTGCTGGCGGCAAGTTGCACCGCAAGCGCAGCGGTGACGGGCACGACATCGATATGACCGCCCAGCATCGCCGCCAGCGATGCCGAGCCTGCGTTAAAAACCACATTGCGCAGCGCTTTGATTTCGACACCTTCGGCACGCAACGGCGCTGCCACCGACTGATGAATCGGATTGCCGAGACTGGTCGCGATGCCGAAGCTCACACTCTGTGGATTTTTTTTCACGCGCCCCACCAGATCTTTGCCACTGAGAATCAGTGAATCGGGCTTGACCGTGATCACCATGTATTCGGCAAACAGATGCGCTACCGGTGTGAACTCCGTGTAGCTCGGTCCACGTCCGGCGATGTGATTGGTGAGCAGCGCCTTTGACGCAATCATCAGCGTGTGGCCATCGCCGGGCCGCGAATTCAGGTAGGTGTATGCCACTACGCCGCCGCCACCGAGTTTGTTGGCGATGGTGACCGGCACGTCGATGTGTTTCTTGTCCTGCAGGATGCTCTGCATCTCGCGCGCCGTGCGGTCCGGGCCGTTGCCCGGCGGCGTGTTCACCACGATCTCCACGGCTTTTTCGGGTTTCCAGTCAGCGGCAATACTGGCCGTGCTAAAACCCAGCATGCACAACGCGGCGAACCAGCACCGTGTCAATCCCGCGAAGGCGGGAACGCACAACCGTCTTGCCGCTCGCACTTCCCTATGGGTTCCCGCCTTCGCGGGAGCAACAGTACCGATCATGCGCTTTTTACGAAACATCGCCGCCTCCTTCTCATACAACAGTGTGTAAAAAAACTTTTTTATCCTCGACAACTATATCGCCAGCCGGGCATTCACGCGACGTTTTGTGAAAATTTGGCGCTCGCGATGACTCTTTGAGCCCTACCTCGTCCCCAATCGACTCACTCCGAGCGCTACACGCGAGCGCAGGCCGCGTGGGCTCGTCGGCCCCTGTGCAGAACCGCTTCTGTGTTGCGAATCAGGCCGCAGCAACTGTCACTAGAAATTAAAATTCTGCACGGGTTCGAAGCGAGCCATTGCTGCAGGGCCAAGGACCTACCCCTCATCGGGTCTGGGCGTTGCCATCAAGCGACCCTTTACACTGGATTTTGCTCAAACGATCCGGTTGGTTGCTGACTGTTATTGGCACCGTTTTTGTGCATTTATGCACCTAAATGCAGCATTTAGAGTTCCGATATTTTGAAAAAGTAACAAAAAATGAAACACATTAACTATTTGCTCTGCGAGATGAAGACTTAGTCCAAGTAAATTATTTCTTTTCTCGCGGCAGAAGTATTGTTGGGCTCAATGTTTTGATCGATAGAAAATATTTACACTATGAAAATTTTTAAATAAAATTAAGCGTCGAGGTCGTCACTTCTCGTTTTATCAAGTGGCACTAAAAAGTAATAATTTACCTTATTAGAAATGAACGTCAGCCAAATCGTCCTCGGCCGCAAAATTCTCGAAAAACATCGCGCAACAACAACGTTTCGGCGGCACGCCGTTTTCCATAAAACAGTCAAGCTGACGATACTTTCTAATCGGCATAATTTATTAGATTTATTAGATTGTTCGTATATTTTTTAAAATTAGTCCACTATTTTTGTAAAATTTCATGAAATTCTGAAATAAAAACTACGTGTGTATCTAACTTTTGAAGGGAGCCAGGATGCCTAATTATGATGTGAGTAATAAAGCAAAAGCTAAACACTGGGAACTCGATTTCGCCTGGCAATACTGTGTACCGAGAAATTACCGAAGCCTTTTGCCTTGGCCTGTGTATGTAGAGCTAAACAACAAGTATCCACGATACTCGGGCGAACTCGAGTGTTACTGGCTGAGAAGAGTCGCGAGCAAAATAAACACGACGGTTGCCGGCAGTGCTATGAATACTCTACGCTCAGGGGGGTTCAAGGATGAATTGAGCCAAGCAGCGACGAACATGAATAACCGTGCGACCAGAGGAGGGTCCAAGCTGCATACAGCGGCTCGCGTGGATGCGATTAGGGGTGGCTTGAGTAGAATTAGCGATCGGAAAGTGCACGACCATCGAACGGGGTGGGACACCAATCTTGAGGGCGATGCGCTGCGTATTACGGGCGCAAATGCAGCTGCCCGGGAGAAGGCGATACTAGATGAAATTATTGCGTTGACGGCAGTCGATACTCCTGAAAGTGGAAGTATTTTTTGGAATGGCGTGGATGAGATGGCACTGGCCAAGAAAGTGGACCAGTGGAACAAGTTACCCGGGTGTAATTTTGGGCAATTGGAGGCAACTACTGATGTCAAGTATATAAATCAGCAGTTTCAGTGGAACGACGCTACTGGAAAGAATACAGAGCATTATTTTGCTGGAGTATCTGGGGTCTTAGGGAGTGAGGCGAGAGGTCATATGACGGCAGTCGTTCATTATGGGTTCCGAGATAACTCCATTTTTACCTACGCAGAGTTGCCAAATATTCTTTACGCAATGGTAGCCGCCTATAATAAAAAAGAGTGGGATGGTGTAACGACATTGCCGCGAGTTACAGATATCTCGATTGTTGTCATCGACGATCTTAGGGTTCCTAACCCGCAGGTCAGCATCTGCTGCAACAGCGACATTTTGAACATTCCAGTCTGGCAAAATACACGGGCACCTAAAAAAGATATAGTAACTCTGACGATTCTGCAATATTGGAAGAATATCATGGGGGCTTACTCGGGAAAGTACACCGTTCCGAAGAGTTACGCTCTCGAGGATTACTTGTACGGTCGTCCTAAGATTCCAAGCCCGGCGGCTCTGAAGATAGCGAATGAGGCGTCACAATGTGTTGGCCAAGGAGGTAGTTTAGGCCGCTGGATCAACGGGGGTGGCAATGCGATGGGGGTAGTCGAACACCCCCAAGGTGGCCGGGTGGCGGCGCGTCTCCGCTAACGGGGGCTCTCCCCTCGCTGCGCCGGTGATTTGGAGGCGCCTCGCGCCCGTTTAACTAATTTTGCCGCGACTGGTGATCGTTATTATCTTCAATTATCTTAGCCATTGCCGCCCGTGGTCATCAGTAGCATTTGTGTCTGCCAGATGCGGCGCTCCATATCTCTCGCCCCATCGGCGTATCCTTTGTCGTATGCGTCTTTCAGTTCTTCGGGGGTGGGCTTGACTTTACGTTTCCGAGTTTTTTTTTCAGGATGCTCACTATCTTCACGCATCACTGCCCCCTCGTTCGGTATCACCGGGATCGTTTTTTTTCACAACGTTTCCTTTTAGGTTAACTAATTCTGATCCGAACAGCACGTTCGATTGACTCAGCATGGATATTAACCATCTGTCCATCTGCCGCACAGTCACAATCGCGCTGGTGCGCATATCATTTTTGAAGGGGTTTAAACCGGCCCTGAGAATGGAGCCAATCTACCCTCGAGAAATTTTTGCGGATGTACCCATCCGTGACTTCTCTGCAGCCAATAATCTTTGGATATATAGCCGCTGATCCATGACGTTTTCTTTTTTACCAGCCGCATGCCATGCCGGGCCTGGATTTCCAAAAACGTTTCACTGATATCCGATTGTACGACTCGCCCCAAATACCATTTGCCGTCGATCCTCGCATCGACGAGGCTGCCGGTCCTGTAAATCTGCCAATACCAACCGATGTGAATTGCGAAATGCAGATGTGAAAAGTAACCCCCGTTTTCCCATGAAAAACTGCGGCCGATACTGCCAATTTTCTGGCCCATCCGGACGTATTTACCAGGCTTAACGCAAACATATGGGCCTAAATGAGCATACAGTGAACAGAAGCGCTCTCCAGACGGATGGCAGTGCTCGATGATTACCATAAACCCCCAAGACGCCTGACAACTCACATGACGAACAAGCCCGTTGGCCACGGCAACCACGGTCTGATGATCCTGGTACCAAGAAACGTCTTCACCGACATGCACGAGGCCTCCGAAAACATTATCGGTCTCCTTCTCAACATGGCCAAAGGAACGTCGTTTTGTATCAAAATAATCCCGAACCGGGGGTATTAATTCAGGTGCCATTTCGCCGCAAAAGTCATCACGAAATTCGACAATTCGATCAATTTTATTTGAGGCGTATAAGAATTTTTCTGTCGGGATAGAAAATAATTTTGCTTGTAGTTGAAGCCGAGATACCCTTCTGAAAATAAACTCCTGCGTAACATCTCCCTCGGCGTGGGCGGCCAACGGCTCCACTGATTCCGCATGGCAATAAATTTCGAACGCTTGCTGCCTGTCGTCTGGAGTGGCCGCGTCAATCAGAATTTTTATAGCACGCTGATAAGCTGCGGATGGTTCTTCTATTTTCGGTTTGCTGGCTTTGTCGCATGCGTTATTTATTGAAGTATTGCGGTGTTTAATTGCCTCTAACGCACACGACATTGCCGCCAACGCATAGCTATCGCTCTCTGCGCCTATGGCCTCTTCGAGAAATCCCGTCTCTCCAAGGGTGCCGTGCCATAAAAGATACTCTGCAGAAAACTCACGGAGCTCCGCAATAACCTCGCGCAATGCTGCGGCTATACGAGTTCGTGTTTCGATGGAATCATCATTCTGGTTGATCAACGACACAATTGCTGGGAGTGCAACACGGAGATTGTCGTCGCCTAGCATCTGCCGAGTGTGTTTTGTCAATGAAGGCGAATAATATCGAGGCAAAAATTTGGAAATATTCGCCCAAAGCACTGGTTGCGTAATTATTTTTGCGGTGCGCATAAGATCTGGCTCTACCGCTTCCAGACGTTCGTAGGCTGGCCCAGCAATTTCTGGACGCTGATCGTCAAGCAGTGTTTTGCTTAATCTGGCCAATTCAGCAAGACCAGCATTTTTGCCAACGACAATAGCCGCCATTTGTCGGGTATTAAGATCTGGATCCGCCAATAATGCTGCAACAGGTTCCAAAGCGCTCGGATCCCAACAATGCTGTAGTGCATACAGTGTCACAGCGCGTAGCTTGGCGTCAGTGAGCCCCGGCAGCAAACCAGCGGTAGCTGCTGCACCGTAAGCTTTCAAAGATTTGGTGTGCAAATCGACGTGGTGGCCACAGCTCAAATCCGAAATGATTGCTGCGACAATAAAATCTAACCTGGACGGGCCGACGTTACGCTCAAGGCTGATGTTTGTAGATGGTATCAAGATGTCATACGTCAAGAGAATTGAGTTGGCTTGGAAGGTTTTTCACGTAGACTGTAGTTTAAGCTGCTTGCCCTACATATTCTCAAAAAAACCACTGTAATCTGCCCCGGCTTAAGCTCTCCAGGCTACAGAGGTGCCACCATTCTCTCACTCGGATACAGCGTCTGGTTGGCGGCGCGCGCGGCAATCACTCCCAGCAGGGTGTAGCCTTCGGCGGAGGCGCGGGCAACGGTTTCAGCGCCCAGCATGTTGTTAGCACCAGGCCGGTTGTCCACCAGTATATTTTGATTGAACGTTTTTGCGAGCTCTTGGGCATAGATGCGCGTCACGACATCGGTGATGCCACCCGGCGTATAAGGCACTACCATACGGAGTGGTTTGGATAACTATCCTGTGCGACTGCTAGCAATGACGGTCCAATCAGGCAGGCGGCAGTTGCCAGAGGGCGAAAACATTGCCGATTGATGGGCGGCTCCAGCGCAAATGGTTGATTGGGAGGCAGTGCGGCACTTGCATTAACCCGGATTGGGTTGACCGCTGTGCGTTGATCGTGCCGTGGGTGCTGTCCTCAATATCGCATTGGCGAGTTTAGGAAGGGGACACTGCGTCCGAACAGGCTTTCGAGCATGATTAATTCCGCATCGGTGTGATTAATCATCGGTGCGCGTTGCAGTATTTCCGCTGCGCCTGGCCCCATCACATAACGCGGCTGCTCGTGATGAGTCGTGCGCAGTGTTTCGCGTATGGCAGGGTCGGCGGTCGAAGTGATATCGGCTTCTCCATAGCAGAGGCAGACGTAGGCGCGTGCGGCTTCGACCTCGATATAGATGGCGGTGCCTCGGATGCCGATGATTGCTGTCGTCGTATAAAGGGTTTTTCGTTCGCCCGGGGCATAGACCGACAACACCGCCCCGGTAACGATCCGCATCCCGGAGATGATGAGTTCGCCAAGAGTGCCTTGTGTCTCGATACGTGTGTTGGCGCGTAATATAAATGCGTCTTTGTGAGCGACGAAGACCACACTGCTGGCGGCCCCTGTGGCAATCGAGTCGCCGGCTTTGATATCCATGCCAACACGTGCCGGTGAGTCGTTCACCAATACTTTCCCCTCGATACGATAGACGCCTTTCTTTACCGATCCTGCGGCGAGGGCGCTGCGCAGGCCCGTCATTTGCGTGGCGACGAGCGCTGCGCTCATGCCCAGCCATCGTCTTCTTGGATGTTTCATTACGGAATCGCCTTGAATTTCATTGAAAAATATTACATTCGTTGAGTATACGAGATTGGGGGTGGGGCGTGAGTTGCTTGACTGCGGCTTGACAATGGCATATTGTTTTGAAGTAATAAAAAAACAAAAAATCCTAAAAAAATCGAACCGGGGAGGATCACCATGCCTCATGAGTATGACGACAGCCGTCGTCAGGCGTTAAAGTCGGTTGCCGCGATCGGTGTCGCTGTGACACTGCCCGCCGCCGTTCTCGCGCCGTGTCAGGCGCAGGCGGCGGGTATCGCAGCGCCTGCATTGTCAGCACCATCCTTGAGCGTTGCCGAACGCGGGATGCTCGAGGCCATCGTGGCGCGTTTGATTCCATCCGACGCGCAATCGCCCGGTGCCAAAGAGGCGCGGGCGGCCGAATATATCGACCGTGCGCTGGGCGGCGCATTGGCCAGCGCGCGTAAGGCTTATACGGCAGGCCTGGCCGCACTCGACGCGTATGCGCTGGCTAGCAAGGGGGCGGCTTTTGTTGCGCTGTCGGCGGACGATCAGGATGCGCTATTGAGTGCCCTGGAGAAAAACACCGCCGCAGGGTTTACGACTAACGCTGCAGCATTCTTTAATTTGCTGCTCGGCCACACTCTGCAGGGTACCTTTTGCGACCCTGCATATGGTGGCAACGCCGGTTTTGTCGGCTGGGACCTGATCGGTTATCCGGGGTTACGCATGGCGGTGGCGCCCGAGGAGCAGCGCATGGGGGTGAAGGTGAAGTCGTACCGGCAATCGGCCTACGCTGATAGTAATCTTCCGAAAGGCGGCGGTCATGGCCACTAATCTTAAAAAAACCGATGTGGTGGTGATCGGTCTCGGCGCGGTTGGCGGTGTGGCGGTCTTGCCGCTGGCGCGGGCGGGGCTGAATGTCATCGGACTCGAAGCCGGCACCTGGCTCGATGCGACTGAGTTTGCCGCAGATGAAGTGAGCAATAATTTCCGCGGCTGGCCGCGGTCCGTACAAAAAGCCAATCGCGAAATTCCCACCCACAGGCCGAACGACAAAGCGCCGTACTCGCCACGCTTTCCACTGCATCCGATGATGAATGCTGTGGGCGGCACGTCGATGCATTACTGGGCGCAAAGCTGGCGCTTGAATCCGTGGGATTTCAAGGTTGCCAGTGAAACCACTAAACGCTACGGCAAGGCGCGTATTCCGCAAGGCTCGACGGTCGAGGATTGGCCGTTCGGTCTTGAAGAGCTCGAGCCGTTCTATGAAAAGGTGGAATACGAGGTCGGCGTGTCAGGCAAGGCCGGCAATCTGCAGGGGCGGATTGATCCAGCCGGCAATATCTTCGAAGGCCCGCGCCAGCGCGAGTATCCAATGCCGCCGCTGCGTGGCACCGAGTTCACTGAACGCATGGGGGCGGCGGCCAAGCGTCTGGGCTGGCACCCGTTTACGGGGCCAGCGGCAATCAATTCCCAGGTCTACGACGGCCGGCCCGGCTGCGGCTACCACGGCTATTGCAGTCGCGGTGGTTGTCACATTCAGGCCAAGAATTCGACCGCTGTCAGCACCATTCCACGCGCGCAGAAAACCGGCCGTCTTAATGTGGTCGATCAGGCGCATGTGCTGCGCATTGCCGTTGACGAGCGCAGCGGTTTGGTGAGCGGGGTGTATTACCTCAAGGGCGGGCAGGAGTATTTTCAGCCCGCCGATGTCGTGCTGCTCGGCAGCTATACCTATGAGAATGTGCGCTTGTTGCTGTTGTCGAAATCAAAGGCCTTTGCCAACGGTCTGGCGAACAATCACGGCCAGGTCGGACGGCATTACTTTTCGCACAACACCGGCTCCATGTTGACCGCGCTGTTCCCCTTCGACATCAATGCCTGGTACGGGATGCCCGCGCAGGGTGTCGGCGTCGATAACTATGCGGATGATAATTTCGATCACGCGGGCCTTGATTTCATCGGCGGCGGTAACCTCTGGGTGTATTCCGATCGCCGGCCGATCGGCGCCGCCAGCATGACCACCTTCGGCAAAGCGCCGCGCTGGGGGGCGGCATGGAAATCATTTGTGCGTGAAAATGCCGATCGTTGGAATATCGCCTATCTGCAAAAAACTACCCTGCCTTACGAGGACAACTATCTCGATCTTGATCCGGTGGTGAAAGACCCGCTTGGCAATCCGGTGACGCGTATCACGGCGGATTTCAAAGATAACGAAAAGCGGGTCGGCGCATATATTCAGGATCGCATGACGCAATGGTTCAAGGAGGCCGGCGCGATTGCGATTGAGCGGGGCCCGGCCGGCACGATGGGGCCGTCCACCCACGCCTATGGCGGCACGCGCATGGGCGACAACGTGGAGACTAATGTCGTCAACCGCTGGGCCTTTGCGCACGAGGTACCCAATCTCGGCATTATCGGCGGCTCGGTGATGGGTACCAGTGGGGCGCGTAATCCGACACTGACGGCGCAGGCGCTGGCCTGGCGCACCGCCGATTATCTTGCGCGCTCCTGGGGTTCGATCGTTAAGGGTTGATTAAGGGGGGATGAAGGGTTGACGAAGAGTTGAAGGCAGCACTGGCGTTGCAGGCAACGCCAGTGCTTATCTCGCCTGCTTGGGCGTATCGAACGTATAGCGCAGGGCGATCCAGACGGTGCGCGGCGAACCTGGCGCGAAAAACGTGGAGTGGCGGATGACATCGTTATTCGCTGCAGGCGGCGTAAAAGGACGTGCGACAAAATTACCATTTGCATCAAAGGCGGTGGGGCCGAGTTGTGCGGCGCTTGAATAATCACGGTTGAACAGGTTCTGGATGCTGCCCGAGAGACGCAGCGCCGGTTCGATCTGGTATTGCATGCCGAGATTGAAGACCGCATAGCCGCCTGACTTACCGGGGCCGAGAAAGAGGCTGCCGTCGGGCTGGTGCTGATTGTTTTCATTACCGCGCGCATACGAGCTGCCGACGGCCAGCATATTGAGGTTGATAGTCAGCGCGGGGCTGGCGCGATAATCGGTGAACACTTTCAACAGCTGTTGTGGCACCAACGGGATGCGATTGCCGGGATTGATGTTGATGCTGCCGTTCTCGGCGTCACCGCGCAGCGCCGCGTTGTTTGAGCTGTTGTTGGTGGCGGTCAGGGTCTCGGGTGATTCGAAGGTCGCGTTGATCAGGCTGTAGTTGGCGCCGAAGGTCAAACGCGATTGGCGGCCGCGCAGACCCAGCTCCAGGCCCTGACGGCGGGTCTTGCCGAAATTGCGAAAATAGCCAAACGCCTGATTGGGCGCGGCGACAAACATGATGTCATCCACATTCTCAGCGCGAAACACGCCGGCATTCCATTGCAGGTTTTCCGTCAGGCTGCCGTGCAGGCCTGCCTCCCATGTTTTGGTGACGACCTGATTAAGCGGCGGGTCGCCGGCCATGCTGTTAGGCAGGCGGCAGGGTTGCGCCGGATTGGCGCAACCGAGTTCGATCGCCGTCGGCGTGCGGCTGCCTTCGTTGTAACCGGCATAGGCGGTGAGTGCGCGTGACGGGGTGTAGGTGATGCCGATGGCCGGATTAAAGCGGCTGAAGTTGTGGTCACCATCGAGCGAATTGGCACCTCCCCCCGGATTGATATTGTCGGTGTTTTGTATGTTGCTGCGGTTAAAGCGACCGGAGAGCGTCAGATGCCAGGTCTCGCGCAGCGAGGTGGTATTGCTGGAGTAGGCGCTCCAGGTGCGTGTGCGTCCTTCGAGATTGACGCGGTTGTCGAAGAATTCGCCATCGATGCTGCCACCGGTCACGCCGCCGTCAGCATAGGCATTGAGGCCGGTCACGCTACGATCAGGGTTGAGATAACCGATCTGCGTCGACTGGTTGAATTTGATCCGGCTTTCGTCGACGCCGCCACCGGCGGTGAATTGGTTGCGGTGGCCACCCAGCGTAGCCTGCCACGTCGCCTGGCCGGAGAGGCCGAAGTTTTGTTGCGCGGTGCTGGTGCGGTTGATCAGCGCGTTACATTTCTCGCCCGGTTCGGCATTGGTCGGGTCGGCGGGGGCGGCAATCACCTCGGCGATACAGTTGGTGGAGGGGAACGGCGTGTTGGTCGAATTTTGTCCGACGCCATAGACGTTCTGGTTGAGCGAACCTTCGTTGATGTCGGCGTTGTAAGTGCCGGTGTTTATCTTGCGGTAATACGCGTTGCCCGCCAGCATGAGCGAGTCACTGACATCGTGTGTTGCCGCCAGATTGAGGAAGTGTGAGCGGTTATCGGTGATGTCGGGCTTGGTGTACACGCTGGCGTAATCGCGCTGCAGGAATCTTTGCTCCTGCAGGCCGTTACCCTTGAGCGTGTTGTCGGCATAGGCGTAGGTGAGTTTGACGTCGGTGGTGTTGCCGCGCCAGCCGAGTTTGCTGAAAAACTGGCCGAGACGCGACGCGGATTCATCGCGCCAGCCGTTATCGTTTAAAACGTTTGCAGTGGCGAACCAGTCGATACCGCCAGTCGCACCGCCGTGGGTAAATTCGGCGCTCGCACGTTGGTTGCTACCAATGGTGGTTTGTAGCACGGTGCCCGGATTGCGATAGCCGTCTTTGGTTTGGATCGACAACGCGCCGCCCAGCGTGTTGAGTCCAAACAGGGGGTTCGAGCCGGGCATCAGATTGATCGAGGATATCGCCGCTTTGGGGATCAGATCCCAACTGACGACATCGCCGAACGGCTGATTCAGACGCACACCGTCCAGATAGATTGAAATACCCTGTGGTGTGCCGAGCAGCGGCGAGGCGGTATAGCCGCGGTAGTTGACGTCGGGCTGAAATGCGTTGCCCTGCATTTCGTTGATGTGCACGCTGCCCAGATTGCGATTCATGAAGTCGGCCAGGTCGAGCGCGTTACTGCGATCAATGTCGGCACTGGTGGCGCTTTGCACCGGCGCGGCGATTTGTTCGCGCGCGAGGCCGACGCCCGGCAGCGGCGTGGTGCTGATGACATCGACGCTTTGCATCCGCTGGGCGGGCGATGGGTTTTCTGCCGCGAGGCTGGCACCGCAGATAGCGGCAAGGCAGCAGCTCAGCGGCAGGGCAGCCCGCAGGGTTTTGTTGGTCATGGATAATTGCCTTATTATTTTTTTGTAGATCAAGACGGTTTTGAAACACCACCGGCACCGGTGGACAAAGGCCGGTCTCCCAGCGTAAAAGTATTGCACGGTGGAACGCTGTCGTTCGGTGGATGCTTCCCGAATTGAGTCGGGAGAAATTCCCGATTGTGGAGGGGTTTGAATGCAAGGCGTGAATCATGAAAATCTCCCGGTTAATAGCGGGCAGGGCGCTGCGTCGGCACGGCGGGATCTGTTGCTCATCGTGCTATCGAGCATGGTGGTTGCCGTGGCGAGCGTGTATTTTGAGTTGAGCGAAGCGGTATTGGTCTGGGCGCAACGCTGGGAGCGCTATCAAATCGATGAATTCGCCGGTGTGCTGCTGTTCGTTGCCGTGGCGCTGGCCTGGTTTGCATGGCGGCGCATGCATGAGGCTCGCGCTGAGTTGGGCATGCGCATGGCGTTGCAGCAGGAGCTGGCCGGCGCGCTTGAAGAGAACCGCCGCCTGTCGCGTTCGCATGTTGAATTGCAGGAGGGCGAACGCAAGAGCCTGGCGCGCGAGTTGCATGACGAACTCGGTCAGCATTTGAATGCGATCAAGATCGACGCCGTGGCCATCCGCGATGGTGGCGATCATCTCGCGCCAGAGGTGATGCGTGCGGCTGGCTCGATTATCGGCATCGTCGATCATGTGCACGGCGTGATCCGCGACATCATGCGGCGCCTGCGTCCGCCGGGGTTGGACGAACTCGGTTTACAGGCGGCGATCGAGCATTGCGCCGACGGCTGGCGTGCGCGCTTTCCGCAGATCGAGGTCAGTATCAGTTTCGAGGGTGATTTTGATACGCTTGGCGAGGCGCTGAATATCACGCTCTACCGGCTGACACAGGAGGGCTTCACCAATGTCACGCGGCATGCGCGCGCACACCGCGTGGTGCTGCGTCTGAGCCGTGACGCCGCGATGGTCACCCTGAGTCTGCAGGATGATGGCGTCGGTGCCCGTTTGTCGCGGGGTCGCGCCGGGCTGGGGCTGGTGGGTATGCGCGAACGGGTGGAATCGCTGAGCGGCGAGATGACGATCACCACCGCGCCCGGTGAGGGCTTTGGCATCGTCGCGCGCTTTCCCGCTGCTGGAGATTTGGTATGACTGCGGCGGCTGCACTGATCACCGTGTTGCTGGTGGATGATCACGCGGTTGTGCGCGAGGGTTATCGCCGTCTGCTCGAACGCAACGCTGATATCTGCGTGGTTGCCGAGGCCGGCAACGCCGCACTGGCTTATCAACTGTTCCGCGACCATGCGCCGCAGGTGGTGGTGTTGGATATTTCGCTGCCGGATGTCAGTGGCATCGAGGTGCTGCGACGTATTCTGGCACGCGCGCCGCGTGCCCGCGTACTGGTGTTCAGCATGCACGAAGAGCCGATTTTCCCGGAGCGCGCAATGCGCGCCGGTGCACTGGGTTATATCACCAAGGCGAGTGCGCCCGAGGTGCTGGTCAATGCGGTGCGTGCGGTGGCGGCCGGACGCCTGTTTCTTAGTGATGATGTGGCGCAAATGCTGGCGCTGCGCAACTTGCAGTCCGGCGGCACCGCGCTTGGCGTGTTGTCGGATCGCGAGTTTGAGGTGCTGCGCATGCTGGCCCTCGGTGAGCCGCTGGGCGTCATTGCCGATCGCCTCGGGCTCAGTCAGAAAACCGTTGCCAATTATCAGTCGTCGATCCGACAGAAGCTCGGCGCGCAGACGCCTGCACAATTACTGCGCATTGCGGCGCGTTTTGGTGTGGTGCCGGACGCCAGCGGAATGGCGGGTGAAATGCCCGGCTGAATAGCGTGAAGGTTGCGCGATGCAGGCGATGGTCTGTCATCGGTGGCGGTCGCATCCGGCGCTGGCAGGTTGTTGCTGCGCATAAACGGGTGGCGCGTTATGCTAACGAAAAAGATTGAAGGTGGTTTTGCGCTGTTGTTAGTCCAAGCGCATCGTTAACAGGAGAAATAAATGTTTATCAGTGTAAGAGCCGGTTTCGGCCTGCCAGCGGTTACGGCTTTGAGCATGATGTTCGGTTTCACCGCGACGGCTGTGGCGCAGTCTTTTCCCGCCAAGCCGGTGAAGATCATTGTGAGTTCCGCCCCCGGGGGCATTGATACGATCGTGCGTTTGATTACACCGACCTTGCAGGAACGCACTGGCCAATCGTTCGTGGTGGATAACAAAGCCGGCGCCAATGGCATTATTGGCGTGCAGGCGGTGACTTCGGCCCCTCCCGATGGCTACACGATATTGTTCACGACGATTTCTACGCTGACGATCAATCCTTTCGTCTACAAGGATCTGCCGTACGATCCGCTGCGTGATCTCGAACCGGTTGCGCGGCATGCCTCGCTGCCCATGGTGTGGGTTGCGCATCCGGGTAAGTCATTCAAGTCGTTACGCGATGTGGTGGACTACGCAAAGGGCAATCGCGACAAGCTGACGTTTGCGAATTCCGGCAGCGGCTCCTTTAGCCACTTGCTCGAAGAAGCATTCAAGAAGAAGCACGCCGTTGATGTGTTGCTGGTGCCGCTGAAGACCACGCCGCAGGCGATCATCGAGACGGTATCCGGGCGTATGGAGATCTGTGTGGACAACATCAGCAATCTGGCGCCGCATATCAATGCGGGCAAGCTGGTGGCGCTGGCGGTGACCAGTCGCGAGCGTGCGGCGTCGATGCCGAACGTGCCGTCATGGCTGGAGGATGGCAGCGGGGATTTTGAGGCCGAAGCCTGGTACGCCTTCATGGCGCCCAAGGGCACGCCGCCGGCGATCGTGCAAAAGCTCAACGCGGAATTTACCGCCGCCATTCAAGAGGCCAAGGCGCAGCAATATCTGCAATCAGTCGGCGCGCGCTTTGATCCGTTGTCGCCGGCCAAACTGCGCGAATTTATCCAGGGTGAGCTGGATAAATATGGCGCGATTGCGCGTAGCGCCAAGATCGCGATGCAGTAGATACCAAGCCGGCTTCGTTGCAGGCGTTAATGTAAAGCGTAACTAAAAACGAGAGGGGGATGCATGAAATCACGTGATATTAGTGTCGAAGCAATGGCGCGACGCAGCGCGAAGTTCAGCGATTTGCAGCCTTACCAATCCCAGCAGCAGGATGCCAGCGGCATCCCGCTGGCGGTGCTGGAGAAAATCGCGGCGCGGCGCGTTTATCCGCTGATGGTGCCCGAGGGCTATACGGGGCGCAGCGCCATGGCGCCGATCAAGGGCGCGCCGGGGCTTGCGCTGTCGATCACCGAATCGCCGCCCGGCGATGGCGCGGCGCTGCATATGCACGAGGACACGGTTGAGAATTTTTTCTGCCTGTGTGGACGTTTCCGAATTTCCTGGGGTGATCACGGCGAACACAGTCTGACAATCGGACCGAACGATTTTTGTTCGGTGCCACCCGGTGTAGTACGCAGTTTTACCAATATTTCCGAGGAGACCGGGCGTTTGCTGGTGATGATACAGATACACACCGAAGAGCAACGCGATCGCATCGCCTTCGTGCCGGAACTGCAGGACGACATCGCCGCCACCTACGGACAGAAAACACTGGATGCCTTAACCGGCATTGGCATCAAGTTCGATGCGGGGCGTTGAGACGCATTGCGATGGTGATCACAGGCGGTGTTCACTGAGGCGGACGCAGGGTGTGATTGCAGAAAATACTTCGGACTTCATCCCGGCATGCGCGTAGAGTCCGCGCACGATCAATCCCGGGAGCATGCATGGCCAAGGTCAGTTTTGACGGCAAGGAACGTTACGAGGAAAAACTCGAACGCGTTGTATTTCACGCTGACGTCGACGGCCGGCAGTTGCGCTGCCTGATCGCCCGCAAGACTCTCGAAGAGCATTTCACGAAACTCGGCGCTCCGCATATGCAGGTTGGCGGATGCCTGGATATTTTTGCCCGGCATCGTGTCAAGATCGAGACCTCGGCGCGGCGGATTATTGCAGAGATGGGGGCCGATGATCTCGAGCGCACCAGTGAGATCGTACTCTCGCCATCGTTTTTGTAAGGCGGCGGATTTTTACCTCTGGCATGGTTACCATCGAGGTTGTGGCGAGGCCGCCACGGAGTGATAAACTGCAGCGGTTTGCTGGGATATGTAGGTATTGATTAATCACAGGGGCCACGGTTTGCCATATCAGGGCGCCGACCGGTGCCGTGCCGGAGGAGACTGCAGTGCATGTATTCGATCTGAAGAAAGAGCAGGAATGGCGCGCCGACAGGCACGTCGAAAAGATACTCGGCCGTTTTGGCGGTGGTGACGTGACGGTTGCCTGCTGGGAGCCGGGACAGATTTGCGCCTACCACTGTCATCCTGATGCGACGGAAATTTATTTCTGTCTTGAAGGCGGCGGCAAGATGCGCACCCCCGAGCGTACCGTTGATATCGTGCCTGGTGGCTTTGTCGTGCACCCGGGCGGCGATTTGCATGAATACATCAACGGCCCGCAACGCAGCCTGCTGTTTCGGGTGCGTTACGGCACGGCGATGACTTCCCATGCGGCGTCGTGGAATACCAAGCCGGAATGGATACAAAAAGACGCCGATGCGGAATTTTTCAAGAAGTTCCCCGAGCGCCTGGCGTCTGAAGTGAAATAGTTTTCCCCGATGGCCTCCGCCTGCCAGCCAGGCGGGGGCTAGTCCTTCAGTGTCGTCAGATATTCAACCAGCGCTTGTATCCGGTAGCTGATCGTGATCTCGTCTTCCTCGCGCGGGCCGCCCGGCGCTGATTCGATATCCCGCTTGGAGATCGCACACCCGACGCCGGCATTTCGTGCGGGCTGCGCGCCTTGGTCATTGTGCGGCCGTCGATCCTTTGCGCAATTTCTTCGCGCGGAAAGGTGTCGCCGTTTTTGATTTTGAGCTCGCGCAAAGAAGAAGGGCGGCGGATCAGCATGTCGGCGAGCCAGCCGTCGCCGTGTGCTTTGGCGCCATGAGACATTACGGCGGGGCGCATTGAGGCGGCTGGCGCGGCTGTCACCGTGCTTACAAGGTTACAATAGGCTCTTTCCATCGGTGTCTTCCGATCGGAAACGGCGCGCGCCGTGTTCCGTGGGTCTGGTATAGCCATGTCGATCCGTTTAGTTCTTGCCCTGGCGTTGTGCAATATGACCAGCCTGCGTGCCGGGCGGGTGCTGTTTGCCTTGTATGCCTTGAGCCTCGACGCGACACCGATCACGGTTGGTGTACTGGCGGCCTTGTTTGCCTTGTTCCCCGGCGTCATGTCGTGGCCGGTGGGGATGGTGGCCGACCGTTTTGGTTCGCGTTGGCTCTTGATCATAGGCACCATGGGTACCGGTATCGCCATGCTGGTGCCGTATTTTTATCCGGGGATGGGCGGCCTGTTTGTGGCGGCCAGCATCCTGGGCTTTTCATTCGCCCTGTATAACGTCTCGCTGCAAAATCTCATCGGCCTCATCAGTACGACCAGTAATCGCACACAAAATTTCAGCAATTTCGGTCTGTCCCAATCGATCGCCTCGTTCTTCGGGCCGTTAGCGGTCGGCTTTGGTATTGATCATGTCGGGTATGGCAGCACCTGCATGTATTTGGCGCTCATCTCGATCTTGCCGGTGTCGATGTTGGCGCTATGGGGGCACGCGTTGCCACCCGGTACACGCGAGGCCAATGATGGGGGCAGCGTTTTGCATACCCTCAAGGATGCCGGTTTGTGGCGCATTCTGGCCACCGGCAGTCTGGTGGTCGAGGGCATTGAGCTCTACCAGTTTTATATGCCGGTCTACGGACACGCGATCGGTATATCGGCGTCGGCTATTGGCGTCATCGTGGCGATGTTCGCGGCGGCCTCCTTTGTGGCGCGCCTGGTGATGCCGCTGATGCTCGCGCGTCTCAGCGAGAAAAAGATACTTGCCTATTCTTTTTATGTTGGCGCACTGGGCTTCATCTTGCTGCCTTTTTTTCAGGGTGTTGTCGCGCTGTCGCTGATTTCGTTTTTGATCGGCCTCGGCCTCGGCTGCGGACAGCCGATTACGATGACGCTGGCTTTTAGTAATTCGGTCGCAGGCCGCTCTGGCGAGATCATGGGTCTGCGTGTCACCATCAATAATCTGACGCGCGTGGTAGTGCCTATCATCTTCGGTAGTATCGGTACTCTGTTTGGTATGTTTGCCGTCTTCGGTGTCAGTGCATTGATGCTGGGCAGCGGCGGCGTGTTAACGCGGGAAAAAACGAAGAACGCCGCCGACGTCTAAGATTGAGTGCCTTAGCGCGAGAGCAGTGCGATGGCAGTGGCCGCCAACGGCAGATAAAACAGGATGCGCAGTTTTTTCTCGGGTAGCCGGTGCGCCATGGCCACACCCGCGCGCATGGTCGCGAGCGCACCAATACAAAGCGGCAGTCCCAGATGCCAGATCACACGGTCGTGATAGGAATAGGTGAAAAAACTCGCCACCGCCCCCGGTGCGATGGCGGCGAAGGCCAGACCCTGCGCGCGTTGTTGTACGAGTCCGAACAGACGTGTGAGTAGCGGTGTGGCGCAAATCGCGCCGCCGATAGTAAAGAAACCGGTCAGGCAACCGCAGAACGCGCCGACCGCTGGCGACCAGCGCATATCGACCAGATTGCGTTGGGCGCGCGGGGCGAAATGCGGCAATTCAGAAATCACCATATACCCGATTAGCAACAGCAGAAAAATCGAAAACACGCGGCGCAATTGCTGCGGGTCGAGATAGAGCGCAAGCAGCGTGCCGAGGTAACCCGCAATACAGCCGGCGATGGCGATGCCGACGGCGTAACGCCGGTCGAGACTGCCGTGCCGGTGGTAATGCCACAGTCCCAAGACGGCGGTCGGTGCCGCCATGACATAGGTCGTCCCCTGCGCAAACTGCTGATCAAGGCCAAAGCCGAGTGCCAAT